>JAGOJH010000070.1 GCA_017995215.1 Thermoclostridium sp.
ATGGCTGTTTAAGACAGATATTTTGATGATTCTACGATAAATTCATACATTTTTTTGCAAAATCCCCTTGATTTTTCGGGGGGGTATGATATGCTAAAGGAAATTTGACGTTTTTAGAGGTGCCCTGTTGTGGTTGATATTCCGGATGGATTCGACAGCAAGACGTGTGGTGGACTGAGCACTTTCTGTATTATCGTATACTAAATAAATAGTTTGCAGGGCTGGGTTTGTCCGCATGGCAAGGTCAATGGCGTCATCGGGGATCACGGGCTCCAGAATTCCCGTGTAATTGGAATGCCCTTTTGTGAGGGTGTTGACGCCTTCCTGGTTGACACCGGCAAATACTACCGGAGCAGCGGAGAAGAGTTCATCCCTGTGCTTCAATGCAAAATCCAGCGCGATGTCATCGGTAGTGATCACCAAATCTATTTTCTCATATTGATACTTATAAAGGTAGTAATCGTAGAGAAAATTCAAATTTTCCTGTGTGGAATAGTTCTTCCAATCCATATACTCCACAAGGACAGATATGTAATCATCGCTTCCCAGCAAAACTGAAATCGCTCCTTCAGATTCTTCCCGGGTCCACGTAAAGCCCTGGTGGTATGAATTCAGAACTAAAACAGTTTTTGGCCCATCAGGGATGGAATGTACAATGATGGGCATGAACTGAACAAGGAACAATATCAGCATGGCGCTAAGCCATTTGTGATAAGACTTCAACTGTTTCTTCATTGTCAGCCTCCTGACATTGGACGAAGTAATATATTTATACCCAATAAAGATGATTGTGAACACACTTTCGAATTTTTTATCACAAAATGTCATAAAAAGGTCTCTTGCCGGGCACCTCAATATTGATGTTGACAATACAATCAATATTCATTATAATTAATGTAACGATTACAAAAATAAAATAATTACAAGATAATACGCACACCTGCAATTAACATGAAAGAAGGCCATGCTATGTCCGATATCAATACAATCAAGGAACTTCTGGATGAAAAGGGCGTGAAACCATCATACCCACGGCTGAGGATTCTTGAATACCTTGTGGAACACAGCAGCCATCCTACAGCAGAAGAGATTTATGAACAACTTGTGAAAGAAATGCCAACCCTCTCACGAACGACTATTTATAACACACTGAACCTGTTTGTTGAGCAAGAGGTTGTCATTCCCATCAATATCAGCAGCAACGAGACAAGGTACGATGCCACCGGCATGAACCATGGGCACTTTAAGTGCAATCATTGCGGCAGGATCGTTGATTTCCCCATAGAGATGGGAGAATGTACGATCAACGAACTAAACGGCTATCAAGTAACCGGCAGGTTTGTTTATTTCAAGGGCACCTGTCCGGATTGCTTGAATCAGAAATAAACAGGAGGTTAGGAATGAATGCTTTAAAAGGTACGAGAACAGCAGAAAATCTACTAAAGGCGTTTGCGGGGGAATCCCAGGCGCGTAACCGCTACACGTATTATGCTTCAGTTGCCGATAAGGAAGGCTACAAGCAAATCAAAAACATTTTTATCGAGACAGCAGACAATGAAAAAGAACATGCGAAGCGCTTTTACAAGTTTCTGCTTGAAAGCTTTGCAGCAGAGCTGCCCACGTCGATACAAATTACAGCCGACTATCCTGTGGCCCAGGGCACAACGCTGGACAACCTGAAAGCAGCTGCCAGCGGTGAAAATGAGGAATGGACTGATTTGTATCCTGCCTTTGCAAAAGTGGCCGACGAAGAAGGTTTCCCCGAAATCGCCGCCGCCTGGAGAATGATTTCTCTGGCCGAGAAAAGGCACGAAATCAGGTTTAACAAGCTGGCCCAGAACATTGCCAACGACCAGGTTTTCAAAAAGGATGAGAAGGTTCAGTGGAAATGCACGAACTGCGGTTATGTGCACGAAGGCCCTGAAGCACCGGAAAAGTGTCCGGCATGTGTACATCCCCAATCCTATTTTGAAATATTTGTGGAAACCTATTAGGCGGGTTCATCCTGCATCTGATGTATCCAGTTGTGAACCACAAATGGTAAAGAATTGATGAAAGAGGGTATCGTATAAACTACGAGCCCTTTTTTATTATGTGCTTTATCAGCAACGAAGTGAAGGACCTTGTCAGGGGTAATTGAGATCCTTCACTTCGTTCATGATGACAGGCTGTGTCTGCCTGCCTGTGAACAGTAAACCATGACACAGGAGACATCCGTAGTATCATAACATGTTTGCCAGCGAACTTCGCTTCCTGTATAATGGAATAACCTAAAGTATAATTTTAGACTTGGATTCGGTGCAGAACATGAAAAAGAAGAAAATTATAGCTCTGGTGATGGCGGGGCTTTTATTCATGGGGCCGGTTTCCTGTAAAAACCCGGCCGATCATACGACCGCAGCTCCGCAGGAAACGCAGGAGCAGCAAAAGGTTACCCTCCGTTTCATCTCCAGCTGGGGCGGCGTCGATTCCAGGGCCGATGCCCTTAAAGCGCTGCTGGACCAGTTCATGTTGGTAAATAAAAACATTGAAGTGATTAATGAATCCCTTTTCGGAGAAGATTTTTTACCGAAGATCAAGACGGACTTTGCTTCGGGGAATGCTCCCGATGTTTTTGGATTATGGCCTGGATCCGATATCCGATCACTGATCCGGGCAGGCCGTGTTGCCGACCTGACTGACCTGATGGATCAAGACCCCGCATGGAAGAATCTGTTTAAGAGCAGCATGCTCGAATATACCACCTACGAAGGAAAAATTTACGGGCTGCCGGTAGAGACAATTTTTGAAGCGCTATTCATCAATGAGGATCTGTTTAACAAGCATTCTGTGAAGGTTCCTGAAAGCTTTGAAGAATTAAAGGACGCAATTGTCGCCTTCAGACGTGCCGGAATCGACCCAATCGCGTATAATGCCTTTGCCGAAGGCACCTATTTGTATCAGAACATGGTTGCATTGCTGGCCGGCAAGGAAATTGCGGAGAACCCGGCGCATCCGGAGTTTGGAAAGTATTACAGGAAGGCTCTGGAATACATGCTGGAGCTTTATAATATGGGGGCGTTCCCAAAGGATGCCTTTACGATGACAAACCGGGAGAGAAACTCTCTATTTCAGGAGAAAAAAGCAGCCATGATCGTCCAGGGCTCCTGGTTTATCGGTTATTTCGACAGGAATGACCAATCGGTGGACATTGTTTATTTCCCAACCTTTCCGGATGGAATTGCCCCACCAAAAACCATCGTATACGGTCTTGGAAACGGCTGTTTCCACATCAGCTCGGCGGCGTATAATGATCCGGCAAAACAAAAGGAAGCTGTCAAGCTTTTAAGGTTCCTGACAGCCCGGGAATCTGCTGCAGCCTTGGCGCAGCAAACCGGGATGCTTAGCAGCGTGGATGTCCGGGAATCCAGGATTGACTATAATCAGCTGACCCGAAAAGGACAGATGCTGATCAACAATGCGCGGCAGTTCGTCGGGCCTCCCGACAGCTTTGTGGACCGGACGGCATGGGAAGAAGTGATTGCAGATGGTATGCCCTATGTGCTGGAGGGCAAATGGGAAATAGACGAACTGTGGGAAAAGGCTATACGTGCGGGGTTGAATTGAATTGGTTTTGTGGCGGAGAATAATTAAATTTTTCAGAGATCTGTCCATACGGAGAAAGCTTTTGTTCGCTTTTTATATCCAGATCATCATTCCGATGATTTTTATGGGTTTTCTGAGCTACCGCAATTCTGAAGCGACCATCAAACGCATTTCCATGAACTATGCCTCAGACATCCTTCAAATGATTGAGCTTCGTTTTAGCGATTACATCAGCAATCTAACCATTATTTCACAGGATCTGCTGTATGACAAGGGAATCTATTCAGCTTTAACCAGCAGGAATACCGATGATCCCCTGGTAAGCTATGAAAATGAAAGTGAAATCAGCAACACCATCAAGAAGATCATCCTTTCAAGGCCCGAAATCCAGTCGATCGCCATCATCAGCCGGGACGGACAGTTTTACTATTCCGATGACAACGCCCTCAGGGGTGGAATCCGTGAGCTTTTGCCCTACCAGGAGGTATTGGATAAGGCCAGGGCTTACGGCGGTAAGCCCTGCTGGTACATGGACAGCCAGGAGGGTGTGGTACAGAACATTTTTCTCAGCCGCATCATTTACCACCAGGACACCTTTGAAGAGATCGGGCTTCAGGTGATCCTTCTGCGAAAAGACTTCATTGAAACGGTGTATCAGGGGCTAACTAAAAGCATGGAAAACATTATCATTCTATCCGCAGAACATCAGCTGATCGCTTCAAGAAACGCTGGGGATGGAATGCTGCCTGATATTGCTTCCTTTGGCAGCCTGGAGCGGGAGAAGGATTCCAGAATCGATCAGACACTGGATGCGATGATATCCTACACGACCGTAATGAATACAGGCTGGAAGGTGATCACCTATGTTCCGCTTCCCGAACTTTTCCGGGATGCCTATGCCCTGCGCAGGAACATTATTTTATTGTGTGTGGTTACCGCAATCCTGCTTTCAGTATTAAACCTGGCAATTGCGATGAGCTTTGTAAACCCCATCAACAAGCTTGTAAAAGGAATGAAGATGGTGCAGGAAGACAATCAGGCAGTTCAAATTGACGATGACCGGCAGGATGAAATGGGTTTTTTAAACAAAACCTTTAACGAAATGTCCAGGGAGATCAACCATCTGGTCACATGGGTGTACCGGGAGCAAATCACCCGGAAGGATGCAGAGCTGAAGGCGCTGCAGTCCCAGATCAACCCGCATTTTCTTTTCAATACGCTGGAATCGATTAACTGGATGGCCCGGCTGAACAATGTCCCGGAGATCAGTGAAACCGTCACCGATCTGTCTGACCTGATGGAGGCCAGCATCGGAAGGGATGACAGGCTAATCACCGTTAAAGAGGAATTCGGGTATTCAGATAAATATATCTCCCTACTAAAGCGAAGGTTTGAAGATAAAATTCAGTATAGGTCCAGTATCCAGCAGGAAGCAGAAGAGGTGAAAATTCCAAGGCTGTTGATTCAGCCCCTGGTTGAAAACGCTGTGTTCCATGGCATTGAAAGATTGCGCGGCAAGGGCGAAATTTCATTGGATGCCTCCATTGTTGAAGGCTCTTTGGTGATCACCGTCATGGATTCAGGCCCGGGAATTGACGACGAGGGGCTGAAGGATTTGAACAGTAAGCTTTCAATGGGAAACGACGAATACTTTAAAACCCTGACAAGCCAGGAGAAGAAAAGCATTGGCATAGAGAATGTAAACAGAAGAATAAAGCTGTTCTACGGGGACTCCTACGGGTTGAAAATTGAAAGCGAGCAGGGCCGGTACACGCGGGTGGTTGTTCGCCTGCCGGTGGACACAGAGCATGCGGAGGGATATTATGTTCAAGGTCATGATCATCGATGATGAGCCTATTATTCGCAAAGGCATCCGAAGCATCATCAACTGGAAGCAGTTTAACAGCGAGGTGTGCGCCGAGGCATCCGACGGGGAAGAGGGGAAGCTTCTTATCGCGCAGTTTCGCCCGGACATTCTTTTAACCGATATCCGCATGCCTGGAACCGACGGCCTTGCCATGATTCGTGCTGTCAAAGACCTTGTACCCGACTGCAAAATCATCATTCTCACCGGGTACCGCGATTTTGATTACGTTCAGGAGGCTATCAAGCTTGGTGTATTTGATTTTGTTTTAAAACCGTCTAAAATTGAAGAGCTTACAGCGGTTCTGGGTAAAGCTGTCACGGAACTGAACTGCCTGGTAAAAAGAGCCGAAGAGCTGGACAAATTGAAGAATCTTTTCGAGCAGAATATACCGGTGTTAAGAGAAAAGTTCCTGTACGACATCCTCTACGGGCTTAACCCCGACAAGGACAGTACAACCGCGAAGGCCGAGCTTTTGGGCATTCGCATCCGACGCTTCATCCTGGCAATTGTCGAGATTGATATTGATGAGGACAAGCGGTTCAGCCAATATGATTACCATTTGTATCAATTCGGCATTATCAATACCTTCAGGGATATCTTTTCGGATGCTTTCGAACTGATCAGCATCGGGCTCAATGGCGGGGGTGCTGCTTTCATATTGCAGAGTTCAGCGGATGAAGCCCAATATATGCAAACGGTCAATGACAAATGTACCTACCTTCAGGAAATGATCACAAACTGCTTTGGTTTTACAGTAACCATCGCGGTCAGCTCTGAGGGAACAGGGGTGATGCAGCTGGCAGAAAAGCTGAGAGAATGTCAGGAAGGCCTGGAACGTAAGTTTTATTTAGGAAGCAATGCAGTCATTTTTCATGGAGACATGAAAGGGTTTATTCAATTCGAAGACTATTCAGTACTGGAAAAATACCGGAAGCTTCTTCTGGACGGTATCAAGACAGGAAACGAGAAGATCGTTTACAGCAGGCTGGAAGATATTTTTACAACCATTGACACCTTTGAAAGGCTGGATATGGAATATCTGAAGAGCTTCTACTGGAGCACTATCATCTCTATTAACAGTATCCGCTTATCTCTTGCACAGGCTGACAACGACAAAAAAGCGGAAGCCCTTCATTTAGCCAGCCTGCAAAGAATGATCGGGGAATCGGAAGGCCTGCCCGAGCTAAATGATCTTTTGAGGGAAGTATCTGTGAGTATCACTGAAAAGGTAAACCAGTATAATAACAGAAGCATCAAGCTGATTCTCCGCAAGGCCATGGACTATCTTCAGGAGCATTACAGCGAGCAGGTAACATTGAATGACGTAGCCGACAGTGTATATGTCAGCACTTGCTATGTTTCAAGAATGTTTAAGAAGGAACTGGGAAGAAACTATGTGGATTACCTGAATGGGATCCGCATGGATAAGGCGAAGGAACTGCTGAGGGATCCCCGATACAAAACATATGAGGTGGCGGAGAAGGTCGGTATACCTGACGCCCATTATTTTTCAAGGCTGTTTAAACGGGTGGTCGGCGTAACCCCTACCGAGTACAGGGAAATACCAGTCGACAGGGCGGATTAGGTACACAATACCATTGGCCTAAATCAGGGGATGCCAGCATATCCCGGGACCTGGAGGAATTATCGCTCATTCATCTGTAACCCTAACGGCTATGAATACTGTGTCCGGGCACATTAAGGCACCGGTGTTATTGCTGCTTTGGCGGCGAGCCAGGCATCATACTGCCTTTGCATTTCGGCGATTAGATCGCTTACTCCGGCGGCCTTCAACTCTTTTTCAAACTGGCGGATGGTTGCTTCCACATCGGAGCTGCCTGTAAGCAACTGCTTGTAATAGGCCTGAACCACATTCTTGCAGGCTGAAGTCTGGGCTTCCACATTGGTCTTGTCGAATGCAAACCCCAGGCTGTCCAAAACCAGCCCTCGGTTGTTATAAATAATAAACCGGTCCCACTTTAGCGGATCTTCCGTGTCAAGAATATAATCCTTGAACTGATCGCCAAATCCCCAGGTATAGCCTGGATTGTAGCCTGTATAGGCCCGATTGGTTAACTGGATCCTATTCTCTGCCACCTTGCGATAATGTACATCTGCAATTCCAAATTTCAGAAGATTTATCAGTTCCTTGTCGGTATACAGCAATTCAATAAATCGAAAAGCCCTTTCCGGGTTCCCGGATTTTACAGGAATGGCCAGCATGGCGCCGGTCACTTCCCGGTTGGACATCACCGGACGGGTTATATCCACCTGCACCCACTCGTATCCGGTGCTTGCGCTTATTTCAGCATCCTTGCCGGGCTTCAGGGACTGGGATGCGGCAAAAAACCTGCCTGAGCGCATCAGCTCCAGTTGGTTTTGCATCGTATCGGCATCCTGGTGAATATACCCCTTGTTGTACCAGGAGCGCATCAGATGATATAGTTCAATGCTTTCGGGTGCAAGAAAGTGGTTGATAATCTGTGAGGACCCGTTATCAGGGTATAGAGCGCCGGGAACATCATCATCACTGATGCGATCCCAATCCAGAATCTGAAAGGGAGCATCCATATTGGCAATCGCCAGGGGAGTAATTTGTCGTTCATTTTCCCAGATGGTTTGTAAATAGGGTTCAAGGCTTTCAATGGAGGTGATTTTCAACACATCCATGTTATATTTTGTGACAAGATCTTTTCTAAGCAGATATCCCCAATGATGTACCTTTTCTTTGTTGGTGGGAACCGCGTAAATCTTGCCGTTGATGGCTGAAGCATTTAAAAACTCCTCGCCGACAATGCTGCGGATAACAGGGTATTTATCAAGATAACCGTTCAGTTCAGTAAAGTAACCCGAGGACGCGTTGATGTTGTAATTTGCGTTCCAGTTGGCAGTAAACACAATGTCGATAGGTTCGCCGGCAGCAAGAGCAGTGTTTGTTTTCATTTCATATTCATCACCGGCAGCAAAAATGTTCAGCTTCAGTGTAGCATTGATTTTTTCCTTTAGAATGGCATTCACCCGCTCTATTACAGCCGGCTTATCGATCTGTGTTTGGCTGCCAACCATATACCAGGTTAGTTCCATGCCTTGTGCAGCATTGTCGGCAGGAATGGGTGTGGGGCGTGCAGGGGTATCGGTTGCAGTGGGCACCGTGATGGTGCATGCGCACAGAAAAAGCCCGATCATAATGACAAGCAAAATGTATTGAGGGGTCTTATTCTTTTTTGACATAATATCCTCCCACCAGAAAAATACTTCTTTATCGGGCACAGATTCTTTGGTTTCACTGCTGACTCAACCCGCGTGGTTTTCAATTACTCGTCTTCTGTTGTGAACTTATCGTACCAAACGAAACATGAAAATTCAATAGTTTTCATTTTAAGGTGGATTTTTTTGACCTTTTCGTCAGGACAACGGAGTACACGATAAAGCAAGTTGCTCTATTTCATAAAAGACCTGATTTTTCTATGATAAAGACAGAAAAAGGTTATCCGGTAAAAACCGGAATTCAATGAACGACCAGTTACTTATCAAATACCTCTTAGTAGCAGGTCGAGGCTTGCTATGATAAACGAGCCGAGGCTTGTGGTGCGGAAAAGGTGTGGTGAATATGCAATCGAACGGACACTTTAAAAAGAACAAACCAGGCTTTATCAGGGAAATAGGCAGGAATTACCCGCTGTATGTGATGTTGCTGCCTGGGCTTATCGTGATGCTGATCAACAACTACCTGCCCATGGCAGGAGTGGTTCTGGCCTTTAAAAAGTACAGGCTTCATGGAAATTATATTGAAAGCGTACTGAAAAGCGAATGGGTCTGGTTCAAGAATTTTGAGTTCTTTTTCAAATCCCCTTACGCCTATACTATCACGCGAAATACCATCCTTTACAATCTTGCGTTTATTGTTTTGGGGCTTGTTATACCGGTTGCTCTGGCCATCGCTTTAAACGAGCTCGCAGGTAAACGCCTGTCCAAGATGTATCAAAGTGTGATGTTCCTTCCCTACTTTCTTTCCTGGATCATCGTAGGCTATCTGGCTTATTCATTCCTGAGCATTGAGTTTGGGTTTATCAACAGGGGTGTATTGCAGGCCATCGGGCTTGAAAAGATTCAATGGTATTCAGAGCCGAAGTATTGGCCGCTGATCATCATCTTTTTTCAGATGTGGAAGTATACCGGATACAATATTGTGGTTTACATTGCCGCAATCTCAGGTATTAACCAGGAGTATTACGAGGCCGCAGCCATCGACGGAGCCAAAAAGCTGCAGCAAATCCGATACATTACCCTGCCCATGCTGCAGCCGATGATGATCATCCTCACGCTGTTTGCAGTAGGGCGCATCTTCAATGCCGACTTCGGGCTGTTTTTCAATGTCACCCGTAACAGCGGCGCATTATATCAGACGACCAATGTTATCGACATGTATGTTTACAATGCTCTGCGAAACTCCAGTGATATTGGTATGACTTCGGCGGCAGGACTGTACCAGGCTGTCGTTGGCTGTATCACCGTCAGTGTAGCAAACTTTATTGTCAGAAAAGTGGATAGCGACAAAGCACTGTTTTAAGGAGGATTCATATGTTAAGCAAAAGCAAGTACAGAAACCCCAGCCAGATTTCCGGAACAAGTAACATTCTTCTGAACCTGTTTTTCATTATGAGCTCCTTCATCTGCATTGCCCCCATTATTCTGGTGATTATGGTTTCAGTGACTGATGAGATGGAGATTTTAAGGAACGGCTATAGTTTTTTCCCGAAGGTTTTCTCTTTGAAGGCTTATGAATACATAGTCGCATCTGGGCAGGCCATTTGGAGGGCTTATGGAGTATCTCTGTTTACCACCATCTTTGGTACGCTGCTTAGCGTTCTGATCACCTGCATGTATGCATATCCACTGGCCAGGAACGGATTCCGGTACAAAACCTTTTTTTCCTTCATCGCCTACTTCACAATGATCTTCGGCGGCGGTCTGATCCCCTGGTACATGGTGTATACCCATATTTTCAAGATCAAGGATTCCATTTGGATCATGGTTTTCCCATACCTTCTGAATGCCTGGTATGCGCTAATCATGAGAACCTTCTATAAAACCACTATTCACGAGTCCATCATTGAATCGGCAAAGATTGACGGGGCGGGAGAATTCCGCACCTTCTTTACCATCGTTCTTCCACTGTGTCGTGCCGGACTGGCTACCATCGGGCTGTTCTGCACCCTGAACTACTGGAATGACTGGTACCTTCCGCTGATCTTCGTCAATGACCCAAAGAGGTATAACATCCAATATCTGATGTATCAGTACCTTTTAAGTATACAATTTTTATCAAGCTCCTCATCGTTTTCACATTCCTCTCTGGCCTTCAAGGATCTGCCCAGTGAAAGCGCCCGCATGGCCGTAGCGGTATTGTCCATTGGCCCTATCATCTTTGCCTATCCCTTTTTCCAGAAGCACTTTGTCAAAGGCCTGACCATCGGGGCAGTAAAAGGTTGATTGCGGTGCTTCCCATCATGGGATTGCCCGTAACATAGAACAAAATTTCTAAGGAGGGTTTTTTATGAGAAAGGTTACAAAAATCATCTGCGTGGTTGTCGCATTGATGTTGTCTGCCGCCATGCTGCTGACGGGATGTGTTGTTACACCTGTTACACCCGCAACCCCGGATACACCGTCCCAAAACAACACGAACACAGCCCCGCAGACTTCGGCAGAGGCTGTTGAACTGGTCTGGTACCTTGTTGGTCCGCAACAGGAACCTGAAACCGACAAAATTCTCGAAGCCGCCAACAGCTATCTGAAGGACAAACTGAATGTAAAAGTAAACCTGACTGTTCTGGGCTATGGAGACCCCTACAACAACAAGATCAATACCATGCTTGCAGCGGGTGATCGCATTGATATCTGCTTCACTGCAGGCTGGGCTGCCGACATCAAGGCAAACTCCTCTGCCGGATATTTCAGAGAGCTCGACAGCTATCTGGCCAAGTCCTCCACCATTACCGACATCGTTGGGCAGGCCTTTATGGATGGTATAAAAATCAATGGAAAAACCTACGCTGTTCCCTGCCGCAAAGAGCAGGTACATAACTGGGGCTTTATCATTCAGAAGGCTCTTGCTGACAAATACAATGTAAACCCTCAGGACATCAAGACAATGGAAGACCTGGAGCCTGTATTTGCAAGCATTAAGAAAAACGAGCCCGATATCTATCCTCTGCTGGTAGTTGAAGGTGAAGCTCCGTTTAAACTGCTCGACTGGGATCCGATGAGTGACGATTCCATCCCGGGCGCGCTGTATCCCGATAACAGGGACAACAAGATCATCAATCAGTTCCTTGCTCCGGAATCTATAGCGATGTACAAGAAAATGAGAGATTACATGCAAAAGGGTTACATTCCCGCAGATGCTGCAACCATGCAGAACTTCAACGATCATCTGAAGACAGGAAAATACTTTGCCATCTGCCAGTCGATGAAGCCTGGAAAGGCTGCTGAAATGACAGCGTCCACCAGCGTGGAATGGCTGGATGTAAACATTACCGCACCGGTTATGGCAAACCGTGATGCTTCAGGCGGCGCACTGCTGGCAATCCCGACAGCGGCAAAATTCCCTGACCAGGCCTTCAGCTTTATCGAAATGCTGTACACCGACAAATACCTGAACAATCTGTTTGTTTATGGTATTGAAAATGAACACTATACCAAGGTTTCCGAAAATGTTGTCAAGCTTACCGACAATACTGGCTACAGAGCAGGCAATGGCTGGAGATTCGGGGATCAGTTCCTCAATTACCTGATGGACAACGAAGACCCAAATAAATGGGAACAATTCACAGCTTATAACAAAAAGGGTTTCGTTCTGAACAGCCTGGGCTTCTCTTTTGACAGAACCCCTGTGGATGCTGAGCATGCCGCATGCAGGGCAGTAACAGAAACCTATTACAAGCAATTGTTTACCGGCTCTGTGGATGTAGATGCGACCATTAAACTGATGGAAGCTGAATACAAAGCCGCTGGCGTAGATATCCTGATTGCAGAAATGCAAAGACAATATGACGCATGGCTCGCAACAAAGTAATTGGAACCATCATGAACGTTATTTAAGAGAATAGCAAGAACTCTTTTTATATCCTGACCGGGCCTCCCCCGGTCTTTTTTTATATGGGGGACAGTCTCCAACGTAAGTGTGCAAACAAACATTTTTACAGACTATGTCCACTTTATTCCCCGGCGCATATGATGAAGTATCTAATCAACACAGAGGCGGGGATGGAATGTATAATCTGACGCATACCTTTGAAAGAAAGACCTTTATTGGCGGTATAGTGGTCGTAATTTCTTACATCGCGAATTCCCTGAATGAAGTTTTTGTTGTTTGGGCAGCACTGATGATCATTGATTATATTACGGGAATCCTATGCGGACTGTTCAAGAATGGCGGGTTCAGCTATAAAAAGGCTGTCCGGGGAATCATAAAAAAGATGCTGTTTTTAGTGCTCATCCTGGTTACCATTCTACTGGAGTTTCTCATCGATTACCTGACCACCGATGCAGGCATTCAGATACATGTGCAAGGCACCGTCACAACAGCCATGTATATTTATCTGATCGGTACTGAAGGCCTGAGCATTATCCAAAATCTCATCATCCTGGGCATTCCTGTGCCAGCGTTTATGATAAATCTTTTCGGACTGATTCGGGATGAAACCGGGAACCTTACAAAAAAGTGAGTGGATAAGGCTGCAGCGCATTTCACACTCCAAAGCTTGCAGCCACGCTGCGATCCGATTATTTTCAAAATGCTTGTTCAAAAAACAAGTATTTTGAAAATATATCGTTCCTCTGTTCATCGCAGCGCATTTCACACTCCAAAGCTTGCAGCCACGCTGCGATATGTTATAATGGAATCGTTTCCCCGGGCCATGAAAACAGGCTGGGGACAAAAGATTCCGATTGAAATCTGGAGCACAAAATGCGCGAATACATCACAAAAAATGAAGCAGAAACCATTGAATTGGGTGAAAAACTGGCCGGTCAGTTGAAATGCGGAGACATTCTCGCCATCACCGGCGATTTGGGCAGTGGCAAAACAGCCCTTGTAAAAGGGATAGCAAAGGAGCTGTCCATAAACGACTATATTACCAGCCCCACCTTTACGCTGGTTCACAGCTATCGCGGTTCATTGGCAACCCTGCACCATTTTGATGTTTACAGGGTATCGGGTGAAGACGAGCTTTTCGACATAGGCTTTGAAGAGTATCTTGACAGCGGCGATATTTGTGTCATTGAGTGGGCCGACCTGATTCGTCCCTTACTGCCTTCGCACACAAAATGGATTCATCTGGAGCGAACGAACAAAAACACGGATGAGCGCAAAATCAGTTTACAGGAGGCGGAAATATGAATATTCTGGCGCTGGACACCTCCGGCAGTACGGCTACCGCAGCTGTTTGCTCAGACGATTATATGATAGGAGAGCTGACCATACGCAATGGCAGAACCCATTCCCAGAAGGTCATTCCGATGATGGAGTCCCTGCTGGCAATGCTGGATCTGAAGATGGCTGATATCAACCTCCTGGCCGTAGCCAACGGCCCGGGTTCCTTTACAGGCCTGCGCATTGGCGTGGTCACTATGAAAGCGTTCGCCTATGCACTGAAGATTCCCCTGATCGAGGTTCCGACATTGATGGCATTAGCCTGCACGCTTGGAGAAACCGATGGTTTGGTTTGCCCCATCATGGACGCCAGAAACCGGCAGGTATTTACCGGAATATACCGGATTAGCGGAGATACAGTATCCGTTTGTCATCAGGATTGTGCAATACCCATCGAAGAGCTGGCTGCCACTGTTAAAGGGTTGAATTCTGCTGTCCGCTTTGTAGGGGATGCGGTTCCGCTTCATAAGTCGTTTTTGATGGAACAACAAATACAAGCATCCTTTGCCCCGGATGAAATCTTCACCCACAGGGCGGCATCCGTGGCCCGCCTGGCGTTGTTTATGCACCGAAATGGGCTGGAAGCTGACGCTTTTTCTGCTGTTCCCAACTATCTGCGTAAATCACAGGCTGAAAGAATGAAAGATGGATTAAGCGGAGAAAAAACCCATGGATAAAGAAGGACATGCCATAGAGATCCGAAAAGTAAAGCCTGAAGACATAGATGGAATTGCTTTGGTAGAAACACAATCCTTTACGATCCCGTGGTCAAGGCAGATGTTTGCGGATGAGCTGAATAATCCGCTGGCATTGTATTATGTTGCCACCTGCGAGGATAAGGTGATAGCCTATGCAGGTTTATGGATTATTGCAGACGAGGGGCATATCACGAACGTTGCCGTAGAACCTTCCTGGCGCAGACAGCAAATTGCGGCCCGAATGATGCAAAAAATTCTGGAAGCTGCCGAAGAATACAAGCTTAGCGGGCTTACCCTTGAAGTTCGTGCAGGAAACCAACCCGCGATTTCACTATACCAGAAATTTGGTTTTCAAGTTGAAGGCAGGAGAAGGGGCTATTACAGCGATGATCATGAAGATGCTCTGATCATGTGGTTTCATCGCAACAGTCTTTGAAAAACATTCCTGTAACAGCAAAACCGGTAGACGGCCACAACATGGTTACGGATTTGTTATCAAAGAGAATATATGGGTATTAAAAGATTATCCTGATATTTATTCCTGTTCAAAGTGTTTAAACCCCGGAATAGAATTGAATTGACTGGCAGCAGGCGGGGCCTTCTTCGTTTCATGCGGCCCTGGGAATCATATTGTAGAATGCAGCCGCTGCAAAGGTTTAGAGGTTTGTTTTTAGGAGGAGAAATGCATGAGTAAATACCAAAGCCTTCCTTCAGAAAAGCTTAGAAGGAACTGTGAGCCAAAGCTTTTTCAGTTCGCAGACACCTCCCAAATCACTCCATCCAGAGATGTCATCGGCCAGCAGCGAGCCATTGGAGCGTTAGAATTCGGCCTTCATATTAAAATGGACGGTTACAATATTTATATGGCTGGAGAGTCTGGCGAGGGAAAAACCAGGCATGCTCTGGAAATGGCCAGAAAGCATGCAAAAAAACGCAAGACCCCTGATGACTGGTGTTATGTGTACAATTTTGAAGACGCGAATGCCCCCAAGGCCATTCACCTTCCAGCGGGCAAAGGTAAAGTATTCAAGGAGGAGATGGACAATTTCATTAAAATCCTCCAGCAGGAAATTTCGAAAGCCTTTGAGGGAGAAGATTACGAAGAAGAAAGAGAAAAGATCGTTAAGCACTTTAAAGAAAAAAAAGAGGAGCTTGTTGGTATCATGAGCCAGGGGGCACTGGAGCATGGCTTTAAAGTGAAAATAACAAATTCCGGCCTGTACTTTATTCCCATCATCGATGGGGAACCCATCAGCGAAGAAGCATTCGCAGATTTGAGCGACGAGGCCAAGGCCGAAATCAGCACACGCTCTGAAGAGCTTCAGAAGGAAGCTTACGGAATCATACGCAAAATAAAGGAACTGGAAATTGAAGCAGAAGACGCGGTGAAGGAATGGGAAAACCAGATTGCTCTGTTTGCGGTAGGAATACATATTGAAGATTTAAAGGAGAAGTATAAGGGTAATCCGGATATCAACAATTATCTGAAGAAGGTGGAGGAAGATATTCTGGAGAACCTGGATTCCTTCCGCGAAGAAGAATCTGACGAAGAAGTGCCCGTATCCATGCCGATGATGTTAAAGCGCTCTATCGAAAACCCGACCGATCGGTATAAGGTTAATCTGCTTGTAGACAACAGCAGGCTTACAGGTGCACCGGTTATCGTAGATTACAACCCTACCTATTACAACCTGTTGGGCAGGGTGGATTATGAAAATGAGTTTGGCACGATCACCTCGGACTATTCGATGATTAAGCCCGGCCTTTTTCATCAGGCCAACGGTGGTTATCTGATCCTGCAGGTGGTCGATGTCATGAACAGTCCCCAGTCATGGGAGGCTATCAAGCGCACCATGAAAACCAGGCAGATCTCCATTGAAAATATCAAGGAGCAAATGGGGCTGGTGGCGGTTTCCCCCATCAAGCCCGAACCTATTCCCGTGGATGTAAAAATCATTCTCATCGGCAGCCCCGCAATCTATCATGCGCTGTATGAATATGACCGCGATTTTTCAAAGCTGTTCAAGGTGAAGGCCGATTTTGATGAGGATATGGCATGGAATGAGGAGAATATCCTAAAGCTCGCAGGGTTCATCAGCGCTTTTTGTAAAAAGGAAGGAATTCGCCATTTCGACCCCGGGGGTGTTGCCGAGGTAATCCAATACTGCTCATGGCTGGTGCAGGATCAGGAGAAGCTGACCACCCGGTTTAACGAGATTGTGAATGTGTTGGCCGAAGCTGCAGCCTGGTGCGAAATTGAAGGCGGCCGCCTGGTCAGCGCGAAGCACGTGAAAAAAGCGATCCGCGAGAAGCACCGCCGTTCCAGTAAATATGATGAGGACCTTTTGGAGCTTTTGAAGGACGGAACCATCATGATCGATACCGAAGGCATGGTGGTGGGCCAGATAAACGGCCTTTCCGTGCTCGACGTGGGGGATTATGTTTTCGGCAAGCCCTCCCGCATCACAGCCGCCACCTATATGGGCAAGAGCGGCATTGTGAACATCGAGCGGGAAGCCGACATGAGTGGTGTTTCCCATACCAAGGGCGTGATGATCCTGAGCGGCTATATCGGGCATAAATACGCCCAGGATATTCCCCTGTCGCTCACGGCCAGTCTGTGCTTTGAGCAGATGTACGGCGGAGTGGACGGCGACAGTGCTTCGAGCACCGAATTATACGCCATCCTGTCAAGCCTTTCAGGTCTGCCTATTCGTCAGGGTATTGCGGTAACCGGATCGGTGAACCAGCGGGGAGAAATTCAGCCCATCGGCGGCGCGACACAAAAAATAGAAGGCTTCTTCGAGCTGTGTAAGTATAGAGGTCTTACCGGAGATCAGGGCGTGATCATTCCTCACCAGAATGTGCGCAATTTAGTTTTAAATGAAGCGGTTACCGAGGCGGTAGCGGCGGGACAATTCCACATCTATGCCATCCGCAATGTTGATGAGGGCATTGAAATCCTTACAGGCGTAGAAGCAGGAAAAAAGCGGGAGGATGGTACCTATCCGGAGGGCACGGTGAACCACCTGGTGTATGGCACGCTGAAGAAGTTTGCCGAAACTGTGGCGCAGTTGCATCGGTAGGAGCTTGCAAATACAGAAAAACGTAACCGGGCGGGGAAAAATCTCCGCCGGGTTTTTTACGGGTCGAAGCTCTGAATAGAGGCCTTAAGAGCAAAAAGAGTGTTCTATATGCATAATTAAAGTTTAGCAATTTCAGAAGTAATATACATTATTTGAAGAATATTGAAATTAGTGAGTATTTACAATATAATATTGTCAAAAGATACCGATTCATATTTCCAAAGTACTTCTTAGAAGCTGATGGTAAATCAGTAATTAAGCCATTGTTAGATCAGTATTAATCAGAGCTCCATAAATAAAATAGCCCGAAAATGGAAGGAGAAACGAAAATGAAAAAGTCTATAAAAAAGCAGTTGAGTTTACTTTTGAGTGTTCTGATGGCGGTCACACTTTTGATAAGTAATATAACAGTTTTTACTGTAAATGCTCAACAGGATGATTTGCTGATCCAAAGTAATGCGCCATTAGTTCTGGCGGATATATACGGGCACTGGGCACAAGCAGAAATAGCAGATTGGGTGGCAAAGGGTTTTATAAAAGGCTGTGGAGATAATACATTTAAACCTGACCAGTATATAACCAAAGCCGAGTTTATAGCTTTGGTAAATAGAATTTTTGGGTATAAGGAAATATCATCAATAAACTTCTCTGATGTAAAACAAAGTGACTGGTACCATGATGAAATAGCAAAAGCTGTTGAAGCCGGTTATATAAAGGGTCATCCAGATGGAACAGTAAAACCGAATAGTGTGATTAGCCGTCATGAAGTTGCGATGGTAATATCAAGAATAATGAGACTTGAGATGGCAGAAAACTCGCCTGAAATAGAGAAAATGGAAGACGCTAAGGATATTCCAGCCTGGTGCAGGGGTGCGATTGGTGCAGTACTGAATAAGGGCTACATGAAAGCCTTTATTGATTCTGCCTTTAAACCGGGAAATCCTATTACAAGAGCAGAAGCAACGGTAGTGCTAAAAAATGTAGCTGGAAGTATTTTTAATGTGGCAGGAGTATACGGTGATACAACTATTGCAGGCAATGTTACTGTAAGCGCTGATGGTGTCATTTTAGAAGATCTTCACATCAAAGGTGACCTCTATTTGACAGAAGGTATAGGAGATGGAACGGTTACATTTGACAACGTCACAGTAGATGGAAATACATTAGTTTGCGGCGGTGGAATGGAAAGTATAGTGGTTATAAACTCAACGCTCTCACCGCTTGGCGAAATTGTTGTTCAGAAGAAAGACAATAAAGTCAGAATTGAAGCTAGTGGAAAGACAAAAGTGGGTAAAATGAAGCTTCGTTCAGGTGGTAAACTTGAAGAAAAAGATTTGACGGGTACTGGTTTTGAAGATGTTGAAGTTAAAACAGACGAAAAGAAAAATGCTGCTGTTGTACAATTTGACGGAGACTTCAAAAATGTTGAAATCTCATCTAAAAGTAGAGTTGAAATTATTAGGGGTCATATGAATAAATTAAAAGCAAGTGAAGGTTCAAAAGATGCAGATATAAATGTATTGGCAGGAAAAATTGAAAGTTTTGAAATAAATACAAAGGTTCAGGTAGAGGTTTCAGGTGGAACAGTTGCAAATGTAATAATGGACAAGGTATCAGCAGGAACAATTCTAGATGTAAAGGAAGTCGCAACAATACATTCATTAATTGCAGGCGCTTCTACTGAGGTAAAAGGTAAAGGTATAGTCGAAGTGGCAGAAGTCAATGCAAATGGAGTTAAATTCGAAGTTCAGCCACAAAAAATTATACCAAGTATAGGTGTGACCGTTCAAATTGGTAACAGCACGATCAACGGTACACCAACTTCAGAATCACCAGAGAAGCTCAAAGATGTTTACTATGAAAACGAGGCTGGGCAGCTCAACAAGGCGGGTCTGTATAATGGGATTTCCAAAGAAAAATTCGACCCTGACCTTAGATCTGCATTGGACAGGCAGACTGGAGTAATAATGCTTTTGCGCATGTTTGGGCAGGAGGATGAGGCACTTCTTCTGTCGGATGCGGATGCGAATGCGAAATTGGCCAAGTTTACTGATGGCGGTACTGTGGCTGCCTGGGCCAAAAAGCAGGTTGCGTATGCGGTGGACAAGGGTTTAGTTAAAGGCATCGAAATTAAAGGTAAATTTTATTTTCAACCTTCAGCACCTCTTGTGGGTAAAGCATATGCATTATTAATCCTTCAGCAGCTGGGTTATAGTGGTGATTTTAATTATAATGAATCATTAACAGAGCTGGCAAATGGAGGTGGATTGACCGCGATACAAGCGGTATCATTTGATAAGGCGCTCATAAAAGATGAAGTGGTTGGAATGACGTATAAC
>JAGOJH010000071.1 GCA_017995215.1 Thermoclostridium sp.
TTGATTTTTCGGGGGGGGTATGATATGCTAAAGGAAATTTGACGTTTTTAGAGGTGCCCATAAGATATTGGTTAAGCACGAAATTTGTTTAATAATGGAATTTGATGCTTGAGTATATGTAAACTTCGGAGGAGTTACAGTGAAAGCTTTTATTTCTTATGGTTCCAAAGACATCAATGAGGCAGATAAGATTTGTGCTTATTTGGAAAATGGCGGGAAAGAGTGTTGGATAGCTCCGCGAAATATTACAGTGGGCAAAGAGTATGGTGAGGAAATCATCCGCGGGATAGAGAGCAGTGATGTCTTTGTGCTGGTTTATTCACAGTATTCCAACAGTTCGCAGCATGTACTGCGGGAAGTGGAGCGTGCTGTCAGTAAAAATATACCGATTATTACCTATACACTGGACAACACGCCAATAAACAAATCGCTGGAGTATTTTTTATTATCAACGCAGTCTCTGGATGCAACCAGGCAGAATTCCGCAACGCTTCAATTGCTTAGTGAAAGCATTGACAAGCTGCTGCCAGCGATGAAATCGCCTGAAACAACAGCCACGAATGCATCAGATAAGCGTTCACTGTTTAAAAGGAATAAAATTGCTTTCATTTTGGGTGCTATTGCAATTGGTGTGGCAGCCATTGCGATTGCCTTGTTTATAAATGGAAATCAATCAAAAAATAATGCCGGCTCAGTTACCGATTCAAACATGAGCGGAACCGTGACCAACTCCGAAGGTTCTATAACCATCGGTAATGCTGGTGCTGCCGATGAAATGAAACCGAACCTGCATACAGGGGTCTCAGTTTTTACAGAGGGTGATTATATATCGTTTGGTCGTTATTACCCCCCGGGGTACAGCAATGAGAACAATGATGGTGAGATCAACTGGGTGATCACCGACATCAATGAGCAAAACAGAGAATTGACGCTGGTATCGCAATATATCCTTGATATTATGCCTTATGACACAGCGGAAAGCGGTGTGTATGACAAGGATAAGGCCGGTAATTCCTATGACCGGAACAAGCGTGATACCTATACTTTTAAGCAGTTAACCGAATTCAGGGGTAACAGCAGCTGGGAAGCCTCCAATATCCGGGCATGGTTGAATTCAAATATGGCAAGTGTAAAATATGATGACAGTGCACCGATGGATCGGGGCAGTGATGAATTCACCAATGGCTACAATACCAGAAGCGGATTTTTACATGATTTTCACGATTATGAGCTTGCCATGATGCAGGAAAAAGAAATTAAGACATCCATGAATGCGCTGGAGCTTGGCGCAGATGAGACAGGCTTTGGAACCCTGAAGGGTAATTTTGCCGATATGGCTGATGCAGAATATTCCTATAAAACGACAACTGACAAGGTGTTTTTATTATCGATTGAAGAAGTGAAAGAACTTAGCAGCAAAGAAACTTTTCAGCCATTTACAACACCGACCGCTTCTGCAGCCGCCAGTGATAAAAGCATCTGGTTGAAAAGTTTCATCAGCAATGGAGATTCCAACTATATATGGGCAACCCGTACACCCTTGTCAATCACTTCCGACCGGTTATCTGCCGTTCTAACGGGGAACCGTTCCACTGATTTTGCAGATTATCCTGCAGGAGCTTCCGGTTTTGGTATTCGCCCTGCGATTGTCATAAAGCCTGCTGATTTTTCCTTATTGGGGGAGGGTTCCTCCACAAACCCCTATGTTATCGAAGGCAAGTAACTCACAGAGCACGCTGTTAGCGTGAACCCATTGCACACAGCATTGCTCGCAGACCATTCCCTGTTATAGAATTGGAGGTTGACATGAGATTAATTGAACTTCTTCAGTATGAGGAGATTGTAATACAATGCCACGATAACCCTGATGCAGATACTCTTGCATCTGCTTTTGGTGTTTATCAGTATTTGAAATCGTTCGGGAAAAATCCCCGAATAATCTTTTCCGGAGCGCGTTCTATCTCAAAGAGCAATCTGCTGCAGATGATCCGTGAACTGGATATCCCTGTTGAGCATGTCGACGAACTGAACAATCCTGAGCTTTTGCTCACAGTTGACTGCCAATACGGTGAAGGAAATGTTACAAGGTTTAATGCCGGTCATATTGCTATGATCGATCATCATGACGACTGTGGTGTAAATGCGACGCTAAAAGAAATATGCTCTTTTTATTCAAGCTGTGCCACATTGGTATATGTGATGCTGATGGATGAAGGCTTTGATGTGAATGCAGATATTCGGTTGTCAACAGCACTGTATTATGGTCTGTATATGGACAGCAATTGTTTTGCTGAACTAAAGCATCCCTTTGACAGGGATCTGGCTGAAGATCTGACTGTGGACGCAGGCTTAATCGAGCAGCTGAAATATAACAATTTTTCATTATCAGAACTGGAAGTTGCGGGGGTAGCGCTCCTGAGATGTATCTATGATGAAAGCAAGCGCTACTCCATAGTGAAGGCCAGTTCCTGTGACCCCAACGTCATGGGGTTGATCAACGATCTGATCATACAGGTGGATCGTATTGATTGCAGTATTGTGTATTGCGAATTGAACGGCAGCATAAAGCTTTCCATTCGCAGTTGTCTGAATATTGCCTCCGCCAATGATATAGCCATATACCTGACTGAAAATATCGGCAATGGTGGCGGTCATAAAAAGAAAGCCGGCGGTTCAATCAATGGGAAACGGTTCTGTCAGCATCATGGAAACCTGGGGATTGACAACTATTTGATCAATCGCATTTCTTCATATTTTTCCAGCTATGATGTCGTAGATACAAAAAAAGATTCACTGGATACTGCGTCCATGAAGAAGTACGTAAAACTGCCCATGCCTTATGGATATGTGAAAACCACCGATTTGGCGGCTTCAGGCACGGAAATGATCATCCGTACCCTTGAAGGTGATGTAACCATTCGCTCCAGCAACAATATCTATATCCTCACGGGGATCAATGGTGAAGTCTATCCGATCACGAAGGACAAGCTGTTTGCCAGCTATATCACTACGGAAGAGCCCTATTGCGTTCAATTGGATTATTCACCCCAGGTAAAAAACCATAAATCAGGAAAACCCATTCTGCTGATGCCTCTAACGAAACGATGCATTCCCACGGGACATTCTGAGATATATGCAAAGCAGATCGATAAAACCACAAAAGTTATGTCGAAATGGAGCTATGATCAATACATGCTTGGTCGGAAAAACGATTATATTGCCTGTAGAGTTGATGACCCGCAGGATATCTATATTATCAAGGAATCTATATTCAGCAAAACCTACAAACCAACACTATAACCAGGGGGACAGATACCTTGGCTTCATTTGACCACAGGGCGAGGCCCAGGTACCTTGGTTTCATTTGGCCAAATCACCTGGGCCTTATGGCTTCTGGACCCTGCCCGGCGTAAAAATCTATAAAGCATTGACCACATCTACAATGCTTTGGGACCGAATCTGTTTCATGGGTCTGATGGTCGAAACAGCCGCTACCAATGCTGAAACAATGACTACTAAAATAATTTGCAGCGTTGGGAATTCCCATGGTACTGATAAGGCTGTCAGGAAGTTTTTAATCAGGAATCTCTGTAGCAGCACTCCCGCCGTGCAGCCCGCAACAATACCTATCAGGGTATAGGTTCCTGCTTCGGCGATAATCATGGCCTTCAGCTGTTTCCCGGTCATGCCGACAGCCCGCATGACACCCAGATAGGATGCTTTTGAAGCAATACTGGTGTTCATCGTATTCATGATGTTTAAAAGGCTGATCAACGCGATAACCACTACAAAACCATATACAAACAATGCCATCGTGAAAAACAGCTGGTTGGTATCATCATTGACCTGGCGTCGATCCTGAAAGATCATCGATTTGTTGACCATTGTCCGAATAACATTGACCGCCTGTTCATCCTTCGTGTTTTTAAGCTGGAGATGAACCGTATGCCAGGTGTTTTTGCCGGTTAATTCTGTGAAAAGCTTCTCTGTGGTGATAAAGGTGGTCATGGTCAAATCCGGGCTGTTTTCATGCAGGTATTCCATGGGCAGCACGCCCATCACGGTCATTTCTCTTTCGCCGTCCGGCGTGGTGAATATGACCCTGTCCCCTGTTTTTAACGCGGTGGTTGCATAGGCAGCCCCCTTGCGCAGATGCTTTTGAACTGCAATCACTCCGTTTCCCTGATTCAAAAGGTCTTCTGAAGCTTCGCCCTCAACAAACTCATCTTTAGCCCACTGAAACTGTGGGTCATCATAGGTGATCAACCAGGATTTCTCGGAAGGGTTAAACAAACCATTCTCCCCTGTTGCAATCATCTCTTTCATCTGCTCCAGATAATCAGGGGTAAGCCTGGAAATGTCGAAAGTGGCATCAACATAATCCGACTTGCGGTTATACATGGTTTGAATGCTGTCCATTTCCTTCAGCTTGTTTATAAACTCACTATTGAAACCATCCCGGCACACAATCGTAATATCCGGTGTAAACGGTTTGGTTGTATTCAGGGATGCATACAGAAAGCTGATAAAAACGTTAAAGCCCAGGAACATGGTGATACTGATGGCAATGGACAGGGACATCAGCGCAAGGGTTTTCTTTTTCATGGTTGCGTTGTTGATCCCCATTGCGACTTCAGCGTGCATCATCTTTGTAAGGGTTCCCTTTTTTTTGCGCCTGGATATTTTGATTTCATTGCTTCCTGTCACAGCATTTACAGGCGATACACGGGCTGCTTTTCTGGCAGGCAGTGCAACCGCAATGAAAACAGTCAGAAACCCAATAACGATGCCCATGGCAATGCCCAGCGGGCTTAATGTGAACAAGGGAATCGAGCCGAACAACTCACTGTTCACATACTTTAATACAGCAGAGCAGGAAAAGGTCATCAGTAAGCCCAGTAAAGTGCCAACCGGGATAGATTGAATTGTGATAGTGAACGCTTCGCGTTTCACCAGCTTTTTAATTTGGGATTGTGCCGCGCCTACGCAGCGGAGTAGTCCAAATTCCCTCACCCGCTCCATCACAGAGATATTAAAGGTATTATAAATCATCACGCTCCCTGCTATCAGCACAATGGTAAAGAGGATGGCCCCGATGGTATACAGGCCGATGGCCGCCTGATGCTCGCTTTGGCCGATGACCGCAAGAAGATGGTTATTCAGTGAAACCTGGCTATCTTCAAGGCTTAAAACCCTCTTAATCTCATTTGCGGCATCATTGATACGAACCCTGTCCTTGAACTCAATTAAAAACAGGTCGATTTTTTTCTTTGGAAACCCGGCAGCATAATCTATTGACAGCAATACACCCGGCACACCTTCTGCCTTCATTGTGCTTAAATCGTTGTAGACTCCGCTTACCGTGAAGGTTTTCAGTGAACCATCCGGCAGCAGAACAGACACTGTGTCCCCCATACCAGCATTGACAAAAAGGCTGCCGGTGGCCCATTTTTCCAGCAGGATTTCATCATCATTCTCGGGATAGCTCCCCTCCAGCAGCCTGACATTCATATTTGCGGCCATAGCCTGATGAATGCCTCCCAGCCTGCATTCCACATCGTTGATAATACCGCTTCCCACATTGACGAATTTGCCGGAAGCTTTCACATCGATACGGGCTTGTATTGCTTTTATCTCATTTGCTGTCGCATTTGATACCGCCATATGAAAGTTTCCGTATTCCTTCATCACCGCTGCTTTCTCAAACTTCATAAACACGTCAACCATAGAAAAAATCCCTGTGATCAGCGTAACAGAGATCATCACGCTGAGCATCGTCAGGCGGCTTTTTTTCCGGTTCATGGAAAGGTTTTTTTGTGAGAGTTCCAGATAGCTCTTCATTCTGTCGCACCTCCCAGCTGTGATACCACCCCGTCCTCAACCTTCAGAACCCTGTGTGCATAACAGGCAAAGCTCTCATTGTGCGTGATCATGATCAGCGTCTGCTTGAACCTGTCCACAGAAAGCTTTAAAAGATCGACAACATCTCTGCTGTTCCTGCTGTCCAGGTTCCCTGTGGGCTCATCGGCCAGGATCATCGCAGGCCGGGCTGCAAGGGCACGGCCAATGGCCACCCGCTGCTGCTGTCCGCCGGAGATCTGGTTGGGCAGGTGCAGCCTTCTGTTCCACATCCCCAAGGTGTTCAGTAGTTCATCGATATATTGACGTTCTGGCTTTTTATAGTCCAGCAATAACGGCAACATGATATTTTCTTCTACATTCAGCTCCGGAACCAGGTTATACGCCTGGAATATAAACCCGATGTTTCGCCGGCGGAATACAGCCAGCTCTTCTTCATTCATGGAAAAAATATCATTTCCATCCAGTGTAACCTTTCCTGTGGTCGGTGTATCTAATGCTCCGATCAGGTTCAACAGGGTTGTTTTCCCGGAGCCTGACGGGCCAACAATCGAAACAAATTCTCCCTTGTTCACTGAAAAGGATGCGTTCTTTAAAGCTTCCACCCTTGTTTCACCTTTGCCATAAGTCTTTGACAGGTTTTCGGTTTTTAAAATAACCATTTTACCACCTCTGAAAATCATTTTAGGAACGATTTCACAGCAGAAACCTGTATGAATGTATTTCTGTCCGTGGAATCATGAATATCATACGATGGAAACCTTACGCCTGTATGAATTCTGTCTTACAGTTTTGTAAGACAGGAAAGCAAACAGAAAAACTGGTTCCCTTCCCGGGAACACTTTCGACATCGATGAGACCCTCATGCATCTCGATGACAGCCTTTGTCAGTGTCAATCCGATGCCGGTACCCTGGGTTGACTGTGAGTATTTGCTTCGATAGAAACGTTGAAATATAAAAGGCAGATCCTCCGGATGAATACCATGGCCGTTATCTTTCACGATAATACGGACAAAAAGCGCTGTTTGTTCCAGAGATACCTGAATCGTATCCCCGGAGTCCGTGTGTTCAAGCGCATTTTTAACCAGATTACTCAGTGCTTCGAACAGCCATTCCCTGTCACAGGGATAAAGGATTTGGTGTTCACTGTCAAAGACAAAAGCTTTGTGTTCCTTATCCAGTCTTGCTTTAAAGCTTTTCCCGATATCGCTGATGATCGCATCAAGGCTTTGGTTGATCCGATTTAACTCAATCACACCGGCATCCAGCCTGGCAAGCTTCAATAGGCTGGTCGTGAGCATGCGCATTCGCTCCAGCTCATTTTCACTTTTTTGAAGGAAATCCCGAATCACTTCATTGGACTCATTCTCGCCCTGTACAATCTCGTTATACATGGACAACGCAGAAATCGGTGTTTTCAGCTGATGTGAAATGTTCATCAGGTTGTCCTTCAGGAAAACCTTCGACTGCTTTTCACTTTCGATGTGCGTGTATAGCGACGATGTAACCATATTTACAGCTGCGGCCAGCTTTGACAGGCTTCCCTCCTGCTGGTCATTTAACCTGAGGGTGTGCTCGCCGTTCATTGTATTCAGAATATCAGTACTGTATTGATTCAGCTTATTATCCTGGTTCTTTAAATGTCTCCAGATAAAGAACATCAGTAACAAGCCTGAAACGAATGATATTATCAATAGTGACAGGCTGTTTATCCGGTATAGCCGATATAAGCCAGAGATGAATACAAGCTTTGCCTCAGGATGGTATCCGGCAGCTTCCAGTAAGGTCTTTCCTGCCTGGAGATGGGTGGAGGTTTTCTCGCTGGTAAAAGCTTTTTGGATATCGTAAGACAGCTGCGGATGTTCAAGAATCAGATAGCCCGCTGCCTCGTAATCATGCAGCAGCAACTGGTTTTTATGGCGCATGGCATGATTATAGGCGATAATTTGCACCATTCCGGTCGCACAGACTAAAATGACTGCCAAAATGATAAAAAGATTTTTCACCTGTTTATCCAAGAACATATTCATGTTCATTCCCTGCCTTCCACATCCCGGTTATTCCGCCGAGGATGTTCTAAAATACACTAAGGCGGCAGGATATTCCCACCGCCGGAAGCTTATCATGTATTCTGTGCGGAAAGTGCTTCATCTCCCGCATTTTTCCCTCCACACATGTTCAAGGTTACCTTGTGAATGGGCAATCTCCTGCTGTAAGATGAATAGCAGAAAAAGCTCCTTGCTCGGCTCCATAACGCTTCTTCAGGAAACGTTCCACTTATAGCCCATTCCGCGTATGGTTGTCAGAAAAGCGGCATGTCTGGGATCATCTTCAATCTTTTCACGCAGGCGGCTGACATACACCGCCAGTGTATTATCATCTACAAAACTTTCTCTGCAATCCCACAGCCGTTCCATGATTTGTTCCCTGGACAAAAGTACCCTGGGATTCTGCATGAAAAGGCAAAGCAGCCTGTATTCTGCAGATGTTAGCTCAATGTCCCGGCCATCCTTTAAAACCCTGCCTTCCATCAGCCTAACCGTAATACCGTTGGAGCAGAGCTCCGTTCCTGAAGCAGGATTGTTTTCCGATCGCCTTAAGATAGCGTTGATTCTTGAGAGCAATTCGTTCAGCTTGAATGGCTTGGTGATGTAATCGTCCCCGCCCAGATCCAAGCCCATGACGACGTTGACCTCCTCATCCAGGGAAGTGAGAAAAACAATGGGAACCGTGGAGGTTTGACGGATGGTCCTGCAAAAATCAAAGCCACTGCCATCAGGAAGCATCAAGTCCAAAAGGATGATCTGATGCTCATTGCGGTCGAACATGGAACCGGCTTCCCGAAGGGTTCTTGCAATATCTACATCAAATCCGTTTTTAGCAAGAGAATACTTCAAGCCTTCGATCAGGCTTAAATCGTCTTCCACCAACAGCAGCCTCTTCATCTCATTTCCTTTCTTTTTGGACCGATTTTACGCTGAGGAAAGGTTCCTCTGTAAATAACGTGACAAGAGGACGGGGCTCAGATTCTTTGGTTGAATTTGACCAAGAGATATGAGCCCCACCCTATGGCTCACCCTATGGCTTTTATTTTAACCAGGACGGTGTTTTGGGGCTGCATTTTTTCCAGTGGTATTTTGTTACCCTGAATCGTTTCGCCGTTCAACAGAATCTCGGACACACCGTGGCAGATATGATCCGGGTTTTCAATTTTAATGGAAAACCCTTTTCCCCTGTATTCGCGGTACACCTCAAAACCATCCCATTCGGAAGGAATGGATGGATCTATCACCAATCCATCGTAATCAGCCCTTACACCCAGAATATACTGTGAAAGCGCAACAAACGCCCAGGATGCTGTGCCTGTAAGCCAGGAATTCCTCGCTCTGCCAAAGTGATACGGGTGTTCCTTTCCCGTGATGAACTGACAATAGACATAGGGTTCCATGGTATATAAATCGGCGTTCTCATTTTTTGCAGCGGGGAGAAATGACAAATAATACTCAAAAGCCCTGTCTCCCCTTCCAAGCATGCCCTCGGCAACAATGGCCCAGGTGTTTGCGTGGCAGAAAATTGCGGAATTTTCCTTTAGCCCCTTTGGGAAGGAAGTGATGGCCCCGATTTCGGCATCATGCTTTTCATAGGCAGGATAGTTCAATACGCTCCCATGTTCGGTAAACATATATTGCTTCACGCTGTCCATGGCGGCCAGCCCTTTTTCATCCCTGTAAGCGCCGGACACTACAGCCCAGGTCTGGGCGTTCAGGAAAATTTTCGATTGCTCACTTTCTTTTGAGCCAAGCTTTCTGCCGCTGTCCAGGTATCCACGGGCAAAACGGTCTCCTTCCCAGGTATAGGCATCCAGGCTCTTTTTGATCGCCTCGGCGTAACCTTCATACTTCCGGGCATCTGCGTCATCACCGAAAAGCTGCGCTATTTTGATAAACTCTGTTAACGCCCTGTAATAGAGCAGACTGCTCCAGGTGCTTTCGCCTTTGCCCTTCAGGTTAATACAATCATTCCAGTCAGCCGCCAGGCCTAACAAAATGCCGTGGTCTCCCCTTTTCTGCCAGGAGAACTCCAGCGCCTGCTTCAGATGGTCATATACGGTTGCCTCACCCTTATCGGCATATGGGACAACCTCCCAAAGTATGGAGTCGTCACCTGTTTCCTTGATATAGGCTGGAATGGACAGGTGCAGCCAAAGGTGGTCATCAGAATAAATATGCTGCGGCTTTGGAATGTTATGCTCACCCTGCTTCAGCGTCAGCGGTTGTACGCCGTGCATGGCATAGCCTTCAGATAGTTGGGCTTTCAACAGATCGATAATTTTATTCTTCACCTCTGATGGTCTGGAGTGAACAACCCCCAGCGTATCCTGGTTTGAATCCCTGAAGCCCAGACCGTCTCTGCCGCCAGCTTCATTGAACGAAGCCGACCGCGACCAGTTAAAGGTGGTATTGCACTGATATTGGTTCCAAATGTTACCCATGGTGTTGACAATGTCGGAAGGGGTATTGATCCTGAATTTACCAAGCTTGTCATTCCAGTAAGCCTGAACCTTCAGGAATTCTTCCTCCACCTTCATCGGATCCTGATAGAGTTCCCTGTACTTCACACCCTCGGTTTTGGCATCACCGATTCCGACAATGAACAGCGCACGCTTCTTTTCTCCCGGTGCCAGTGTAATCTTGTTTTGCAGCGCTGCACAAGGGTTTCCGCCGCATGCGATAGAACCTGAGCATTTGCCGTTCATCACGGCTGCCGGGTTTGTTTCGCTGTGGTAATTGCCGATGAATACTTCCCGGTCGGTATCAAAGCTTTCCACCGGGAGGGTGGACGCCATGAACCCCTTTGGTTCATAAAAAGGCCAAAGCACGATGGAATAATCGATAATATCCTGAACGTAACCCAATCTGGCAACATACAGACAATATTGGAAGTTGGACAAATCATTGTCGTTATTCCACAAGCAGTATTCCGCATAAGAGAACAGTGACAGGTTTCTGGTTTGGGCAGAAGTGTTTTCCAGTTCTATCTCCCAGAATTCAATAGGCTTGTCCACGGGCACGAATACCCGATAGTTGCTTTTAATTCCTTTATACTCACTGATAAAACGGGTGTATCCCATACCGTGCCTGCATTCGGTGTGGTATTCGCCCAATGGCTTGCCCACAGGCTGCCAGGAGGCGGACCAGAAATCACCGTCTGAATCATCACGGATATAAACGTATTTGCCTGGCCTTTCCATCGGAATGCTATTAAAGCGCATACGCATCAACCGGCCCAAACGGGGGGATTTGTAGAAGGAATAGCCTGCTGCGTTATTGGATATTAACGAAGCGTATTCCGAAGTTCCAAGATAGTTGATCCAGGACATGGGAGTATCGGGTTTATCAACGACATACTCCCTGTTCTTATCATCAAAGTAACCGTAGCGCATGGGAAAATCCTCCTGTGTGTATACTTATTACAGAGAAATGAATTTGCTGTTCCGTGTAAATCGTGCATGAAAAACAATCGTTATAATAATAAGTTAATGTGAAAAAAGGACCTTGTCAATCCTGAATAAGCTTAGTTCAGCATTTTCAATTGCTCAACCACTTTGGCGTACTCCTGCTCTAATGCATCCTTGTCTGCCTTCGGACTGGACATTCTGGCAATAATTTCTGAAAGCTTCATCTGCAAAGTCATTTTTCCCATTCCGGAGGCTACTGATTCTGTGTCTTGTTTCAGACTTTTATGGTAATCATTTAGCTTGCCATCAAAAGCAGTGATTTTGGCATTTTCCAGGATAAGCAGCCGATCTGCAACCGAGTTTACAAATTCCCTGTCATGGGATACGAAAACCACCGTTCCTTCATATGACTTCAAAACCTCCTCCAGCGCCTTCATCGATGCCATGTCCAGATAGTTTGTGGGCTCATCCAATAGCAGAACATTGGCATCAGAGACAAAGAGCTTTGCAAAGGACACCTTTATTTTTTCTCCTCCACTGAGGACGCCAACATTTTTGTGCACCGCGTCCCTCGTTATCAATAGCCTTGCAAGAATAGACCTGGCAACCGTTTCAGACTGAACACTGCTTTTCATGACGTTGTGCAGTATCGACTGATGAAAATCGAGGTTCTCAAAGCTTTGATGGAAATACCCCATCACTGCCTGAGGAACAATTTTTATAGCATCTGTGGATTGATTGTATATCAGATTCAGCAGCGTTGTCTTGCCAGTGCCGTTTTCACCCCACAAAGCAGTCTTCGTATGGTTCGGAATATCGAAGCAGGCATTGTCGATTATTTTTCTTGTCCCGTAACTGAAGGTTAATCTTGTTGCAGATAGGATAATTTTATTTGCCGGAGGCCTTGTCAATGAGAAATCCAGCTTGATTGTCGGCTGCTCTCTGGGTTTTTCCTTTACCTCGAGCTTCTCTATCCTCGTTTTCAGGCTGTTTGCCGCATTGTTAACCTTCTCCTGTTTTTCATTAGCCGCTCGGGTATGAAGCCGGGCTTCAGAGTTGCCCATGCGTTTCGGTGCTTTCCGCATTGAAGTAGACCTATCCTTCCTGTTGCGGATGGCACTTTCGAGTTTCACTTTTTCGGACACATATTTTTCATATTCCATTTCGGCATTTCTGCACTCCAGCTCATTCTGTTCTCTGTAGTCACTATAATTTCCGCTGAAGGTACGAATACTTCCATCCTTGACCTCTATAATTCTGTTACACAGGCTGTCCAGCAGATACCGGTCATGGCTGATAAGCAGGAATGAGGGTACCTTCTCAAGCTTGGCCGCTAGCAGCTCCACACCCTTATAATCCAGGTTTGAGGTTGGCTCATCGGCAAACACTAATAAATTGTCTTCGCTGAAGGCATTGGCAATTTTAATACGTGTCTGTTCTCCGCCACTATATACCTGTTGGTCGGTCTTGCCTGATAGGCTGAATTCACTGATCAGTTTTTGGTCTGCACAGATCTCCTCCTGCGAAAACTGCCGAATATACGCAATGTTGCAAAAATGCCTGACGACGCCCTCATCCGGTTCGGTTTCCCCGGCAAGGATGTTCAGCAGGGTGGTTTTCCCTGAACCGTTCAAGCCAATAATTCCGATTCTGTCACCGGTATAAACCTTCAGATCCTCCAATACAAAGATCAATCTGTCTCCATAGTACTTTTTTACGTTTTGAGCTTCCAAAATAAGCATAAAAAAATCTCTCCCTTGTTCACAGTTTTTGTGCCGGAAAGATTCGTGATTGGAAATTCTATAAAGCAATTAAACATTTCGGGATTGATGGGCGAGCACTCTGTGAAACTCTTTTCATGGAGGACAACCCTGTTCAAAGGAATCAACCCGATAAATCATGCTTTTCAGGGTAAATTATATTGATAGAACCAATCCAGCACAACCGGTTAACAAACCGGACAAAGCAACACACAACCCGTTGTTACAACAGGTATTGTTACAATTCAAATGACTTGCTGAAATTAGTTCCATCTCATCAAGGAATACCTTTCCCTTTCTTCAGTATGGTTCTATTTTAAACTGTACGACAGGAAAAATCAAGTAGAATTCCGAATAACAGACCATGGGTTTGACAGACCCCTTATGAGTTGAGTTTATCCTGTATGTATTTACAGATATCTTCAAGTTTTTTCTTGTTATTATCAGCATTTTCCTGTTCCTCTTTGTATGCGGACACTGCAGATAACAGACCGATAATATCAGCAATGATCACTACTACTGCAGCAATAATTGCGAGCTGCGACGAGCTGAAATACTGTTCAGCCACAGGATCCACCCCTTTACGTAACCAGCCTCAGAGCAGCTTGCGAATCACATTCCAGTTGCCCATTTAGTATCAGTTCAATTTATGTAATTCAAACCAGGATTGTTACAATGCCTTGTACTTCCAACCGACAAGAAAACTGCCATGACGGCTTTAAATCAGATGTGACAGGGGAAAATGTGACTGTTACAAAATTGGAGCAATCCGCCTGTATGATACATATGATAGGGTAGAAATCATTCTCCGGAGGTAATAACTATGTTTTTAAGGTACACTCGCCATGGCATCAGGAGAGACATGCACCACAGATCTCAGGACCTGATGATGGAACAGGTATCACCGGTGCAAACCAATAAAATGCCTGTCTCTCCTATGCGGATGAATAATAGACCAGAACCAGTGGCACCTGTTCAGATGAACAGAAGGCCTGAACCGGTTTCTCCCGTTCAGATGAACAAAAGGCCTGAGCCAGTAGCCCCTGTTCAGATGAATAGAAGGCCTGAACCAGTTTCTCCTGTTCAGATGAACAAAAGGCCTGAACCGGTTTCTCCTGCTCAGATGAGCAAAAGGCCTGAACCGGTTTCTCCTGTTCAGATGAACAAGATACCCGAACCGGTTTCACCGGTTGAAACAGAAATAAACCCCAACCTTGCTGCTTATGCCAGAAGACCCCGATTTTACAGGGGTAGAAGATGATAGCATCGTTATCACTCATCATTTAGCCTGACATGCCGGAAACCCGGATGATTCAGGAAACCTGGCGCAGGAGCAATTTTATGGTCTACGCGGGGGCGCTAGCGGCAGAACCGATTTCATGCTCTCTGCTTTTTTCTTGTGTGAGAGAGATTTCAGGTTCTCCGCTATTGCCCATTTAACATGACTGTTACCAGGCTCTTCGCTATTACTCTTACGGCGCGACCGTTTCCACGCTCTCGGCCTTCAGCACAGGTGAACGAGCAGCCTTTGCTTCATCAGGCCTGGATATAATCGTCGTATGGGGCGCATTTCTTACGGTATCCGGCTCTTTCTCGGCTTCCCTGGCGATTTGGATCATCGCGTGAATGAATTCATCCAGTGTTTCTTTGCTTTCGGTTTCAGTGGGCTCGATCATCAATGCTTCCCTGATGACCAGCGGGAAATAGACTGTCGGAGGATGATAACCATAGTCCATCAATCTCTTCGCAATATCAAGGGTGGACACCCCAACACTTTTTTGCTTCTGTCCTGAAAAAACAGCTTCATGCATGCAGATTTTATCATAAGGCAGATGATAGTAAGGCTTCAACCTGGCCATGATATAATTTGCATTCAGTACTGCAGCTTCCGAAACCCTGCGAAGCCCCTGTGCGCCAAGCGCTCGGATATATGCGTAAGCCTTTACGACTACATTAAAATTCCCATAGAAGGAGCGCACCTTGCCGATAGACAGGGGGCGATCATAGTCCAGCCAGTATTTTCCGTCCTTTTCTTCGATAACAGGGCGAGGCAGGAATGGAACCAGCTCCTTTTTTACGCCAACAGGCCCTGAACCCGGCCCGCCACCGCCATGGGGTGTGCTGAAGGTTTTATGCAGGTTCAGGTGAACCACATCAAAACCCATGTCACCGGGGCGGGATATTCCCAAAATCGCGTTTGCATTTGCACCATCATAATAAAGCAATCCGCCTGCATCATGAATAATTCGGGCGATGACATCGATGTTTTCATCAAACAAACCCAGGGTGTTGGGGTTTGTCAGCATTAAACCAGCTATCTCGTCGCTCATGACGGCCTTCAACGCTTCCAGATCAACGCCGCCCTGCTCGTCCGACTTCACTTCAACCACGTTAAAACCGGCAACCGCTGCAGAAGCGGGGTTTGTTCCGTGGGCTGAATCGGGAACGACTATTTTTGTTCGTTTAAAATCTCCCTTATGATCATGATAAGCCTTGATAATCATCAGCCCTGCCAGCTCTCCATGAGCACCGGCAGCAGGCTGCAGTGAAACACGATCCATCCCGGTGATTTCAGATAAAGCCCTGTCGGTTTGATACAAAAGCTCCAGACATCCCTGAACGGTTTCTTCCGGCTGATAAGGATGGACCTTAACAAACCCGTCCAGCCGCGCAACAGCTTCATTCACCTTTGGGTTGTATTTCATTGTGCAGGATCCAAGAGGATAAAAACCGGCATCCACGCCATAATTTTTTTGTGACAGTTCCGTGAAATGGCGGATGACATCCACTTCGCCCACTTCGGGCAAATCCGGCGGTGCTTCCCGAAGAAGCTCTTGTGGAATAAGCTGTGAAAGCTTCACTTCCGTGACATCACATTCGGGCAGCTGGTGTGCCTGCCGCCCCTGCACACTCATTTCAAAAATCAATGGTGTTGGTTTTTTCAGCATAGCTCCACCGCCTTTGCGCAAAACAGATCAATTTCTTCCCGGGTTCTTTTCTCGGTAACAGCCACCAGATAACCGTTCTTCATCGTCGAATACTGTTTTTCAAGATCATAGCCGCCAATAATTCCATACTGAAGAAGCTTCTGATTCAATTCAGTAACATTTCCATTGTAATAAACAGCGAATTCCTTAAAAAATGGTGCATCAAAGCATGGCTGAAATAATCCGGTTTTCAGCAGCTGCTCATAAGCATAATGCGCTTTAGATACACACAGAAGCGCTACTTTTCGAAGCCCCTGCTTTCCCATGGCAGTAAGGTAGATGGTTGCAGCAAGAGCATTCAAAGCCTGGTTGGAGCAGATGTTCGATGTGGCCTTTTCCCTTCGGATATGCTGTTCCCGTGTTTGAACCGTAAGCACGAAGGCTCTTCGGCCTTCTTTGTCAAAAGTTTCGCCGACGATTCTGCCGGGCATCCTTCGAAGCAGCTCTTTTTTTGCGGCAAAAAAGCCAAGATACGGCCCGCCAAAGCTTAGTGGGTTCCCCATGGACTGGCCTTCGCCGACAGCGATATCCGCCCCCAGCTCTCCCGGTGATTTCAAGATGGCCAGCGAAATGGGATCACAACTGACGATGAGTAAAGCTTTCGCCTTGTGCGCAATAAAAGCGATTTCCTTCAGGTCTTCTATAGCACCGAAGAAATTGGGGCTTTGAACGACAACCGCCGCTGTTTTTTCAGACAGTTTCGCTTCCAGCTCGGCCAGGTCAAGCCTTCCGCGCTGAAAACCCACTTCTGTCACTTTGTTTCCGCTAAACCTGGAATAGGTGGACAGTACCTCCCTGCTTTCAGGATGAACCGACAAGGCCGCAAGGATTTCCTTTCTCCCTGTTGTATGGCAGGCAGCAGAGGCTGCTTCAGCTAAAGCGGAGGAACCGTCATACATCGAAGCATTGGCCACATCCATTCCGGTTAACCGGCAGATCATCGTCTGATACTCAAAGATTGCCTGCAGCGTGCCCTGGCTGATTTCAGGCTGGTACGGCGTATATGCCGTGTAAAATTCCTGCCGCGCTAAAAGGCTGGCTACAACGGCAGGGATATAATGATCGTAAGCTCCCGCACCAAGAAAGCATGCATACTCATCGGTATTGCTGTTTTTGGCCGACATACGGCTCATTTGTCCGGTTAGCTCCATTTCAGACAAGGCTGCGGGGAGGTTTAGCTCTCTTTTCAGCCGTACATTTTGCGGGATTGCCGCGAATAGGTCCTCCATGCTGGCAAGGCCTATGTCTTTGAGCATTTCCATCTGTTGTGCATGGGTATTCGGAATATAGTCCGACATTTTATTCCTCCTGACAGAACGCCTCGTACTCTGTTTCATTCATCATTGTTTCCATAATGGACGCATCTTCTATTTCCAGCACTGCAATCCAGCTTTCATAAGGCTGCTCGTTGATCTTCTCCGGATGGTCCGCAAGATCTTCATTCACCTGAACCACTTTTCCAGTAATGGGGGTATAAACATCGGAAGCAGCTTTGACCGACTCAACCACACCAAGCACATCCGATGCATTCAGGACAGACCCCAGCACAGGAAGTTCCACAAAAACGATATCTCCCAATGAATGCTGCGCATGATCCGTGATACCGATGACTGCTCTGTTTCCATCAATCCTGACCCACTCATGATCTTTTGAAAACCTTAAATCCTTTAAATCACTCATTCCAATCATCCTCCAATAATTTTCATTTGGTTGTATAGCCCTATCTTCGAACACCTATTTCCAGTGTTTTCTGCATTTACTCTTTTCGAACTGCGGAGCAATTAAGGAGAGCCTTGTCAGCCATTAACCCTTGTATTTTTTCTGATAAAATGGTATACCAATCGTTTTTGCCCTGACAGGTTTGCCCCGGATAATGATATCAACCTCGGTTCCTTCTGCGCAGTAGTCTGTCTGCAGCAGAGCTAACCCAATATTCTTGTCCAGGCTTGGCGAGAAGCTTCCTGTCGTAACAAAACCAATTTCCCTTCCATCTGCCTGCACTTCATAATGGCTTCTTGGAATGCCCCGCTCCGTCATTTCAAAACCGATAAGCTTTCGTTGTATCCCCTGCTCCATTTGCCTTACAAGGGCATCCTGGCCAACAAAATATTCTTTATCAAGCTTCACGAACTTGCTCAGCCCAGCTTCCAGCGGGGTGATGCTTTCAGAAATTTCATGCCCATAAAGGGGCAGCGCCGCTTCAAACCGCAGTGTATCACGCGCACCCAGCCCAACCGGGATCAATCCTTCATCCTTTCCGGCCTCAAGCACATTGTCCCATATCATGCCGGCATCTTCAGGGCTGATATATATCTCGAAACCATCTTCGCCGGTATAGCCTGTTCTGGACACTATCGCTTTTTTGTTGCAGATCTGAACAGCGGGATCGAAGGTGAAAAACTTGATATTCTGAAGGGGACTATCCGTCAGTTTTTGAAGAACCGCTTCAGCCTTGGGCCCCTGGATGGCCAATTGGGCGTATTGGCTGGAAACATTGTCGATGGTGACCTCTCCTGATGCGTTTTGTAAGAACCATTCAAAATCTTTGTCGGTGTTGCTTGCATTCACGATGATCAGGAAATCGGTATTCGAATATTTATAAACCAGCAAATCATCCACTACACCGCCTTCGCGGTAGCACATGGGCGAATAAATCACCTTATAATCCTTTGCTCCGATAATATTGTTCGTAACTAGATTTTGAATGTATTTTTCACTGTCCGGCCCGTTCACATGGATTTCACCCATATGGGATACATCAAACAAGCCTGCCGATGCTCTTACCTGCCGGTGCTCCTCAAGGATCCCGGTGTATTGCACGGGCAGCTCCCATCCTCCAAAATCGATCATTTTCCCACCCAGCAAACAGTGTTTTTCATATAGTGGTGTTCTCTTCATGAAAATACCTCCTGTACATGACGTTTTATAACCCCTGTTGGAAACCCTGTCAACCCATATGGTTTCCGGGTAAACCCTGGTGCATTTATCTTCCCGCAAAAAAGGAAGATAACAAAAAAGCTGTCATCTTCCTCTGTTTCACGACCTGAGAGATTCTACCCTTTGGCATTGACCTTAAAAGGTATTGCTCGTTCGGTGCTAGCTTTCTGTTAGCTTTTCAGAGTTATGTCCTGATACGGCCCTTTTACCTGAAAGGTTCAGCATGTTCCGACCAAACCCGGCTTACTTCTTCGGTGCCTGTATTGCAAGGCTCTCCCGCATCAATCATCCATTTCCTTTTGAATTGCCCCCATTATATCATGTTTCTTCATACAATAGAATACCTTTTTTAAGGCATTGACGCGGATCCTTATACCTGTTTACCTGCATGCTTGTCAACAAGCCTGCCCTTGGTGGGTTCGGCAGTTTCATCAGAATG
>JAGOJH010000072.1 GCA_017995215.1 Thermoclostridium sp.
AAGTGGGTCACCCATTTTACTGAGCCTGTCAAGGCGATTATCTTCGGCGAAAAAATTTATCTGTTTCATAGGTATATTATATCATATTTGGGCGAATATTGCATGAGGTTTTTAGAGATGCCCTTAAGTATTTTTCATAATTACGTTTTCAATTACGTTCGCAACCTCTTCACAGGCATCGCAGCATCGCTCGAGATAATGAAAGGTCTGATCCCATGCCAATACTTCAATGGGTTGATTGCAATTCACATACAGGTTCCTGGTTGCCTCGGTAAAAAGCTGGTCGCCTTTTTCCTCAAGAACATTGATCTCCACAATCAGGTTGTGCAGTGTCTGCGATTTACGGAAATTGTGAAACTCCTGTAATGCAAGCTTTGAGGCCTTGCAGCATTTTACGATGATCTCGGTCATTTTAATGGCATGCTCGCGGATGCTTTGAATATTGAACATATACATGCGCATCACGACATCTTCTATCGTATCGGTTACATTATCAATCGCATCAGCCAGGGCCATGATATCTTCGCGTTCTATAGGGGTTATGAACTCGTGCACAAGCTTTTTGATCATGGCATGCCGTTCAGTATCGCCCGCATGCTCGATGTTGTGCATTTCGATCAACTTATCGCGAATGGTTGATGCCTGGAAATTGGTCATGATCTCATTCAAAAGCTCTGCTGCCTGACAGGAATATTCAATCTGTTTTACAAAAATTTCGAAATAGTCTTCATTTTTTACTCGTGCCATGAAATCACCTTCACTAACGCTTTCATCCATAATATTGGTTACCGGACAATTGAGAATAGTGTCCGGATTTTTTCTGCTTTTTAGGAATAACCCGAATTATTTCACACTATTCATCTAATTATCAACAAACTAGAATATATTAACAAAAAGTTTAGCCATTAAGAAACCTATTAAACCGCACCCTGGAAAGGTTAAAACCCAGGCCAGTACCATTTCTTTTACCACACCCCAGTTCACGCTGGAAATCCTTTTGGCGGCACCTACACCCATGATTGCAGTTGTTTTCATATGGGTGGTACTGACCGGAAATCCCAGAAGCGTTACTGTCAGTAAACTGATGACTGCCGCCAAATCGGCGGAAAAGCCCTGATATTTCTGCAGCTTGACCATATTCATGCCTACTGCCTTGATTATCCGGTAACCGCCGAAGGAAGATCCGCTGGAAATGACAACCGAAATTAAAATGATCAGCCAAAGGGGAGGGTTCGGAAATTGCGTTACATTTGCCTGACCCTTCACAAGAAACATGCCCAGCAGGAATACGCCCATAAATTTCTGCCCGTCCTGAGCGCCATGCATGAAAGCCATTCCGGCTCCGCCAAAGATCTGGGCATATCGGAAAAAGGAATCTGTTTTTTTCCGGCTCATTTTACGGCAAATTTTTTCAATACCCTTCACACTGAAAAAGCCAAGAGGAAAACTCATCAGAACCGATAGTGCCAGGCCATAAATGACCTTCACCCACTCGGAGGGATTAACACCGCTCAACCCGCCCTGCAAGGCAATGGCAGCACCTGTTATGCCGGCAATCAGAGCATGGCTTTCGCTGGTGGGAATGCCAAACCACCATGCAGAGGTTGCCCAAAGAACGATAGCAAAAAGTGCGGCACAAAGCGCAATCAGTGCATCCTGGGTATCACCGCCAAAGTCAACCATTTTATAAATGGTTTGTGCAACGGTGGCATTAACCAGTGTCATGACAAACACCCCCAGAAAATCAAAAAAGGCTGCCATGACGATGGCTGCTCGGGGGTTCATTGCGCGGGTGGAAATTACAGTAGCAATAGCATTTGGAGCGTCGGTCCAGCCATTGACGAATACCACGCCTAAAACAAGTAAAACCGTAATTAAAAGCGGGGGAGTGGAAAACAATTGTTGTAAAAAATCCTTTAGCTCTAGTGTCATAATACTGCTTCTTTCCTGCCTTCACCGCACCATGAAAGCTTAACCTTCAATCGTATACAGTTTAAGCATAACATTAGTTTTGTAATTGTACAAATATTATTTGGCAGCGATGCTGACAACACCCTGCTGATCCGTCGTATAATGCCCTACAAGCCTGTGATTGATATCATCCATCACCGATTCCGCGATGTTTTTGCAATTGTCGGTCATCCGCTCCATGGTATGAATCAACTCCACAAAGGTAATGGCGGTGTTGGGGTTGCATTCCCCCTTGTTCAGCCTTTCAAGATGGCGCTCCCGCAATGTCTTTTCAATATTGTCCATATTGTTTTCTTCGGATAAAACGGTTTGTACCTGTTCCTTGTCGTTTTTTTCAAGAGCCACCAGGGTATGGTCCATGACCGTAAATAAATATAGCAAGTCCACCTGAAAGCCCTGGCAGCAGCCCAAGTAGATCTTTCGTTTCCATCTGAACCTCCGAAAAATGACGTTCCGTTGAATATTTTAGCATAGGCTGAAAGCATACACAAGGCAAAATATTGCAGTAAATGCATATGTGTATTTGCTGTTCCTGATTAGATTTCTCAAGGCCTATCGAAAAAATTCATTACGTTTTTCATGAGCGGTAAGAATGTGAAATATTATGGAAGTAAAAAGAAGAAGCCTTGCCGCTTTATCGGCAAGGTTCCCACTATGGCAGAATTAATTATTTCGAAGAACAGGTTAGGGCTGTAAGGCACCTTTAAGGATTCTCATTGTTTTCTTCTTCCGGTGCTGTGCTTGGCGTTGGGCTGGGCTCATCAAGTTTTGGTGTTGGAATTGGTGTAATGGAAAGGACAACATTTTCAGCCTCAACTGTAACCGAAACATCATCATCTGTTGAAACGCCGGAAGGCAATGATATTTCGATATTAACCGATCTGGTTCCTTCATTAAGCTCCGACACATCGACAAAACCCCGAATCGCTTTTTTATCAAGGGTATCCAGAATTTCTCCGGGGCCCTTGACGCTGAAGGCGATTTCATCCTCAAGAATGCGATACTGCATTTTCCCGGTGACGTCCCCGCCAAAGATCGTGACCGATGCTTTGGGTATGCTGATCATTTGATGTGAGAATTGCTGGATGTTCACCTGCGCAGTGATGACACTTCCGGTTTTGTATAACTGCACATCTTCAGGCAGCTGCACCTGCAGCTCCTTTTGAAAGGAAGCATTCAGGTTGCTGACATCTAGCTGTTCAGCCCTTACCTCTGAGATGCCGCTGATAATATCATAATCACCGGTGATCCTGACACTGTCCTGGGAAAGGGTAAAATCCTTCACATAATGGTCTTCTCTAGGTTTTCCGGTAACCGAAGTGGCTACTTTAACCGTTTTGGACAGACCATACGCTACATTCACCTGTACATTGGCAGCAGGCATGGATATGGTTTTTCCGTTTTCGTTATAAACCTCGAGGCGTCGGTTAATGGAGTTCCCTTCCAGAAGATGCTGCCGATCCACCGTAACCGCAACACTGTTAATGCTGTTCATAACGCTTTCAAGATCTTCAAGAATAATTGTGTTCGGGTTTGTCTTCACGTTTACTGCATCATACCCTTCAGGAAGCTCGCCCGACCACTTCACTGAAACAGGGAACTCTTTGCGGATAATATTCTCCAGCTTAATCTTGACAACCTTCGGGTAAACATCCAGCACGAGAACATCCTGGTCACCTATGTATTCTGGCATTGGGATGGAAACTTCAGATGTTTGCGTATCTGCTATCGGTGAAAAATCCAGAAAGGCCTGAAAATCATTGGAGGAAACCTTGTCCAATCGCTGCTTTCTGCCCCGAATGACAACATCCACCGTATTGGGAACACTGGAGGATACCAGGCTGATATTGCTCGTTTCAAGCACCTCACGGTTTGACCTTAGAGGGATTGACACCGTTCGCTCTATCTGCGGGTTTTGCAGATCCAGTACGATGAACCACAGCATAACGCCGATTAATATGGATATTATTTTTAAAACGATATCTTTCTCGAAAAACTGATTAAACCGTTTATTCATCGGCTTTCACCTTTCTAAACCAAAAACGCATCTTTTTATTGTTATTCTTGTCAAGAAGAAAGCGATACAAGGCTTTTCTAAGGGTGTCAGGGGTGAGGTTACGCGTCAGCCCGCCGTTGTGGGCATAGGATATTTTCCCGGACTCCTCTGAAACCACGACGGAAATGGCATCGGAAACCTCGGTGATGCCAAGGGCTGCGCGGTGGCGTGTTCCCAGTTCGCGACTGAGGCTTGGGTTCTCGGTGAGGGGAAGATAACAGGCAGCTGCTTTAATCTTGTTGCTGCGGATAATGACAGCACCGTCATGCAGTGGCGTGTTGGGGGTAAAAATATTGGTTAGCAGTTCAAAGGAGATCTGGGAATCCATTTGCGTACCGGTATTAATGATATCACCGATTTTGGTGTTTCTTTCAACAACAATCAGCGCCCCGATATAATTCTCTGAAAAATGAGCGCAACACTTCACAATATCTTCGATGGATGCGGTTGTGCGCAGCTGGTCCTCGTCATCGTCGACAACAAAAAAGTTTCTAAATCCGCTGTTTCCGATCTTTTCAAGGCCTCTGCGAAGCTCGGGCTGAAACAGGACGATCAGCGCAAAGCCCAATAAGGATATGGCCCCTTCCAAAAGAAACGCCATGGTTTTCAGCCCAATTTGCTGTGCAAACCAAAGACCGACAACGATAAAAAGAATGCCCTTAACCAGCTGCATGGCCCTGGTTTCGCGCACCAGCTGTATGACCTTGTAAACTATATAGGAGATAATACCAATATCAATAAGCATTAAAAGAATATCAAAGGGCCCGTTAAGCCCCAGATAATTCCCTATGACTATAAAGAATTCACTGATGTTATCAACACCTGCCACGAAAAGCTCCCCCACCGGATATACTTCGTATTTATTGTAACCTACATCTATTCCATTCTCAAGAGAGGTAACACGAATTTTCCATAATTTTAGCCTGGCTAAAAATAACTGACACTTCTTTTTTGAGGTATGGAGACTTTTTGAATACCATAAAAAAGACAGCTTAAAGTTATGCTTTAACGATCATATGTATACAGCTCCCTATCCGTTTACCTTTCTAAAGTGATTATAACCTGTTCACATTGGAATTGATACACCTTGACTGACATTGTAATATAAATGCAAAAAATACCGTATAATACAAATGCCCTTCAGTGAGAAATTGAATTCATCACTGAAAGGCACTTATTATTGCGGCCACCGCCGTACTTTCTTATAGGTTGCTCACTGCTGGGTTTTGTAGCAAAAACCCTTCTGTTTCCGGGTCGTTCACTGCTGATTTTTGCTTTGCAGAAAACCATTTATTACCCTTTAACCTGTTGAACGAGGCTTGCAAAACCTTTTGCGTCATTCACAGCCATGTCGGCCAGAACCTTTCTGTTCAACACAATGCCTGATTTCTTTAAGCCATTCATGAAACGGCTGTAGGAAAGCCCGTTCAGCCTGGCAGCAGCGTTGATTCTGGTGATCCAGAGCTTCCTGAAGTCTCTTTTCTTGGACTTTCTGTCACGGTATGCATAGACCAGTGATTTCATGACGGCCTGGTTAGCGATTCTGTATAATTTGCTTTTGGCTCCAAAATAGCCTTTTGCAAGCTTTAATACCTTCTTATGTCTGGCTCTGGTGGTTTTCGCACCTTTAACTCTTGCCATTTCTCACACCTCTTTCCGATCAATTGTAGGGTAGCAGCTGTTTGATGATGGATGCGTTTGCATCAGAAGCCACTGTAGATTTACGAAGATTCCTTTTGCGCTTGGTAGATTTTTTGGTAAGAATATGGGTTTTATATGCTTTATTCCTCTTCACCTTACCAGTACCAGTGATTTTAAATCTTTTTTTGGAAGCACTATGGCTTTTCAGTTTTGGCATGGATATAACCTCCTCCGTTCTTCAGTTTACATGATTTTGCCTGCGGTGCTATCAGGTTTTGAACCCTAACCGCCGCCTGCTATTGCTTTTCCTTCAGTGGGATAAACATAACCGACATGCTCCTGCCTTCCATGACAGGCCTTTTTTCCATCTTGCCATAATCCTTCAGCAATTCAGCAAACTTGTCGATTACCTCGTAAGCCATGGAGGCGAACTGAACTTCCCGGCCTCTGAATCGTATTGATACTTTCACCTTGTCGCCGTCCTGCAGGAACTTGGATGCATTCTTCAGCTTAAAGGAAAAATCATGTTCTTCGATTTTGGCTGACAATCTGATCTCTTTGATTTCGATGTTGGTTTGTTTCTTCTTTGCTTCCTTTTCCTTTTTGGACAATTCGTAAAGGTACTTACCGTAATCCATAATCTTACAGACCGGGGGATCTGCATTCGGTGAAATCTTAACCAGGTCCATTTCCCTTTCGTTGGCCTTCAACTGAGCATCCCTGGCGGATATTACCCCGATCATGGTGCCGTCGAAATCAATTAACCTGATTTCTTTGTCTCTGATTTGATTGTTCACCTGAATCGAACCTTTTTTAATAAAAAACACCTCCGTAATCCTGAGTCCATCCCAATCCCTGTACACTGCCCCGATGGCCCGTTACAGTGTACGCCTGGGGAACAAAAATATCTTTCTCACGCATTGCCTTACACGGATAGATACTGTTCCCGTGAAACACCCTTTTTCGAGGGGCCTCCGTATGTTTTGACCCATTAAAAAAGCAGGTAAATCCACTTCACCTGCTTGTAACCATAGCAATAAACCTGCTGTGATTAACCCTGAAAGCCTATCGGCGCAGGGTGAGAAGTGGAAACTTCTACTTGATTAACACAATAAATATACACAAAGTTCGAAGCTTTGTCAAGGGGCAGATTTCGGTTTTATTGGTTCAGGCGCTTTTCAAGCTGCTTCTTCTCTTCTTCAAAGCCGGGCTTGCCAAGCAATGCGAACATATTCTTTTTATAAGCCTCTACACCCGGTTGATCAAAGGGGTTTACTCCCAACAGATAGCCACTGATTCCGCAAGCCTTTTCAAAGAAATAAACCATTTGCCCGAAATAGTACGGGGTCATTTCAGGAATATGGATGACCATGTTCGGAACATTTCCGTCATTATGCGCGAGGATGGTGCCCTCCATGGCTTTCTTGTTCACATGATCCATGCTGTTCCCTGCAAGGTAATTCAATTTATCTAAATTACCCTTGTCTTCGCACAAAATAATTTCTTTTCGGGCTTTGTCCACACACAGAACGGTTTCAAACAAGAACCGAACGCCATCCTGAATATATTGTCCCATGGAATGCAGATCCGTTGTAAAATCGACACCGGCAGGGAATATGCCCTTTCCATCCTTCCCTTCGCTTTCTCCGTATAGCTGCTTCCACCACTCGGCAACAAAGTGCAGTGACGGTTCGTAGTTCACCATGATTTCCACGGTTTTCATTTTGCGGTACAGGGCGCTCCGGACGGCTGCATACTGATAGGACGGGTTTTCCTCAAAGGGCTTTTGGTAAAGCGCAAACCCATCAGCTGCTCCCTTCATCATTTCATTAATATTGATCCCGGCAGCTGCAATTGGCAGCAAACCAACTGCTGTCAGCACAGAGAATCGCCCGCCAACATCATCGGGAATGACAAAGGTTTCATAGCCTTCTGCATCAGCCAGGGTTTTCAAAGCCCCGCGGGCTTTATCGGTGGTGGCATAGATTCTTTTCCGTGCTTCAGCCACACCATATTTTTCTTCCATATATTCCTTGAATATTCTAAATGCGATAGCTGGCTCGGTGGTTGTTCCGGATTTTGAAATGATGTTTACAGAAACATCTTTACCCTCTATCAGTTCCATCAGCTCTGAAAGGTAGGTGGAACTGATGTGATTGCCCGCAAAATAGATTTCAGGGCCATTTCTCTTTTCTTTTGGCAGAAGGTTGTAAAAGGAATGGCTTAGGGCTTCAATGGCTGCCCTGGCACCAAGATAGGAGCCGCCTATACCGATCACGATCAAAACCTCGGAATCCTTTCTAATTTTATCGGCAGCTGCCTTTATCCTGGCAAATTCGTCCCTGTCATAGGCCACCGGCAGGTCAATCCACCCGATAAAATCACTGCCGGGTCCGTTTTTCTGGTGCAGTTGGGTATGAGCCTTTTCAATGAATGGCTTTAAATATTCTACCTCATGCTCATGTACAAAACCTTTTGTGTTTTTGTAATCAAACGAAATAGACATCTTAGTTCCTCCAATTTATCGATCTTCTTCTAAATTGCGCAAGCGGTTAACCTGGTCAATAAATGAAAATGGGAAAGAGAGTTATGCATCTACGGCGTATAGCCTGGTTCTTGCAGGCATATGCCCTCGCACGGGTAACCCGGAATGACCCAGTAGCCAAAAAAAGAGACGGTGTTCCGCCTCTTTTCATTTTTGATTTCTGATGATTTTGCCCGGCGGATTATCCTTGTTCTTCAGAAAGCCGCATTACACCGGATGAACCTTATCTTCATAATTGACCATGTCCGGATCAATCTTATATTTTTCGGCTTTTCTGAACTCAAAATACTTTTTGGCCACCTGCGGGAACAGTGCATAGGACAGGATGTCTTCGTCCTGCTCAAGGTATTCCTTCATTTCTTCCCTGATCTTGTTCAGCTCGGGTTGTATCAAATCTGCAGGGCGGCAGGTGATTTGCTCCTCATCTCCGATGATCTTTTTCACAATATCCTGGCTGATGGGTGCTGGAGTTTTGCCATATTCACCCTTGACAAGAGCTTTGGTTTCCTTCGGCACCATTTTATAGCGCTCGCCGGCAATTACGTTCATAACCGCCTGAGTTCCAACAATCTGGCTTGTGGGTGTGACCAGCGGAGGATAGCCCAACTCTTCCCTTACCCGCGGAACTTCGTTCAGAACATCCTGGTACTTTTCAGATTTTCCTGCCTGCTTCAGCTGGGAAACAAGGTTGGAAAGCATTCCACCCGGAACCTGATACAGCAGCGTGTTGATATCCACACCCATAACCTTGGCATCCAGGAGCCCGGAAGCCATGTATTCCTCTTTAATGGGACGGAAATACTCAGCAATCTCTGACAACAGGTTCAGATCATACTTTGTATCATACGGTGTGTCCTGTAAAGTTGCAACCAGCGGTTCCGTTGGGGGTTGGGACGTACCCATGGCCATCGGTGAAATGGCACAGTCTACTACATCACAGCCTGCTTCGATTGCCTTTAAATAGGTCATCGATGCAACACCGCTGGTGTAGTGGGTATGCAGTTGAAGCGGAACCTTAACATTTTCCTTCAGTGCCTTTACCAATTCATAAGCCTTATAGGGGGTTAAAAGCCCGGCCATATCCTTTATACAGATGGAATCAGCACCTGCTTCCACCATTCCTTTGGCGTCGCGTACAAACTGTTCCAGGTCGTGGAACGGGCTGATAGTATAGCAAACAGCACCCTGAGCGTGTCCGCCTTCCTTTTTGGTTGCCTTCATGGCGACCTCAAGGTTTCTGGGGTCATTCAGCGCGTCAAAGATGCGGATGATATCCATCCCATTTGCGACGGCCTTCTGAACAAAATATTTCACAACATCATCCGCATAATGCTTGTATCCCAGGATGTTTTGCCCGCGAAGCAGCATCTGCAGCTTTGTTTTTTTCGCTTTTGACTTGATTTTGCGCAGCCTTTCCCAGGGATCCTCATTCAAAAAGCGGAGGCAGGAGTCAAATGTTGCACCGCCCCAACATTCCAGGGATTGGTATCCAACTTTATCCATCATCTCGATGATGGGGAGCATGCTTTCGGTGGTCATTCTTGTCGCGATAAGCGACTGGTGCGCATCTCTGAGCACGGTTTCAGTAATTTTTATACCCATGGCAATTAGCCTCCTTTACTAAATAGTTCGTTAAAAAATATTTACCAAACCTCTCTGAGTTGATAACAGAGCAGTTGTGGTTCGTATTTTTCAACTTCCAATATTATCCGTTCAGTGAAATGAGCAGATCTCCGCTGGAAACCGAAGAACCCTTGGATGTATTGATGGAAGCAACTGTTCCGTCCTGAGGAGCCACGATTTCGTTTTCCATCTTCATCGCCTCAAGAATCATCAAAACATCGCCTTTTTTCACAGCCTGTCCTGGCTTTACCTTTACGTCCAAAATGGTGCCCGGCATTGGAGCATTCACCTTGATAGCACCGGCAGGCCCTGAGGAAACTGGTGCAGCAGCCTTGGGAGCAGCCGCCTGAGAGGCAGCAGCAGGAGCAGCTGGTGCTGAAGGTACTGCAACGGGAACCACAGGGGCAACCGGAGCAGCATATGTGACAGGTTGGCTGACGCCACCTACTTCTTCAACTTCTACTTCATATTGATTACCATTCACGTTTATAACAAACTTTCTCATCTTCATATACCTCCATCAGGAATTTCATCATTCATTCGTCACGCTGTATGCTTCCCGGGGAAAAGTTCCCCGCAGATAAAAATGCTAAAGCGGAATATTTCCATGTTTTTTCGCAGGCCTGGTTTCCCTTTTGCTGGTGAGCATTTCCAAAGCCGATGCAAGACGGATTCTGGTTTGTGCGGGCTCGATCACATCATCGACATAACCTCTTGCAGCAGCTACATATGGGTTGGAGAACTTGTCTCTGTATTCCTGAATTTTGTCGTTGCGGCACTGTACGGGATCATGCGCTTCGCCAATATCTTTTTTGAAAATGATGTTTGCTGCACCATCCGGGCCCATAACCGCAATCTCTGCCGTAGGCCATGCATATACCATATCCGCACCAAGGTGCTTGCTGTTCATTGCAATATAGGCTCCGCCGTATGCCTTGCGCACGATGATGTTGATCTTTGGCACCGTTGCCTCTGAAAAAGCGAAAAGCAGCTTTGCACCATGACGGATAATGCCATTGTGTTCCTGTTTGACGCCGGGAAGATAACCCGGAACATCGGTAAAGGTAACCACAGGAATGTTGAACGCGTCACAGAAGCGGACAAAACGAGCGCCTTTGTCGGAGGTATCTACATCGAGAACGCCGGCATTCACCTGGGGCTGGTTGGCAATGATGCCCACTGTTCTTCCGTTAACGCGGCTAAAGCCTGTAATGATGTTCTGTGCAAACCCTTCAAGCACCTCGAGGAAGTCACCGTTGTCGACAACGGCAGTGATAACCTGCTTCATATCATATGGCTTGTTGGGCTCGTCGGGAATAATGCTGTTCAATTCAGCCGCCATACGATTCACATCATCATTGGCATCCATTAATTCGCTGTCTGAAAGATTGTTATCGGGAAGAAAGCTTAAAAGCCTTTTTATATCGCGCATGCAGTCTTCTTCGGAAGCACTTCTGAAATGAGCAACCCCGCTGATGGTATTGTGAGTGGCTGCCCCGCCCAATTGATCAAAGGAAACATCTTCCCCGGTAACCGCCTTGATCACCTGAGGGCCGGTAATGAACATCTGGCTGGTTTTATCAACCATAAACACAAAGTCGGTGATAGCCGGTGAATAGACCGCGCCACCTGCACAAGGCCCCATGATCACGGAGATTTGCGGAATGACGCCTGATGCAATGGTATTTCTGCGGAAAATTTCGCCGAAGCCGCTTAACGCGTCAATGCCCTCTTCAATCCTGGCACCGCCCGAATCATTGATGCTAATGAAAGGCGCACCCATCTTCATCGCCATATCCATTACTTTCGTGATCTTTGCAGCATGCATTTCTCCCAGAGATCCGCCGATCACGGTAAAATCCTGGGAGGATACACAAACAAGCCGCCCGTTCACAGTACCATAACCTGTAACAACCCCGTCACCGGGCACTTTCTTCTGCTGCATGCCAAATTCAATGCTCCTGGTTTCAACAAATGCATCCATCTCAACAAAGCTGTTGGGATCCATCAGCATTTGAATCCTTTCACGGGCTGTTTTCTTGCCGGATTCATGCTGCTTTTTTATGCGATCCTCGCCGCCCCCGAGGGCGACTTTTTGCTTTCTGGCGTTCAGGTCGTTGATTTTGTCGATTGTAGCCATCTTCCCCCACCTCGTTTGTATTCGTATTTTCACTTAATATGAATTAAGTAAGTTCAGCACTTTTATAAAAGAAACATAAAAACCTGAATACTGCTATTTTTCACTTAGCTGATTGCAATTATTATGAATTATAACGCACCTGACATCTCTTTGCAATATTCCTGTAAAGATTTTGCTAAAAAATTAACAATGAAACTGATTGCTTAAGTATCTCACTGCAAAGCAGGATAGCCGTATTGCTTATTTCAGTTTCTCTATGCAAACCAGAATGGGCGGACAATTGGGCAGATTCGCAAAATGAGTGACCATCACTGCTGCTGTATTCGGATCCAGCTTTGGAAGCTGTTCCATCAGGTAATCCCTCTCACTAAAGCCTGAGTCACCCCCGTGGTATATGACAAGGATGATGAGCCCGTGTACCATTAATAATTCGAAAGCCGACAGAACTGCCTGCATGGTGGTTTCACCGCTGGTGCACACAGAATGATCCCCTCCCGGCCTGTATCCAAGGTTGAATACCACCAATCGGACCGGCTCGCCAACATGTTTCTTGATGTTTTGATGGCCATCCTGGATTAATATACACCTGTCCAGCAAGCCTTCCTGTTTCAATCTTTTTTCGGTCTGTTCAAGTGCTTTCTGCTGAATATCGAAAGCATATACCTTACCCGAACTGCCCGCCAGTTTCGCCAGAAAAACTGTATCATAACCGTTGCCCATCGTTGCATCCACAACGGTATCCCCCGTTTGAACAATACTTGTTGCATATTCATGGGATTGGCTTAACGCCTGCTTTAAGTTCATTGTTCCCCCTTAGGGCTCTTATTTTCACAAATTTTATGATTAAATCAATCATAGCCGGGTTTTATCACCACCTAGATATTTTCCCATATTTATTCAGATAAAACCATCGTTTTAATACTAGCAGCTTAAATGCTGCAGAAAAAGCAAAAAGGATCCCAGTATTCGACTGAAATCCTCTTTATGGACATCCTCCTGCTTATATATATCACACCTATAGGTTTTTTTCTCTATTAACTAACCTTTACTTCTAATTTGAGTTTATCGGCAATCATCGCAATAAATTCGGAATTTGTTGGTTTGCCCTTCTTTGTATTGATGGTGTAACCGAACAGATCATGGATGGTCTCTACCTGCCCTCTGGTCCAGGCTACTTCAATTGCATGGCGAATCGCCCTTTCAACACGGCTTGGAGTGGTTTTATACCTTCTTGCCAGCTCGGGATAAAGCCTTTTCGTAACTGAACTAATCAACTCTAAATCATCGATAACCAGAAGAACTGCGTCTCGCATATACTGATACCCTTTAATGTGGGCTGGAACACCAACATCCCGCATGATTTGCGTTATACGGCCTTCCATGCTGTAAGGCTTCGCCATTTGTGCCTTTGAGACAGATTTCGGTGCTTCCGCACGGCTGATGATAACTTCTCCCTTTCGGAGTTGTCGAATTCTTTCAACCAGAATTTCGAGATCGAAAGGTTTCACAATGTAGTATTCTGCACCAAGGCTGACAGCCTGCTGTGTAATTTTGTCCTGCCCGACGGCAGAAAGAACGATAAACATGGGCTTTTGTGAGGCTGGTACTCTGTAATAATGCTCAAGGACCGCCAAACCATCGACGTGAGGCATAATAATGTCAAGAATAACAATATCGGGCTGCAATTGATCAATGAGATTAATTGCCTCCAGACCGTCTTCAGCCCTGCCAATTATGTCGATATCTCCGCTGTTTGCCAGGTAGTCACATACTATTTCGCCAAATTCAACGTTGTCATCAGCAACCAATATGCGAATAGGATCTATCACGAATAAAACCTCCTTTATAAATTATGATAGACCCATTATATTTCCATTTATTCCACGATGCAAGTTATTTTTCCACGATTCCATTATGTTTACTTGATTCATTCTTGTATTCCAGCTTTATAGACAGATTCAGTTGTATTTTTCTCAGGAAATAAACAATAACGTCCATGGAATGACCATTCATTCTGTAGTGGCTATTGCACAAAAACCTCGATTTCGCTGATGGCTGAGGCCACCTCTATTTCAATTTTATGAGCCGCGGTTTCGTAATTCTCTGAAATTAAGTAACCATCCTGTTCAATCATGGGCATTTGATGAACCTCCAGATCGGATATAAGCTTTCCCTGCTTAATTTTCAGACCTGAACCCTGCGGGACATAGATATCGAGGGCGGTAGCCCCGGACCAGAGATCCATTCGGGTAATCTCCTGCTTTTGCCCAAACCGGATTATCAGTTCTCCAACCCCAAGCGCCAAATGAATATTTTCAACAGGTATTTCTTCGAGGTTGACAGAGCCCTCTACAACACCAAGGCTGGCATCGATGTCCCATTTTATGCCGGTATTTAAGTCAATATTAAAATCCGGGGTCACATTGCTGTCGCTTTCCTGGCTGGTATATTCCAGAACGGTTTGCGTGCCTTGAGAAACACGCTGTTGAAGCCCGGGGATATTTGAATCCATTTTAACAAGTACATTGCTTGCATTGGCATTGAGGTTTATTTTAGTTGCGTCAAACTGCAGAATGAGCCTTCCATTCTCGGTGCCCTGTGCAAGCGGAATTTCCGTTTCCGGGTCTGTTTTGGAGATTTGCGCCAAAGGACCCACATCAATTTCCAGATTTTTTTCAAAATTGATCAACCTGGTAGGTTCATCCCGCTTGTAAATACCAAACCCAATAAAAACCGCAAAGGTCAAAATCCAGATTCCGGATACAAGCCTTCTCTTATGCCCCAGCAAAAAAGATGCCCCTGCAGCGACCAGGAAAACAGGCCACAACGTTTTTATTGCTGCGGCCCAGTTTACCGAAATGAGCCCCGCCTGCCGGATGATCCACGCAATCCCGATCAAAATCAGGATAATCCCAAGCGTATGCCCCTTCTTCATTCTTTGTGCCTCCAGTTTTTAAATACCATTAAGGCACCAACCACAACCAGGACCGCGGGAATTGCATATTTCCAGTCTATCCACGCGAACAGGAGCTTGGCCAGAGCAATGACACCGATAAGAATTAATGCCACGCCGATGACCATTTTTGTGTTTTCAGGGTTGACTGCCTTAGGAGGCGGATTTTCACCGCTTTCGCGATACATTTGATCCTTGAACACGGCCTCTTCGGTAGGAATTACCAGAACGCAGACAACATACGCAAGCAGACCTGGAATAAACCCGGTTACAATAATTGCTACGGCTGCCAGGAACCTTAGAAGACCTTTCTCGACCTGGGCATAATCGGAAAGCCCTCCACAAACTCCACCAAAAACTCTGTCCCGGGTGCTGCGGTATAATCGTTTTTCCATAATATCACCTCATCAACTTTATCTTTCTATTGACAAATACGAACAGGGTAAAAATTTGTCTGAAAAAACTTACTTGATTGGTGTGAACGAAATCATTCCGCAGTGAACGCAAAGCCTTTTGATACAGCCATCTGAATCTTCACCGAATCAGCAACGCCCACGGTGTAAATGAACAGGACTGCCTGCCATCAAAGTGTCACTTTTCACTTAAGATATACGCTTAATGCATTTCCTCCCATTGCATGATCCGGGCGGCGATTTCAGCGAATACCGGTGCTGCCGACGTACCACCGCCCGTCCCATCTTCAACAAATACACACATGGCATAACGCGGCTCTACATATGGGAAGTAGCCGGTAAACCAGGCATGCAGAATTCTTCTGTCTCCTTCGAAAAGACCAGTTTCGGCGCTGCCGGTTTTTCCCGCTGCGCCGCCGTACCCACCGATATCGGCTTTTTGGCCTGTTCCATTCTCCACCGTTGCTTCCATCATCTCCATCAGCGCTGTGGCCGTTTCTCTGGAGATAACCCGCTGCCACTGCCTTGTTTTCAAATCCCGGATGATTTCGCCCTCGCGGTTGACAATGCAATCCAGGATGTTAAAGGTGTTCCTGATACCGCCATTAGCAATGATAGCAGCCATTCCAGCCGCCTGAAGGGGTGTTACTAGTATTTTTCCCTGCCCCATGGCCAGGTTCGCAACATTCCCATCCCCATCAAGCTCTGTCAGCTTGGGAAGCAGCCCTTCATATTCCGGAAGCTTCTGCATCTCCAGGCCCGTTACGGCGCCAAGGCCGAAACTTTTTGCAGTTTGCAGCATTTTTTCAGGCCCAAGCTCGATTCCCAGCTGGATGAAATATCCATTGCAGGACTGGGCAAAACTGTCTTTCAGATCTACCGTCCCGTGCCCGCCTGTATCAAAAGTCCAGCATTTAAACGCCTGTTCACCCACCGTAAAAAAGCCGGTGCATTCATAGGTGATTTCAGGGTTATAGTGTTCTTCAAGCGCTGCCGCCGTGGAAATGATCTTGAAGATTGAGCCCGGGGTGTACCCTGCTATAGCCCGGTTGAACAAGGGTTGGGTTTCGTCGTCCAGATACCGGGAAATGTCGGAAGGATTAAACCCGGGCCTGCTGGCAAGTACCAAAACGTCTCCGGTGAGGATGTCAATCATTACCACAGCTCCGGAGACCATCATATTGTCCATCACTTCCTCCGCCAGCTTCTGCATGTGAAAATCCAGTGTCAGTTTCATGCTTAATGGGCTGTCCGCTTTCGTTCTTCTGATCTGATAACCAAATTCCTGAAGGTATTCATCCCTTGCATCAGTAGTTGCCAGGGCATAAACACTGCTGCCAGAGGATAACACATCCTGAAAGGCCTTTTCTATTCCAGCAAGCCCCTGTGAACAGCTGCCATCGGTATACCCGATCAAATGCGCACCCGGCATGTTGGCCTCCATTCTTTTACGGCGCTCTACAATGGATACACCGGGTAGAGGATTATCCACAAAGATTTGTGCGGTTTGCACAGGCACAGGATAAATAAGAGGAGCTGCATTATAGACAGAAAAATTAATAAACTCCTCCGCTTCCACCCCCAGCAAATCGGCAATATATTCCCTCGTCTGCTGCTCCTTTGGGAACACTGCGGGCTGCAGCACGGCAACAAATTCGGTGCTCCTGCCCGTAAAGGATATCATGTTCCGATCCAGGATCTCTCCTCTTTCCTGATAAATCTCGGTCATTTTGCTTCGCTGTCTGAAGGCCGAAGCCGAATAGGTATCATGTTGAATGATCTGTATTTTGTAAAGCTTATATCCCATTAACCCCATTGAAACAGTAAGCACGAATAACAGCAGCCGGATTCGTCCCTTTCTCATAAAAACCTCTTCCTCCTCTTTGCTTGTGAACAGATTCGGAAAAACGCCACAAACCTTTTCACAGGGATGGCGTTTCCCTTCCGAATCGGCTCCAGAGTTGAGTTCCTTATGATTATCCCGGAAATCGGTATTGCTTATACATCACCAATAACGCAAAAAAGAGATTCAGCAAGAATCCCTTTTATCATCCATATCAATATACTCATTATTATCAAATGCTCCTAAGACCCCCGCCTCAGAGGCAAAGAAATCAGCCTTAATTATTCAGGCATTCCAGTACATCTGAGCCTTTTGAATATCCAGCTGAATCTGATGGATCAGATCATCACGGGTTTCAAACTTTTTTTCGTTGCGCAGCTTTTTCAGGAAGAAAACCTCGATGTCCTGTCCGTACAGTTCACCCTCGAAGCCCATCATATGGGTTTCCAGCGTAACCTCGGACTCCTGCTTTACCGTGGGGCATCGTCCGACATTGGTCACACTGTTGTACCATTTCCCCAGGTACAACGTTCTTGTGATGTATACTCCGATGGCTGGCATGACCAGATAACGCTCGGGCAGCATGTTGGCTGTCGGAAAGCCAAGGGTTCTTCCCACACGCTTACCGCTAATCACTTTCCCCGGAACCGAGAAATGTCTCCCTAGAAGCTCAAAAACCTTTTCCATTCTGCCTCTTAGGATATATTGCCGGATGACCGTACTGGATACAACCTCTTCGCGCACCTTTACCGGGGGTATGACGATAACATTAAAACCAAGCCTGGCACCCATTTTTTTCAGAAGCTCGGTGTCACCTCTTCCCATATAGCCAAAGCGGTAATTAAAACCCACTACCACAAGCTTCACCCGCATTTTCTCAACCAAAACCCGTTCAATAAAAGCTTCCGGTTCCATCCTGGAAAACTCCTCATCAAACTCCTGGAAACACAGGCTGCCAATTCCGGTTCCTTCAAGCACATGGGCCTTGTGCTCCATGGTCATAATCAACGGCGTAAAAAGCTTCTTCCGAAGAATATGGTCGGGGTGCTTTTTAAAGGTATAGATCACAGAGTGCAGCTCATTCAGCTGGCATTCACTTTGCAAAGTATTGATCAGCGCAATGTGCCCGCGATGCATGCCATCAAAGTTTCCCAGGCCAATACCACAGTTTTTCCCTTCCGGTGGTGTAAATTCATTCTCAAAGATAACCACAATTGTCCCTTCCTTATTGGAAGCAGGGGTGAAGCAGGATGACGGTCTATTCGCCCCCAAAAGGAAGCAAAAGAACTGTACCCTTGCTTCCATCCCCCTTGCTATCTGCTACATAAAAAGCCTGTATGCTCTTATCATTTTTTGATCGTTCGCTATGATCAGCTTTCCCAGGCCAATAAAAGAGCCCTGATTTTCGTACACGCGCACTATTTCTCCTGCAACCGGAATGCCCTCCGCATTGATTTCAGCTCCGTTGATAAAACGAACCAACTGTCTTTCGTCTGGATAAATAGCCGGATACCCGCTGAAAACAGTATCTGCTGGAAGTAGTAACGATGCAAGTGTTCCTTCCTCCATACAGCTTTTTATTTTCTCGAGGGTATGTGCGTTCTCAATAAAAAAAGGCCCGACCCTTGTACGAACCAAAAAGGACATGTAAGCCCCACAGCCCAGAGCCTCACCTATGTCTGCACAAAGCGTGCGGATATAGGTGCCTTTGGAGCAGGTGACATCAAAACGAACTACCGGGTGCTCCCGCTCTAATTGAGCGCTGAGCAGGTTCAAGTGAGTAATGGTGACCTTCCGGGTTTTCCGTTCAATCTCTTCTCCCCGCCTGGCAAGCTCGTATAAACGCTTTCCGTTCACTTTCACTGCTGAAAACATGGGAGGAAGCTGATCATACTCACCAGCAAAAGCGTTCAGCGCTGATTGCAGCTTGTCCAGGTGAAGGCTTACCGGCGTTTGTCGAAGAATATCTCCCTCACCGTCCTGGGTATTGGTGGTGATGCCCAGAATCATTTCAGCCCGATAGGCCTTATCAAATTCCTGAAACC
>JAGOJH010000073.1 GCA_017995215.1 Thermoclostridium sp.
TGCAGGGGGAATTATCCTGATTCTCCCTGCATAGAAAATTTGGTGATGGTTCCGGCCTCGATCACCATCAATTTTGTGACAACTAATACTGTCAAATTCCAGACATCATAGGTTAGCAGCTACAAAAGGGATTTTCCCGGGGCATCATCGTAGGTGCTCAAGGGATGGCTGTTTTAGCTCTAATCATTATCAATTATTTCCTTCCCATCAATCGATATATAAAGGGGCTTTTGTTCGCGCTGCTCCCCGGGGCTGTCATCATTGCTTTGTTTATACTGGATTCATATGCTCTGAATAAGCATTACATTATCCTGGCGACAGTCACAATGGCAGCGCTTTACTTTAGGAAGGAACTGCTGACGACTTATGGCATTGTTATGAATGCTCTTTATATTCTTGCTTACATCATCAGTCCGGAGAAGCTGCTTGGACAGGAGAACGGACTGGCTGATTTTATTGCGATTCTGATCCCTTTCAACGGGTCAGTTACCTTGCTGTATTTCCTGACAAACTGGGGGAGAACACTTGTCGATGAAGCGAACCGGAAGGAAATCCGAACCAATGAACTCAACACCGAACTGAATCGCACGATCACTCACATCGAAGAAAACACATATATCCTGGACAACAATATTACCCAGTTTAATAAAAACATCAAGGATATCAGTGAGGCCAGCAAAAGTATTACCTCATCCATGCATGAAATGGCAACGGCGATTCAGCATGAGTCAGCAAATGTGAATCAGTTTAATGAGGTTGTGAATGCAACGGTTCAAATTGTACAAGAATCTCGTACCATTTCGGATGATATCGCAGAAAAATCGAAGAACATCATTGGCCAGGTTGAGCTTGGAACCGACAAAATCAACAAACTCAACCATCAGATGGGTATTATCAACAATGCGATTGGAACCGGAGTAATGACGGTTTCAGAACTGAATGAAAATATGCAGAAGGTCAATGAACTGCTGGAGGGTATTACTGGAATAGCCCATCAGACCAACCTTCTTGCCTTAAATGCTGCAATTGAATCGGCCAGGGCGGGTGAGCACGGAAAGGGCTTTGCTGTGGTTGCCGATGAGGTACGGAAATTGGCTGAGCAAAGTGCGAAAATCGTAAGAGAAATCTCCGATATGAATGAAAGCATCCTTAAAAGTTCCAATGTGGCATACATCAAGGTTAAGCAGGGAGACAATGCATCCATGGAGGGCAAAAAGCTGGCAGAAGAAATACTGGACTATTTTATGCAGATCAGGCAGGCTTTTGTCAGTACCAACCAGAGCATTGATCTTGGACAGCTGAAAAATAAAGATATGACCCAGCAGCTTGAAAAAGTGCAGCGACAGATTGAAAATGTTGCAAGCATTTCAGAGGAAAACGCCGCAGCAACAGAAGAAGTGCTCGCAACAATCGAGAGTGAAAACAGCCAGATGTCCGAACTGAACAGATCCATACTGGATATTCAAGACCTGAGCAGCAACCTGAAAAAGCTTGTAACGGCAAGATAACCATCTTGTTGATTCGGAAAATGGATCAATGGACCCGTTAAAGAAAATTAACCCTCAGCGAATTCCGGATCTTATTAATTATTTGTTGCATGTCTCCTCCACAAACTGCCGTAATGGATAAATCGAATAATCAGCCATTACGTAATTTTGAACTCAAACGACCAGTTTACGTTATTTACCACTCTTCCACATGTGTGATTTCTATAGTATCCGCCACTTGTCACCCGGAGCGTTCCTCATTTTCGAGAACATCAGTAATCATATATTCGTTTGCCCTATTATTAAGACAGATGCAGAGCTGAGATTAGTCCCCAAACTAATCATTTCCTTAAAGTGTATCATATCATCCACACCGGCACGATCAGATTATCCCGATCAAATGCGCTGAGTTTATCAGCCATGCAGAGCACCGCACCGGTGCCGAGCTGGAGCGGTGACTTGTCGATCACGCCGAAGGTGCGCACGAGGCGTTTGTCCGGCGTGGCGGTCTTCTTGATCTCCAGCGGACAAAGCTTGCCGTCGCCCTCGATGATGACGTCGATCTCTTTGGCGTCGCGGTCACGGTAATAGTGAATAAACGGTTCACGTCCCGCGTTCTGATAGCTCTTCATAATCTCGGACACGGTGAAGCTCTCCAACAATGCACCGCTCATGGCTCCGCTCTCGGCCACCTCCGGCGAAGACCAGCAGGTCAGATAGCAGACAAGGCCGGTGTCGTAAAAGTATAGCTTTGGCGTCTTGATGGTGCGCTTGAGCACGTTGTTGGAATATGGATGAAGCAGGAACACAATGCCCAGCGTCTCCAGAATGTTGATCCAGTTTTTGCAGGTAATCTGGTCAATGTCGGCGTCGTCTGCAATCGCCTTGTAGTTCAAGAGCTGCGAGGCTCTGGCAGCCACGGCGGTAATGAAGCGAATGAATTTCAGCGCGTCCACCGAGCCGGAAAGAGCGTGAACGTCGCGCTCCACATAGGTAGAGAGATAAGAAGAATAGAAAATATCGCGACCTTCAAAACCGCCGCTGACAAGTCCGGGCATACAGCCGTTCCACAGACGCCTAAAAAGCTCTGGCGTAGTCACCGGCGGCATCTTTTTGCTCTGCTCGACCAGCACATCGAAGTTCGTCGTGAACGGAACGCACTCCGCTCCGAGCATTTCCCGCTGGGAAAGCGGCGACATATGCAGCAGCGCAACACGTCCGGCAAGCGACTCCTGTACGCCCTTCATCAGCCGGAAAACCTGTGAGCCGGTCAGCCAGAAATCACCGGGATTGTGATGCTGATCCACATGGATTTTGATATAGGTGAACAGCTCCGGCGCGTACTGAACCTCATCAATCAGCACCGGAGGCTTATGAAGCTGCAAAAACATTTTGGGGTCAGTCTTCGCCATTGCCCGCATGTTCAAATCATCAAGAGAGACGTACTCCCGCCCGATGTTTTCACGCGCAGCAAGCTCCCTCAGCATGGTGGTTTTCCCTGCTTGCCTCGGCCCAGTCAACAGGATCACTGGCCAGCTTTTGCTCAAGGTCTGAACGACTTCTTCCATATGCCGTTTGATGTATTCCATAACACACCACCATTCTTCTTCGGCAATAATACTACTATGGATTATTATAGCCGATTTGCAGAGAATAAGCAACAGAAAATCGGCAATTTCTTTTTGCAATCAAATTTTTGCCGAAGCGCAAAAGAAAGCTGGCAATGGTAGCGCAGCCGCACGGGAAACCGTGCGTTCTTGGGGATTGGGGCAGCGCCCCGACAAGCAAAAAGCAAGGTTTGTGTACATGCTTGCATTGCTTGCGACTTTTGTTTGCCGGAACCGTTTCACTGTGCATTTAGGCTAAAGTGCTGAATAGCAAGCAAATCCAGTGTATGTACACATCGGATATTTGGAAATATCCAAACCCTTTTTCGACAACTGAATATTGAGGCGTACCCTGTAGAATGCACGGGCAGAATCACGAATTCTGCCCGTGCATTTGTGTATCCATACGAAGTTTATCAAAAGCAAAAAATAAATCCGTGCAGGCCCCACGCAAATAAAGTCATTCCGCAATTAGATGACAAACCTGAAAAAAATCCCTTCGAATGGCGTAATTCATCCATTCAAAAGGAACTTATCACATTCAGGGTATTATATTCCCACGCTGCCAGTTCAAATCAGCTAAAACAACAGTAATATGACGATCTTCCGACGAGGTAATGGAACAGATTAAAGATTATTAACGCCCCGCGCAAGAGCGACTTTATAACTTTTACAGAGGTTTCCTTCATGAATCCTGGAACTCCCTGTTCAGCTTGTGAATTGCCTTTTTCTCAATTCTGGATACATAGGAACGAGATATCCCCAGCATTTTCGCAATTTCACGCTGCGTTTTGTTCGAGCCGTTAGCCAGGCCGTACCGCAATTCAATAATCGTTTTTTCTCTGCCGCGCAGCACCTCGGCGATCTTTCTGTACAGCTTCCGGATTTGGATTTTCAAAGCAACCTTGTCATCTACACCATCCTCTTCGCTTCCAAGAATGTCAAGAAGGGAAATTTCATTGCCCTCCTTGTCCGTACCAATAGGTTCATGAAGAGAGACCTCGTTTTGAAACTTCTTGGTCGTCCTTAAATGCATTAAAATTTCGTTATCTATACATCTCGCCGCATATGTTGCCAAGCGGATTCCCTTACAGGGGTCGAAGCTGGTGATGGCCTTAATCAGGCCAATAGTACCGATGGAAATCATATCATCGCAGTCAATACTTCCTGTGTTGTACTTTTTTGCAATATGGGCGACCAGTCTAAGGTTTCTTTCCACCAGGATATTTCGCGCTTCTTCATTACCCTGGTGAAATAGCTCCAGGTATTTCTGCTCATCTTCAACGCTTAGAGGATGGGGAAAGGATTGTGAGTTAGTGATGTACCCGGTTAAAAAAAACGCTGAGAAAATCTCTTTCAGTAGCTGTGACAGACTGCTGAAAAACATACCGTTTCACCACCCCAATCGAAAATTAGAGACTATATATAAATATATGCATCAGAGGAAATATCGGTGCCTGTATCTTTCTTCAATTTCTTTTCAGATACCCTAAAAAAAATCTTCAGCTTATCGTATACTGTAACAGAAGGCAATCATCAACATTTGCAGTTTAAATAAAACGGAGGTTTTGCCGATATATATATTGTAAAGAATTCACTTTTTTGATTGAAATAAGAAATTAAAGAATAATGCTAATGCCGTATTTGATTTGGTGGGCTATAGGACATACAAATGAGAAACAGTCAGCTGGAGCAATTGGTTCTGGAAAGCAGGGAAGACCAGCAAAAACTAAATGATTTACTGGAAGCCTATAAACCGTTTATTGCATCTTGTGTGCAAAAACTGTCTGGTAAATATATGCGTTATGGGTCTGACGACGAGTTGTCTGTTGGAATGATGGCGTTTGTTCAGGCTGTTAAAGGATACAAACCCCTTTATGGTGAGTTTTTAAGCTATGCGGGCAAAGTCATACGAAACAAGGTAATCGATTATTACAGGGGTCAGAGAAAACATACGGACAATGTGGTATCACTCAGGCCGGAGCAGGACGAGATGGACGAGACCATCGACCAGCAGGCATCACTTGCAAGCTATGAACAGGAAAGGTTCAGACAGGACAGGGTACTTGAAATACAGTCTCTGAAAGAGACTCTGGCAAGATATGATATTCATTTATCTGAGCTGGAAAATGTATCACCCAAAAATAAACAAACCAAACAGATTTGCAAGCAGGTCATACAGGTTATCACCTGCAGCCCCAGGATGAAGGATGAAACACTTAAAAACGGAAATCTGCCGTTGGTGCAGATAGAGAAAGAATTGAATATAACAAGGAAAAAATTCGAACGTCACAGAAAGTACATCATCGCGGTTCTCTTGATTAAGATGGGAGATTACCCGTATTTGGCGGAATATGTTAAGGATTTTTAGGTTGAAGGTGAAGAAGATGAAAGGCATTGTTATTGAAAAAAATAGTGGAAATTGTGTGCTTCTTTTGTCCGATGGAACGTTCAAGACGGTGAAACACACGGATGAGCTTGAAATCGGCACCGTATTAAACATCAACAATACAGTGCGTTCAGCTGCTTATTATCTGAAAAAGGCCGCTCCCATGATTGCTGCTTTGTTTCTTGTTGCCTTTATTGGCACAGGGGCCTACAGCTGGTCAATTCCAGCGCAATATATCAACATCGATATCAACCCTTCTGTCGAGTTGGTGATCAACCGTTATGACAGAATCATTAAAATAAACTCATTGAATGAAGATGGTGAAAAGCTGGTGGAATCTGTTGATCTTCAGCTGAAGAAATATGAAAAGGGTGTAAATGCGGTGATAGAAACCGCCAGAAATTTAGGCTATCTTCAGGACGAAAGGGATGTACTGATCAGTATCTCTTCATCCGACAGCGAACGAAGAGAGAAAACACAAACCGAGATAGAAGAAAAAGTAACACCGGAGGCCGAGGTGCTATTATTTGATTCATCAGAACATGAGCAATCGGTTAAGGAAGGCCTGTCTCCCGGAAAAAGCAAAATCATCAGTAAGGTTTTGGATAGTGGAACCAATTTAACCGAAGAAGAGCTTGCAGATGCCCCTGTCAGGGATTTGATGCTGAGAATCCGGGAAAACAGGAAGATGGATAAGGAGCTTGAAAAGGAAGCGAAGCAGCAGGAGAAGCTGAGAAAAGAAATAGAAAAAGCTGACCGGAAAGAGGATGCTGCAGAGAATAAAAACGAAAACAAGGGTAAGCAGGACAAGAATGAGAACAAGCCTGAAAACCCTGTTAAACCTGATGATGGACCAAAAGGAAAGGATAAAACCGAAGTAAACAACGAAAATAAAAAACAGGAAAAGAACGATAAGGTCAAAACCGATATCAACAAGCCTGAAAACCCTGTTAAACCTGATGATGGACCAAAAGGAAAGGATAAAACCGAAGTAAACAACAAAAATAAAAAACAGGAACATAACGAAAAGAATAAAATTGATGACGATAAACGAGAAGAGCAAAAAGCCCCTATACCTATACTATAAGGGATAGAAACGCAGCGGCAAAATGAAGCTGCGAGTGTTTTCTCACAAGTGCCGGTAAGATTTACGATGAATTAGAGAGCTTGAGTAGTTTTACATAATTTCTGGGATGCCCATTCGTTTGGCATCCTTTTTTAATGGGCCGGAGACGTTTGCGCAAAGAGGTTTAAAATGTTTGTTTTACACAAGAATAGTTATGATCTAAAATGGAAGTAACAGTGTGTACAAGATTGCGAAAAGGAGCGTGGAATTATTGAAAGCATATGAATATAACCGTTATCTGGATCATGCAGTGCTAAAACCCGAAATGACTCAGGAGGAATCCCGCCTTGCCATACAACTGGGGATTGATTACAAGGTTAAAACAGTCTGTGTCAGGCCTTGTGATATCGATATGGCAGCAGCCATGTGCCAGGGTACTGAAACCGAGGTGTCATGTGTTCTTTCTTTTCCGCATGGCACATCACCCTCGCAGATAAAGGCTGCTGAGGCGCAGCTTTATATTCAAAAGGGTGTTCATGAAATTGACATGGTGGCCAATTATGGCTATATCCGCTCTAAACTGTGGGATGAGGTGGAAAAGGACATCCGCGCCGTATCGGAAATCACTCAAAATGCCGGAGTTCCGTTAAAGGTAATTTTTGAAACCTCTCAGCTTACAGTGGAAGAAATCGCTCAGGCTACCGAGTGTGCCATTAGGGCAGGTGCAGATTTTGTAAAAACCTCCACCGGGTTTTATGGTGCAGGTGCAACCGCCGAGGCTGTAGAAGCCATGGTGAAAGCCGCCCGGGGCAGAATTCAGGTGAAGGCATCGGGGGGCATTCGAAATGCGGAACAGGCAAAGCTGTTTATAGACCTTGGCGCCAGCCGCCTGGGAAACGGATACTCATCCACACCGGTGATCTGCAGTGAAGCAGAGCCCACAGGAAGCCCAACTGAGTACTAAGAACACGAAGTATAAAAGAGGATGGTTCGTACACCAGAACCATCCCCGTTCTCATAGCAAATAGTCCGTCAAATATTGATCTTGACCAGGTGTAATTGCCCCATCACCATACAGCTGGTTAATAGTAGAAACGAATAAATTTGATGGAGTAAATATCACAAAGCAGATAATCATCGGTTTCCGTTTCCTGAATGATGATGTAGTCCGTTCCCACCTTCACCAGATCTCCTTCCCGGTCTACAAGCATATTTGTGCCGATCACAAATTCCACCTTCACATGACGGCCAATTTGTGTTTGTAAAAAGCCCTGTGTAAAATCGGTACTCGACAGGACACTGTCCCTTACTCCAATCCCACTGGTCATGATGGAGGTCCGCTGTGTGCCGTTCATTGGTACCATTCCCTGTGGAGAAGCGGGCTGGAATATGCTCCTTTGAGGCACGGGGGTGGCCATTCCTGAGTACGGCATCCCCATACCCGTTTGGGGAACGGTTGGAACCATCCCTGTTTGCGGCATCGCAGCTGGAACCATCCCTTGTTGTGGCATGGCAGGAGGATAATAGCCGACAGGCTGCATTTCAGGCTGGGAATAATCGGCCATGAGACCACCGGGCTGGTAGTATCCCGGTTTGGTTTGTTTTTTATATGCGGGCATAACTTCAGCCTGTACCGGGGCTGCTGCTGTTCTGGCGTTGTTATGTTTCATCGGTGATGTTGCAGTCATACCTAACATATTGTCTTTCATTGGTGTTGTCGCAGTCATACCTAACATATTGTCTTTCATTGGTGTTGTCGCAGTCATACCTAACCTATTATCTTTCATTGGTGTTGCTGCAGTCATACCCAATGTATTGTCTTTCATCGGTGTTGCTGCTGTCATACCCAGCGTATTATTTTTCATCGGTGAAGCAGCAGTGACTCCCAACGTGTTGTCTTTTATCGGCAATCTGGCAGGCGCTGTTGCTTGTTCATTAACAAGCGCTTTGTGCTCATTCATATAAAAACCTCCAAAATATCAATAGACTCCATTCTATTTCAGCTTTAAATTTACAGTTGGTTGATGCCAAAACACTGGCTTTTTTCAATAACTACATTAAATGGTTCTCTGCTTGGGCGTTCCAGCAGCACTTGAATATTAGCTATGTCTGAGCATAACTTGGTGTGGGGGAATAGAAGCAATGCTGGGCAACTCGATTATAATATACACCAGTGCGGGTTGCAGGAAAATATGTACTGCATCCGGCCTGAAAAGGATTATAGTACCAAAGGCTTTCGCCGGCCCCCCAATGTTTATTCCCTGACAGCGCCCAATCGGCTATCTCGTAGTCTACCTGTCTTGCCGGTATATTAAAAATGTTTTGCGGGTTGAATTCTCCGTAAACTGTTTCCATCGCACAGGTAAACTGGTATGGCTGTAGCAGAACCTTGCGTAAATCCCCCTGATTCAGGCGCATATATTCACCGTATGGAACATGAACACGGTTCATGATCACAGTTGCCACCGATTTCATCCCGTTGTCACCCTCACCCTCGGCTTCGCAGCGTAACATACGGGCAAACATCTCTCTGGCTGATAATGGCATATCCTCACCTGCCTTCAATCTCTCTGACTTGTTCACAGCCTGGCCATAAACATGTTTATTCAACCGGATAAAGGTTTAAAAACATCAGAACTCTTACTAACATCTTATGCACAAGCCGGTGGTTGGTTCAAAGAATTTTTTGTTAATATCTGGTTTTACAAACGTGAAAAACTAATCAGTACTGTAAATCCATGTTTTCGCGATGAAGGGGTATTATTGTCCTTACAAAAAGTGTGATTGTGGGAGTACGACAACTGGTATAAGCTTTGTTTTTCTTGAATTTCAGTGTTCTATTGTTTAAAATAAATGTGAAGCCTGTTCAAGAATTCGAAAGGAATTAATCAGATGAAAATAGTGGATATTACACGTCCTGTCATTTCAAATATGACTGTATGGCCGGGTGACGAGGGTGTTCTTCTTGAGCGTACCGCCAGCATATCCAAGGGAAGCATGGTTAATGTTTCAAGGTTACACATAGGCGTTCATACAGGAACCCATGTAGATGCACCTGCGCACTTTATCGATGGTGGTAAAAGCATTGATGAACTGGATGTCCAGCTTTTTTCAGGATGGGTCAGGGTGGTGGATGTACGGCATGTGAATAGCATCCAGCCAGAACATATATACAATCTGCCCGGTGAAAAAAATGAAGCTGTTTTTTTTCAGACCTCCTATAGTGAAAAGACGCTGGAAGAACCATTTGACACGGAGTTCACAGGGCTCTCCTTTGAAGCTGCCAGTTGCTTGCTGGCTCAGGGTGTACGTGTTATCGGCACAGACGCTTTATCGATAGAAGCATATAACAGTAAGGAGTTTCCTGTTCACTATGCTTTATTGGGTAATGAGGTGCTGATCGTTGAAGGATTGTGCCTGAAAGAAATTGCTCCCGGCAGATACAGATATGTTTGCATGCCCCTTTCCCTGAAAGGCTCCGACGGTTCCCCTGCAAGGGTTGTTCTTTTTGAAGATGAGAATGAATAGGAAGGTTTATAATATATACTAAAAGTACACCGCATGAATTCGATTTAATAAATAGAAAAACGAAAATTGGTTAATAAAGCATTATGGGCTGTCGATGGGAATAAAATTTCCCCGACAGCCCCTTCTTTAGGAATCTGAAAAAATTGCTTTCCCTATAGGACTCAAATCATAAATTTATCAGGTTTCTTGGATTTTTGCTTCCCTGTGAATTATTTGTTCAAGACATATTGACAACGATAATGTCGACGTGCTATAGTTAGTTACATAAGTAATTAACCAGTAGACCAATAAACCAAAACACTGATTGAAAAGAGAGGAGGTAATCCATTGCAAGTTAATTTTGAAGATGAACGCCCCATATTCATGCAGATAGCAGAGCAGATTGAGGATGCAATTTTATCAGGGGCATTTCCTGAGGAAACGCAAATCCCGTCAACAACTGAAATCTCAGTAAGTTATAGAATTAACCCGGCAACGGCCTTGAAGGGAATAAACACTCTGGTGGACAGCGGAATTGTGTATAAGAAAAGAGGCGTGGGTATGTTTGTGGAAACCGGTGCAGCAAAGAAGCTGCTTGAAAAACGAAAGAAAGAGTTTTCAGATAAATTCGTTATAACACTTGTCAGTGAAGCCAAGCGTTTGAATTTATCGAAAGAAGACATCTATATGATGATAGAAAGAGGGTTTGGTGAATGAAAGGGATGTGTGTAAGCAATATTATAAAAAACTATGGGAATGTTCGGGCGCTAAACAATGTGACCGTTGAACTTCAACCCAACAAAATAGTAGGGCTGTTAGGAAGAAATGGTGCTGGTAAGACCACGCTGTTGAACATTATTGCCGGTAGAATTTTTGCGGATCAGGGGCAGGTTTTGCTCGATGGTGAGGTGATTCTTGAGAATGACAAGCTGCTGGGGAATGTTTTTATGATGAGTGAAAAAAATTATTATCCTGAAGGAATGAAGGTATCAGAGGCATTTCACTGGACAAAAAACTTTTACGCAAGCTTTGATGAAAAAAAAGCCATCGATCTGTCCTGTCGATTCGGGCTTGATGTCAGTAAAAAAATCAAATCGCTGTCAACAGGGTATTGTACCATTTTCAAACTCATCATTGCCTTGTGTGTCAATGTTCCTTATGTGTTACTGGATGAACCCGTGTTGGGGTTGGATGCGAATCATAGAGAGCTGTTTTACAGGCTTATGCTGGAAGGATATTCTGAAAACCAGTCTGCTTTTATAATATCCACTCATCTGATTGAAGAGGTTTCCGGCCTCATAGAAGATGTCATAATCATCCGGGATGGAGAAATTATTCTCAATGAGGCACGTGAAGAACTATTGGACAGGTATTACAGTGTGACAGGCAGTATTTCTGCCGTAGATCGTGCAATTGAAGGCAAAAAGCTTTTGGGGGCAGATGTTCTTGGCGGGCTGAAGACAGCGTATATTGAAGGTTCTCCCAATACAAAACCTATTGCTGAGGGTGTCGAAATAACAAAAATGGACTTACAAAAATTATTTATTGAGCTGAGCAATACTCAGGAGGTACGAAAATGAATCTGAAAGCAGCATTAAAATATCAATTGCATGAAAGCAAAAAGGCAGTTCTGATTTACTACCTGCAGGTAGTCATGGTATTTCTTCTAATAGTGGCACTTTTATATCTGATACCAGACAAGATTACTATCTCAGGAAATGTCAATGGCCTTGAAGTTGCCAGCATGATTTTTATCTTTATTGCCGGATTGAATTCCTTCCGGGAGGCATTCTGCCTGTTTATACAAAACAGCATTTCCCGAAGAACAATGTTCGTTTCACGCATGATCAGCGCAGCTATCATCAGTACTGCCATGGCTTGCATTGATAGAATTTTGATGTTTATTGGGAGGCTGTTGCAACCCTTGAATCAATCTTTTTCAATAAAAAGCTTGTTTCAAATGATCTACCAAAATAAAGCTGGTTATAAAACCGGTAGCCTGCTGTTTATTTTTACACAACTAATTTTCACTGTTTGTTTGTACTTTGCAGTCTGGATGCTCGGGTATTTCATTACTGTTTCCTTTTATCGGTTGAATAAGTACGGAAAGATAGTGGTGTCAGTTGGAGTGCCGGTCAGCCTGTTTATAGTAATGCCAATTCTGGATGGATTAGTATTCAATGAGGCAATCGGTCTGTTCTTTGGAAAGGTGTTATCATTTGCTTTTGGTTTTTCAAACAAGGCTAATCCACTTATAGGAATGATAACATTGCTTTTAATTTCTGCAATACTTGCAGCATTTGTGCGACTAATGACAAGAATGGTTTCAGTGAAGGACTGATACCGCATCAATGAAGCCTACTGTTCATGAAGACATAAATGAATGATGATTTTTTCTGGAGGTTTACATGGCTAAAAAAGTTAAAACAGAGCTTCAAAAGAAAGCGGAGCTTGATTCAATGATCATCCTGATAGCAACCTTTATCGTTCTTGGGATTTACATGACGTTTCAAAGCCAATTCAATGCTTTTGCCAACAATTCAGGCATACATATTCTGCTGCGTGTCGCCCTTATGGCTTTCATGCAGTTTGGCGTTGCCGGGTTGGGAATATCCATTGTTTGCCTTATCCGTAAGGAAAGCTTTCAAAGTCATGGTCTTCAAGGAAAAGGTGCCCTTTTGTCAATTGTATATTCAGTGCTTGCATTTGTTCCGAACATCTTGTTTAACCTGGCAACCGGACAATTGAAAAGCTATCTGCCATTCCAATCGGTATGGATGACGAAAGAGGCATTAGCGTCGGGTTTTCCTGGTAACGTGCTGGGAATGGCCTTGATTGCAACTGCCTGGGGGTTCTTCGAAGGGTTTAATTACGTAGTAATCAGTAATAAAATCAATACTATCTTCCCGCCCAAAAAGAAGTGGCTGAACTGGGGAGCTATTACATGCGGCATTATGTGCCTTTTTATCCATGGCATGATCGGTGTAACGCCATCTGCAATACTACAAGCGGTTACAATATTCACCATTATTTACGGAATGCTGATGGCAAAAGAATTCACAGGCAGTGCCTGGGGCTGTGTGTTTATCTTCGGTTTTCTGTGGAATGCATTTTGAGATGCTGCAACTAAACCAGAAACGCATTTAAAGGTGGAAGCTGGCCATGAGTGTCTATTTTAAATTATGTCACATCGGATTGGCAGATCCTGACCGGCAGGCAATTGATGCCGCAGAAATAACCGTGACACTTTTTGTTTGACAATAGTATATTTTTTTGATACGATTGATAAAATTAAAAAGAAATGCAATGAAGGGGATAAACACTGAGACAATGCATTCAGAGAGCTGTTGGTTGCTGAAAAACAGCGCATGTCGCAGACGTAAGCTCACCCCGGAGCAGTCAGGCTGATAGCCTTCTTTTAGAAGGCGGCAGGCTTGTACGGTTACCGCCGTTACAGGGAAATAAGTGGGTAATACGTTACCAATTAGAGTGGTACCACGGAAGCAAAGCTTTCGTCTCTGGCAGAAATGCACAGGGATGAAGGCTTTTTTATTTACACTGGCTTTCCCTGTCACAAGGCCGTCAAGGTTTTTTCTCATTTACACAAGCTGGGTAGATAGCAGCTGAGAAAGAGGCCTGTATATCGGTGAGAATCTGGTATGCTCTTTAAATTTGGGAAAGAGGAACAGGAATTTTAGGGTTACACCCTTAAAATAGCAGGAGGTATATATGAAGATTGCATTTTCCACTCTGGGATGTCCGGATTTTGACTGGCCGGATATTTATTCCATGGCAAAAGACCTCGGGTTTGATGGTATCGAAATCCGCGGGTTGGGCAACGATATTTTTGCAGTACAGGCACAGCCGTTTACAGAAGGACAACTGCCGCACACCATCGCAAAGCTGGCTTCACTACACCTTGAAATCCCATGTCTTTCTTCGGGCTGCTGCCTGAAATATGCTGACAAAACCGAAGAGAACGTGGCCGAGATCACACAGTATATTCTTCTTGCTAAGAAACTTGGTACACCATATATAAGGGTTTTGGCAGATCGCGAACCTGCCCCCGAGGGTGAGGTGGATGATGAGATTGTATTGGCCGCTCTGCGCCGCCTTGTTCCTGTTGCTGAACAGAACGGAGTCACGCTGCTGCTTGAAACAAACGGTGTTTATTCCGACACTTCAAGGCTGCGTGAGCTGCTAAACCGTGTTGCCAGCGACAGCGTTGCAGCGCTGTGGGATATCCATCATCCCTACCGTTTTGCAGGTGAAACCCCCGGTAAAACCGTTCAAAACCTGGGAGCTTACATTCAATATGTCCACGCAAAAGACTCTGTGATTGAAGACGGGAAAATCAGCTATCGCATGATGGGTGAGGGGGATTTGCCCGTTGGCGACATGATGAGGGCCTTGCGTTCCATCAATTATGAAGGCTATGTTTCTTTGGAATGGGTAAAGCGATGGGCATCCGAATTAAGCGATGCAGGTATTGTATTCCCGCATTTCTCCAACTTTATGGATCAATACATTGACAGGACCACCCACCGCGGCAGGTTGTATGATAATAACGCCAAAACAGGCAAGTATATCTGGCAGAAGGATACATTGATCGATCTGACCTTTCCTCAGGTTCTCGACAGGGTTGTGGAGGAGTTTCCCGATCAGTATGCTTTCCGTTACACCGTGCTGGATTATACCCGCACCTATTCCCAGTTCCGTGATGATGTGGACACCTTTGCCAGGGCATTGATCGCCCTTGGCGTGAAGCAGGGTGATCATGTTGCCATCTGGGCAACTAACGTGCCGGCCTGGTACATTACCTTCTGGGCCACAACCAAAATCGGCGCCGTTCTGGTCACGGTGAATACCGCGTACAAGATCCATGAGGCGGAATATCTGCTGCGTCAGTCCGATACCCATACGCTGGTGATGATCGATGGCTATAAGGATTCCGACTATGTGGGTATCATCCATGAAATCTGCCCTGAGCTTGAAACTGCAAAGGCTGGCGAGCCGCTGCATATGAAGCGTTTACCCTTCCTGCGCAACATCATCACCGTTGATTCCAGGCAAAAAGGCTGCCTGACATGGGATGAGGCCATGTCATACTCTGAAAAGGTTTCAGTGGCTGAGGTTTACCGCAGAATGGCATCTATGAGCAAAAACGATGTCTGCAACATGCAATACACTTCAGGAACCACTGGTTTCCCGAAAGGCGTCATGCTGACCCACTATAATGTGGTAAACAACGGCAAATGCATTGGCGACTGCATGGATTTCTCAACTGCCGACCGGCTGATGATTCATGTGCCCATGTTCCACTGCTTTGGCATGGTACTGGCAATGACTGCAGCCATGACACACGGCACAACCATGAGTCCGATGCCCTATTTCTCACCGCGCAATTCTCTGGCTTGTATCAATCAGGAAAAGATCACTGCCTGTCATGGCGTTCCCACCATGTTTATAGCCATGCTGGCCCATGAAGATTTCGTGAAGACGGATTTTTCCTATATGCGCACCGGTATCATGGCGGGCAGCCCTTGCCCCGTAAAGGTAATGCAGGATGTTGTGGATAAAATGAACATGAGTGAGATTACCATTGTGTTTGGTCAGACCGAGTCCTCACCAGGCTGCACCCAAAGCCGCACCGACGATCCGGTGGAGGTGAGGGTGAACACGGTGGGTCGTGCCCTTCCTGGTGTGGAATGTAAGATCGTTGACCCGGAAACCGGAAAGGATCTGCCCGATAACTGCGATGGTGAGTTTGTTGCCAGGGGCTATAATATCATGAAGGGTTATTATAAAATGCCCGAAGCGACAGCTGCAGCCATTGACAAGGACGGCTGGCTGCACACCGGGGACCTTGCCCGCAGAGATGCACAAGGCAACTACAAAATCACCGGACGCATCAAGGACATGATTATCCGCGGTGGTGAAAACATTTATCCGAAGGAAATTGAAGACTTCCTCTATACCCATCCGAAAGTGAAGGACGTGCAGGTGATTGGTGTTCCAGACAAGCAATATGGGGAAGAGATTATGGCCTGTGTCATCGTGAAGGATGGGGAAGTTCTGACCGAAGAGGAAGTAAAAGAATACTGCCGTTCCCGCATGGCCAAGCATAAAACGCCCAGATATGTGGACTTTGTTACAGAGTTCCCGATGAACGCGGCAGGTAAGATCATGAAGTATAAAATGCGTGAAAATGCAGTCGACAAGCTGAAGCTTCACAACGAAAAGATGGTAACGGCTTAAAAAAAGGGGACATTGCGTCCCCCCCTTTTTATTTATCCATTCGCCCATTTCATAAACGGCATGTCAAACCGGTTGAATAAATACTCATGCCTGGGATAAACACGGAAGGTATAGCCGTATTCTCCTCCGTCTATGATCTTCAGGGATGCAGTATACCTATAGGTTGAAGAATCGAGCTGTGCTGATACTGTCATTTCTGCTCCTTCACCATGGCGGATCTCTCCAGCGGTGATGGGGCCATAATACAATTCAACAGCCACATCGGAGGGGGTCAGGTCGCCAAGCTGAACATCCGTGGAAATTGTCAGGGTTTCTCCTGATTTAGTGTTTTGCTCGGTCAGCGTTAAGCCATCCCGGTCAGGCAGAATTCTAACCTGGGTCCAACCCCGTGTAATGTTCTGCTTCCACGAGGACAAATTGCGTACCAGCTCATAATCCGAATTTTGAATTTTTCTGACCCTGTCAATACACGGAACATAGAAATCCCGGGTATAATCCTGCACCATCCGGTGAGTGCTGAAAGCCGGCGTGAGGGACTGTATGGACGTTTTCATCATTTTAACCCATTCCCTCGGTATTCCGGCAGCATCTCTTTCATAGAACATGGGAATGATCTGCTTTTCCAGCAGTGTGTACAGGGACTGGCTGTCGGCATCATCCTGGTAATGCTCGTTATCATACGGTGTATCGTCACCGATAACCCAACCGTTATTTCCTTGAAAGCCCTCACACCACCAACCGTCAAAAATACTGCAATTGATGATCCCATTAATACAGACCTTCTGACCGCTGGTTCCGCTGGCCTCCAGAGGGCGCCTCGGATTATTCAGCCAGATGTCTACACCCTGAACCAGGTTTCTGGCCAGGGTCATATTATAGTTTTCCACCAGGAAAACCCTCCCGCGGAAGCCTTCACTGCGGGCGATATCATGGATATGCTTGATCACCTCGTGAGCGGGGCGGTCTGCCGGGTGTGCCTTGCCGGCAAAGACGATCTGAACCGGCATGTCCTTGCGGTTCAAAAGCCTTTCAACTCTGGCCATATCCCTGAAAATCAGGTTCGCCCGCTTATAGCTGGCAAAACGTCTGGCAAAACCGATGGTAAAGGTGTTTGGATCCAGCTGCCTGTCAAGCTCATTCACTTCATGCACAGGAACACCATTAGCCTGGTATTGGGCTTTCAGCCGTTCCCGAACAAACTTGATCATTTTTGTTTTCAGAATACTGTGAATGCTCCATAGCTCTTCATCGGGTATCTTCTGAACATTTTCCCAAACCTTGGGATCATACAGCCTTTCCTGCCAATCTTCCGGCAGATATCTGTCATACATGTATTTTAAATTCGGCGAAAGCCATGTCATCGTATGAATACCGTTGGTAATATGGGTGATAGGAACATCATCCTCAGGTGTTCCAGGCCAGATATTACTGTATATATTTCGGGATACTGCCCCGTGCAGCTCACTGACCCCGTTTCTCTTCCCGGACAGGTTCAGCGCAAGAACCGTCATATTGAAGTTGTTCTGATCGCCGGGCTTGATACCAAGGCTTAAAAACTCATGCCGCTGCAGTCGAAGTTGGTTCCAGTAGTCTCCAAAATACCGGTCTATCATGTCTATTGGGAACACATCGTTACCGGCAGGAACGGGGGTGTGCGTTGTAAATACTGAAGAAGAAATGACGAACTCGCGGGCTTGTTCAAAGGTCAGGTTCTTCTCGGAAATCAGCTTCCTGCAAAGCTCCAGCCCCATAAAGGCGGAGTGACCCTCGTTCATATGGTAGACCGTACCATGAATGCCCAATATATCCAGCATTCTGATTCCGCCGATACCTAAAAGGATTTCCTGCTGAATGCGGGTCTCTTTGTCTCCTCCATACAGCCTTGCGGTAAGTCCCCGGTCATACTGGTTGTTTTCCGGAATGTCGGTGTCCAATGAATACAGGTTAATGCGACCTATGGCAACCTTCCATACTTTTGCATATACCACCCTGCCGGGCATATTGAAATGAATGATCAGAGGCTTTTGGTCCTGCGTCAGCACAGGCGTTACAGGCAGCTGTGATATGTTTAATGCCGAGAAGTTGGTCTCCTGCCAGCCTTCTCTGTTAATCCGCTGGCTGAAATAGCCCTGCTTGTAAAACAGGCCAATGGCAGTAAAGGGAAGCCCAAGGTCGCTGGCCGTCTTGCAGTGATCACCGGACAAAACACCAAGCCCTCCCGAATAAATGGGGAGCACCTCATGCAAACCGTATTCTGCCGAAAAATAGACGATATGCTCGTGCTGCTTGTCTGGATAATTGGTTTTAAACCAGGTGCCCTGATCCCCGGACATATAATGGTCAAAGCGTTCAACAACCTTGTTGTATTGTGTCATGAAAGATGTATCTCCCAGCTTTTCCTGAAGCTTCTTATGGTTAACCTCCTGCAGAAAACGTATGGGGTTTTTATGCAGCTTTTCCCACAACGCCAGGTCAATGGCCCGGTAGAGATCAATGGCCTCGTTGTTCCAGGACCACCACATGTTATAAGCCAGATCCTTCAGCCTTGACAGCTCAGGCGGAAGCTCGGTGGTAACTTTAATTTTTCCAAGGATATACATAGACTATCCTTCCTTTCTAACTTTCTTCTAAACCTGCTTTTACAAACAAAATGAAATTAAAACCAATTCACAATGAAATATATACCCAAATATATTCTTACTAAATTCTTTTAACTATTATTCGTAAAAGCCGTTAAAATAAACTCCCATTCGGGGTGTATTGAAAACTGGTTCTTTTTAGGGCACCTCTAAAAACGTCAAATTTCCTTTAGCATATCATACCCCCCCGAAAAATCAAGGGGATTTTGCAAAAAAATGTATGAATTTATCGTAGAATCATCAAAATATCTGTCTTAAACAGCC
>JAGOJH010000165.1 GCA_017995215.1 Thermoclostridium sp.
GTAATTATGTGATACTGGAAGTTAATCTTGATTGGTTATCGGCAGAAAACTGCGGATGGGCATTTGCTGATCCTGGCAACGAGGAAGAGTGGGCTAATAGATGGCAATTAAGAGTATTTGTAGACATCCCTGCCGATAAAATACGCAAAGCAAAGGGTTTGAGATAGACAATGAATATTTTGATAAGGCAAGTAAACGCATAGAAGATGCCGTGAATCAGGTATTTTTTTTAATACAGGAGTACTGTGATGGGGAGGGAAAGGGAATGAACAATTTTATAATAAGATGCACAAGATGCGGCTTAGAAAGAGCTATACACAACTCCAAGATAAATAATAAAAATAAACCGCAGACAAATATAAAAGTAACTACTTGTGAGTTGGAAGCAAAAATAGAGTGTAAATGTGGAAACAAGGCCGAGATACAAAACAAGTAACCCATTATCACTAATATAAAAGGGGGTGTAAATATGTATAAGATAAGAGCCAAGAACGGAACTGAAATATACACAGTATATTCTGAAACGCATGATAATGAAGGAAGAATAATGTTTTTAATATATGATGCTGAACAAATATGGCGCTGGGTGTTAGCAAATAACTATGTGCCTGTGGTAAAGTAATTTAGATTAAGTGGTAAAGCAAGTATTATAAAAGGGGTGAGGTATATGAAAGAACTTTTATGTAAAATATTTGGGCATAGTAAACGAGATGCACTGCCAAATGAAATAGAGAAAGATATGGTTGGATATGCTTATGTATGGCAACCAAAATATTGCAGAAGGTGTGGTAAACGATTGGTTAGGTGATAACATGGATATATGGAAGAATCCCGAAGTAATAAAACTATACAATGAAATAGAAGCACTACAAAGCACAATAGACAAACGGCTGAAAGAAAATCGGCTAGAGATATACAACACAGGTGAAAAAATCCATAAGAAGCAGATAACCTTCCACGAATGCGATAAGCGTATTAAATCTGTATTTGGAGGAAACAGAACCGGCAAAACTGTAGCAGGTGCGGTTGAGGCTGTATGCAGAGCATTAGGATACAATAGGTTCCAAAACTATAAGCCTTCTTCCGGGTGGGTTGTTTCTCTTACTGGAGATGTACAGCGTAAAGTTGCACAGGCTGAAATATTGCGCTGGCTGCCTAAAAAGGAAATCGCTAATATAATTATCCGTCATGGGCGCAAAGATGATTTAGAGGGTTCTCTAATCGATGAGATCCGGCTTAAAAACGGTTGTTTTATCGGCTTTAAGACTTGTGAACAAGGCAGGGAAAGTTTTCAAGGTGCTTCGCTTGGATGGATTTGGTTCGATGAGGAGCCGCCGGAAGATGTATTCAAGGAATGTTGGATGCGTGTCATGGACACAAGAGGCTATATATGGTTTACTATGACGCCTTTACTTGGCTTAACGTGGGTTTATACTTTAGTTTATCTTAACGAAAACAATAACCCTAACATAGAATATTTCGAGTTTGAATGGGCTGATAACCCCTGGCTTTCACAGGAGGAAATTGCAGAGCTTGAAATGGTAATGACGGAGGAAGAAAGAGAAGCGCGACAATTCGGGCGATTTACTTCCTTATGCGGCTTTGCTTTTCCGGAGCTACGGAAAGATATTCACATAAAGAAAATTCAAGCTGTGCCTGACTGGTACAAGCGATATGTCTCAATAGACTACGGTTTTGACAGTCTGGCGGCTATATGGTATTACGTTGACAATTACGGTCATGCAAGAGTTTACAGAGCATTGCGGAAGAAAAACCTGATAATTTCCGAGGCAAGAGAAGAAATCTTAAAATTCACTGGGAATGAGCGCATTGAAGCCTTTTACGCACCGCCAGACCTTTGGAACCGACGCCAGGATACAGGGAAAAGCGCGGCTATGATATTCTATAACGATGGTAAACCTGGGAATACCATAACGCTTCTGAAAACCTCAAATGACCGTGAACAAGGTTGGTTGAATGTCCATGAATGGCTCAGACCTTACGAGACAAAGGATGAACAAACAGGAGAAACTTATAAGACAGCAAATTTGACCTTTGATGAAGGACTTGACCCTGACTTGTGGAAACACTTGACTACTATACAAAAAAGCGAACGTAATCCTAATGACGTAGCAACTCAGCCCCATGAGATTACGCACTACGTCGACAGCGTCAGAGCCTTTGCAATAGCAAGGTTAATACCTGTAAAACAACCACAGGAACCACAGTATTACAATTTCGACTTTGAAAAACCAAAGCCCGATAATTACTTCGGCAATATGACTGATGAATATATGGAATATGGAGGATAATTATGCAAATAGCGATACTTGGCACTATCATTGGAATAGTGCTTTTTCTTTGTGCTTATTTAGGCTTTAAAACAGGATTGCGGCTTGGAATGAACGCAAGTAAGGGTATTGTGCCTCCGCCTGTTAAATCGCCTGTAAAAGCCGTACAAGCCATTAAGACTGAGATTAAACAAGCAAAAGCAGACGACGACTTCAACAAAGGCTTTAATGCCATAATGGGCTATAACGGAGATATACCGAAAGAAGGTGATTAAATGGAAAATACGCAATTGTGGAATCGCTATCAACAAGGGTTAGACCATAAAAGCAAAATAAAATTACTCCCGACAGGCAATAAGAACGAGAGATTTTATAGCGGAAACCAATGGCAGGGCGTACAAGCCAATGGACTACCAACCCCTGTTCTGAACATTGTCAAGCAAGTTGTTGACTATAAAATATCTGCGGTTATGTCAGATATGATAAGTATGCAGTTTTCCGCTGATGGTGTGGGCGACAATGACGAAGCAGGACAGGCTTATAGGGAAACCGCCAAACTATTCACAGAATATAGCCGTACACAGTGGGAAAATCTTAAAGTTGATTCAATGAACGAAGAAGGACTGCTAAATGCTGCCTTGTCTGCTGATATGTGTTCTCATTGGTACTGGGATAAAAGAGCAAAAGACTTCACAGGCGAATTGATAGATAACGCTAATCTTATGTTGGGCGATCCTAACACACCCGAAATAAATGACGCTTTCGGACCTGTGCAACCATATATACAATTAGCTTTCCGCAGACAAGTTGAAGATGTACGCAGAGAAGCGAAAGAAAACAAAGTTACAGGGCAGGATTTACAGAATATAGTTGCTGATGATGAAACAGAGAATCAAGCAGGCGATATGTCACGAACAGAGATAGAAACGGACGAAGGCGGCAAATGTATTGTTCTATTGGAGTACACAAAAGAACTGATTGACGGTGAATGGCATATCATGGCCGAAAAATCCACAAGAAATGTTGTTATTCGCAAAAAGTGGGATACTGGCCTGCACCGTTACCCTGTAGCATTAATGAACTGGTACAAGCGTAAAGGCTCAGGACACGGCGAAGCAGAAGCGACATCGCTGATACCCAATCAGCTTATGATAAACAAGCAGGCTGCTATGATAGCTTTATGGATTCAGCTTCACGGATTCCCTAAAGTCTTATATGACCAAACAAGAATAAACCAATGGACAAATAGCCTATCAAAAGCTATTCCTGTAAATGGAACCGATACAGGCGGCGTAGGCGGCGCTGCTCAGTATATGCAACCCGCTCAGTTATCGGTAGCCGTTATGCAGTTTATGACATGGTTTATATCCATCACAAAAGAAATGGCCGGTGTTTCTGACGCTGCATTAGGGCTAGCCCCTCCGACCAATACATCAGCTATTATTGTACTAGCGAAGAATACAGCAGTACCATTGAACAGTATCAAGAGGAGATATTACAGCTATATAGAGGATGTCGGCAGAATATGGATGGACTTCTGGACTTCTAAATATACAGAATACCCTGTGAGAAATCTTGAAATCACAGTAGATGGCGTAAAGCAGATTGTTGAACTTAACACGGAAATATTAAAACAGATGAAATTAAAGCTGAAAATCGACATAGGACCGTCTACGATAT
>JAGOJH010000166.1 GCA_017995215.1 Thermoclostridium sp.
CAATAACAAGATGAAAGTGAGGTTGAAAGATGAATTATTCCAACAACATAGTCCCGAACGATCGTTTCGAGCAGCTTAAAAGCGAGATAACCGACTACGAAAGCGTCAAAGCCAAACTCATGACGGGCGTTGAGGACTATGAAAGAATCAGGTACCAGAAGAAAAAAATCCTGCAGTACCTGAATTCAACTGAAAAGGACTATGAGGATTATCATTGGCAGATGAAAAACCGTTTTACAGACTCAACGGGGTTATCAAATCTGATCGATCTCAAAGATCAAGAGGTATCACACATCAACGAGGTGGCCGCAAACTACCGGTTTGCCATTTCTCCGTACTATCTGTCGGTCATAGAGCCCGGAAACCCCGATTGCCCCATTAAAAAGCAATCCATCCCTGCCTATATTGAATTGAATGACATGGGAGACCTGGACCCGATGGATGAAAAGGGGCATGCCATTCACGAAGTGATTACGCGCCGATATCCCGACAGGCTGATCATAAAAATTACAAATGTATGCGGCATGTTCTGCCGTTTTTGCCAGCGCAGGCGTCTGATAGGGGAAACAGATGCAGTTGTTCCTCGTCAGAAAATTCAGCTGGCGATTGATTATATTCGACAGAATCAAGAAATCAGGGACGTTTTGATCACTGGCGGTGATTCATTCATGGTGTCCGACGAACTGCTGAATTGGATGTTATCCGAGCTTCGTCAGGTTCCACATGTTGAGATCATACGCCTTGGAACGCGAACCCCTGTTACACTGCCTCAAAGGGTAACCAGCAACCTGGTGAATATTCTGAAAAAGTATCATCCCATTTATGTGAATACTCATTTCAATCACCCCCGGGAAATAACCCCGGAAGCAAAGAAAGCCTGTGAAATACTGGCCGATTCAGGTATTCCGCTGGGAAACCAGATGGTGCTGCTAAACGGCGTGAACAACGATAAATTTGTTGTGCGCAAGCTGAACCAGAAGTTGCTGACTATCCGGGTGAAACCCTATTACATATTCCATCCGAAAACCGTGAAGGGCACCAGCCATTTTTGGGCAAAGATAGAAGATGGTCTGGAGATCATGGAAAGTCTTCGGGGCAGAACCTCTGGCATGGCCATTCCCACTTACATCATCAATGGTCCTAAGGGAATGGGAAAAACCCCTATTCTGCCGAATTATCTGATGTACCTGGGCAAAGACATGGCTGCTTTCCGGAACTGGCAGGGTGAATGCTTCGAAGTGAAAAACTATGAGATGGGGCTAAGCAATAACCCGTAAAATATTCTATATGACCTTATAGATTAGTTGTCTTTGAAATCTGTGTTGCAATTGCAAGCAAACGCTTCTGTTGTTATAATAGTTGTAGATACGGAGATACTGTCCTTATTGACAGGAGAGAAAATTATGGAAAGAATAGAAGTCAGGCAACTTTTTAAAAACATATCAGAGTATACAAGTAATCAGCAGGTTATTTGCGGCTGGGTTCGCACCCTCCGCGCGTCAAAGTCCTTCGGTTTTATCGAGTTGAATGATGGCTCGTGCTTTCAAAACCTTCAGGTTGTTTTTGAAGATACCCTGCCCAACTTTGATGAAATCTCTCGATTGAATGTGGGGAGCAGCCTGCAAATTCAAGGAAACGTAGTTTTAACCCCACAGGCAAAGCAGCCCTTTGAGATCAAGGCCACATCCATCGTCGTTGAGGGAACCTCCACACCGGATTTCCCCCTGCAAAAGAAGAGGCATACCTTTGAATATCTAAGGACCATCGCCCACCTACGGCCCAGAACCAATACCTTTTCAGCAGTTTTCAGGGTAAGGTCGCTGCTGGCCCATGCCATCCACAAATTCTTCCAGGATAATGGCTTTGTATATGTGCACACACCCATCATCACCGGCAGTGACTGTGAAGGTGCCGGTGAAATGTTCCGTGTCACCACGCTGGATCTGAACAACCCGCCCAGAACTGCGAACGGGCAGATTGACTTTTCAAATGACTTCTTCGGGAAGGGAACCAACCTGACAGTAAGCGGCCAGCTGGCCGGTGAAACCTATGCGATGGCGTTTGGAAAAATCTATACCTTCGGCCCCACCTTCCGCGCTGAAAACAGCAATACTGCACGCCATGCCGCGGAGTTTTGGATGATCGAGCCGGAAATCGCCTTTGCTGATTTGAACGACGATATGAAAATGGCTGAAGATATGCTGAAATATGTGATTGCGGATGTGATGCAAAACGCCGAAGCCGACATGAACTTCTTCAATCAGTTCGTCGACAAAGACCTGTTTGAACGCTTAAACCACGTTAAGAACTCAAGCTTTGAACATATCACTTACACCGAGGCCATCAAGCAGCTTGAAAAGGTGGCTCATGAATTCCAGTATCCCGTATACTGGGGGTGTGATCTGCAGACCGAGCACGAACGGTATCTGACCGAGAATTACTTTAAGAAACCGGTTTTTGTGACGGATTACCCGAAGGATATCAAGGCCTTCTACATGCGGTTGAACGATGACGAAAAAACCGTTGCAGCGATGGATCTGCTGGTGCCGGGTGTAGGTGAAATCATCGGCGGAAGCCAACGTGAAGAGCGGTATGACGTTCTGGTAAAGAGAATTCAGGACATGGGCCTTTCCATGGATGATTACTGGTGGTATCTGGAGCTGCGCAAGTACGGCGGAACGAAACATGCAGGCTTTGGTCTTGGCTTTGAAAGAGCTTTGATGTATATCACAGGAATGCAGAATATCCGTGATGTCATTCCTTATCCACGCACAGTCAACCATGCGGAATTCTAACTACAAGTTGCTTAGGTAATTAAGCTTTCCAAAAGTATAATATTCTTTTATGGCTCCTGTTCGTTTGAGTGGGAGCTTTTCGTTTCGTTTATGATGTGGGTTTTCCAGGTTCATCTACAGAATGTTTAAAAGTAGTAGCGAATAATACTACTAAACCATTGCATAATAAAAAATCCCTTGCTATAATGGTATTCATGAACGATGCTAAAAGCAGGGGGAACGAATGAAATTCACAAAAATGCACGGTTTGGGGAATGATTATATTTATGTTAATAACTTTGATGAAAAGGTGAATAACCCTTCGCATGTAGCAAAACTTGTTAGTGATCGGCATTTCGGGATAGGGGCGGATGGCTTGGTGCTGCTTGTTTCATCCCAAAAAGCTGATTTTGGAATGCGTATTTTCAATGCCGATGGCAGCGAAGCACAGATGTGTGGGAATGCCATACGCTGCATTGGTAAATATGTTTATGATCACGGCTTTACCCAATCCAAATCGATTACGATAGAAACCCTGGCGGGTATCAAAACACTCGAATTGCTTGTGGATGCTTCCGGCCAGGTTGATCGCGTAAAGGTGGATATGGGTGAACCAATACTGTTTTCAAAGGATATCCCGGTGAACAGCCCCCTTGATAGCTTTATAGATCAACCGGTTAAGGCGGGTGATATGGAACTATGCATTACCTGCGTTTCAATGGGAAACCCCCATGCAGTCAGCTTTGTGAAGGATGTTTCGACTATCCTGCTTGATGAGGTGGGGCAAATGGTGGAAAACCATGAACTGTTTCCACAAAGGATTAACTTTGAGATTGTTCAAATTTTGAACAAAGACCGGCTGAAGATGAGAGTATGGGAGAGGGGATCAAGGGAAACCCAGGCCTGTGGGACAGGTGCATGCGCCGCCCTGGTGGCTGCCAACCTGATTGGGCTTTCAGACAGAACTGCTGTGGTTGAAATGCCTGGAGGAGATCTTGTCATCGATTGGGATATTCGTAGCAATCACGTATATAAAACTGGAAATGCAACATTTGTGTTTAGCGGAGAAATTGATATTTGATTGGCTAAAACCTGGTCTATATTACATAAAATTAAAACAACCAGCCGCAATGACCCAAAAAGCCAGTTGCGATAACAAAAACGAAACTGGCAACATCC
>JAGOJH010000074.1:0-2280 GCA_017995215.1 Thermoclostridium sp.
TCTGAAGGCTCAGGAATATCTGGGCGTGTTTCTTGAATACTTAACCTTCTATGAATATGAAGGCAAGGCAAGAGTTAAGGGGTATATTCCGGAATTGCCTGAAAATTATTACTGGAGCTTATCAATAAGCGGCAGTGTAAAAGAACCCGATGACAGAGGGTATTATGGTCCAGCTTATTATACCTATGAGCCATTTTCACCCGAACAAGCGTTACCAAATCAAGGGTATACATATGACAAGCCTTTATTTACCAATAAAGAGAATCTTACTGTTTTGGTGATAGTTTGTGAGATCAGAACCCCAAAAGAATCATCAGGAAGCCGTTTTTGGATTTCCTTAACCAAAGAAGAATTCTCGATGAGTGACAAATATGGAGGATTTAGTGGAAGGTATCCATTTGATCCCAGGGGGTTTTTCGAATGGTAAAGCGAGTAATATTTCTTTTGGTTTTTGTTGTATTGGCAACTGTTGCTATATTGAATTCTCATGCAGATGGAGGCTCGTTCAAAGAAATAGCTATAGGCTCTCCACCAAGCGATGCAGGCATATGGATAGCCAAGGGTGGTGGGTTCAAGCTGATTGAGTTCTGGCATTCTTCTGGTGGATACTGGAAAGCGACCATGGTTACCGACTCTGGTAAAAAAGAGATTATAATCAGTGACATTGAAACTGAGGAACAAGCCTGGACAGACACAGATATTCTAAAAAAAAAGATATATGAAAATAAATTTATTCTAGAATACAAAGTTCCGCACCCAACAGAAGTAGTCGAAGCTTTATCAAAAGGTGCTGAAATTACCCCTGTTTTAAATATCTGCAAAGAAACAATTTACTGCTCCGGAGATGATAGTGTTACGATTGACAAGTTCTTTAGCTTTGGAGCATTACCTGATGACAATATTCCTGGTTTACCTGAAAAGCCCGATTTTATCATCGAGAAAGATCATATTTTGGTCCGTGCACTGCCGCAATTAAGTTGTTCCGACCGTACTTTTAATAAAGATGTTCCTTTTTATCCCCATAAACTTCCCATGATTGAACCTAGTTGTGGCAGCCATTCCTATGCCATGTTCCACCATAATGGGGTTCATACTGGTATTAGTTATTCACCTGATGCATTCTATGCAGGGCAAGGAATAAAAACAATAAAATACCTGGACATTGTAAACCTCCAAGGCCACCTAAACCCTGGCTTCCTCGTAACGACTGACATCGAACCCAACTTGGTGGACGAGCCCAGTGATGACCTGAAAATCGGTGATAAAACCTTCGCCAATGCAGGTGCAATATCCATCCGATTCTGGTATCCGATCCGAATCGACTATTATGCATCCTACCCTATCACCCCGACGCCCACGCCAGGAATTATCACGCCAACCCCAACACCGTCCCCAACTCCAACACCGCCTATAACGCCAACCCCAACACCGGTTCCAGCCGTTACTCCTGTTACAGCCTATAATGCCACACCTCATCTCTCATCCAACCTGGATCCTGAGGCTATCTGCATCATCCGCGCTGATGAACGGGCCAATGAAAAATTTGATGTTGAAAAAGGAATTCCGGTGAAAGAAAACCTGTATGTAAACGTACGAGCAAAAGATTACCTGGTTGATCATACATTCACAGAGCATACCCATTCTAAAGAAACACCCATTAGGGTAAAAGCCACATATCATATGACATGGCAGGAGGATCACGGCGATTATGATGATACGACCTGTGGTTCTGGGTTCCTGGTACATGTTAAGGGGAATTTTTGTACTGATTCTGATGGGGATGGAATCAATGACAGTTGTCCGAAGCACTCATATACTGGCTGCAAAGACGCGGATGGAGACGGAATCAACGACAGTTGCCCTGGCCACAACGTTTGGGTTCCGGATTGGGTGGATATGTCCGATACAGAAGTGGTATACTCCGATGCCCATATGGTCAATCGCAGGTATTCCTATTGGACTTTGGATCACTTTGAAGCGTTTGTTCCTGATGAAACCACTGTGATCAACAGCGCACTTGCTCAGGGTAAGGTGACCCTTCCGGCTTCAGGAATAACAGAACCGGCGATTACACTATCCCATAAAGCGCAAACATCAAACCATGTATTAAATGATCCATTTGCAGAAGCGATCACCAACAACAAAATCAAATATGATACAGATGCCGCTTGCTACGTGGTGGATCTTGGCACTACAGAGTTAACCGGAACTGCACATAAGCCGGATATACCAGATATCACTGACTATAAAATTATCGCGGAAGCTGCTGTCGCCAAGTAT
>JAGOJH010000074.1:2380-18806 GCA_017995215.1 Thermoclostridium sp.
CCCATACGCAGGCACTGGCAAACAGAGACATCAGCAATTACGTAGCAGTGCGTGAAAGCCCGGTAAGGGTAATCGGGCGCATTTACGGTTTCAAGGTAACTGATGTCACCGATGAATTGTGGCGGGAGGTTTTCCGGACCGGTAAGGATACTTCGCAGCACACCGGAAACTACTACTTTACAGGATTGATGGATGAAGAAGGCCAATCACGTGGCAATCTGCCCATCTTTACGCTCCCGTTACTGGAAGGGAGCCATAATGTGTATAAAAACAGGGGGGCCCTTAAAACCGGTTACACCTTCCGCTTCGACCTGATAAGCCAGGGGAACTATTACGGACCAACAGACTTCATCACAATTATTCCAAGGTTTTACTATGTCAAAAGGGATGGTACTGGACGACAGGAAGTGGATTTATGGTATCATGAGAATTTCAACGGAAAACAGAATTATTTTGTCCGCATCGAATCGACCGGGAGAAACCGGGATAATCCTAAAAATATGGTGCTTGGTGATATCTACCGGAATATAGAGGAAACAGAGATCACTGACACCGCGAGAATACTTGGTTTAAACAGGGATTCTTTTAGCAAGGCGACCCATCCTGTGGGCTGGTTGGATCAGATCATCCTTTCGCAATACCAGAGAACCTTTATTGGCCCGAAAACATGGCTTCCAACAGACATTGATGCTGATATTGCTACAAAGTCCGTGCAAAAATGGTATGGAGAGTACTATTTGCCGAACGATCTTTTCGCAACTGCAAAGGGGTTCGATGTAACAGAATACGGCAGAACCCATAATGGCCTGGATGGTAAGGAAAGCTTTTGGCTGAAGGATGGTTTCATTATCGTGAACTTCCAGATCGAAACTGTACAAAATAACGACTTTAGCAACCCTGTCCTCAGTTATGGGGGATCATCCGGGTGTAATATGTTTGAACGGGAAGGATATGGCCATTCAAAAACCGACAATAACAGCGTCACCTTCACACTGCAGGACGGAGACATTGTGTTTTATGATACCGATAAGCGCTCCAGTGGTGATTACCGAACCGGCGGAACCCATTAATTTAATATTCGGGACATTTACTCAGGGAGAGTCAGAGCATCCGATCGGTATCAGCGCCTCAAAACACTACTCACAAGTTGAGGTGGGAAAGCTGAGTTATTCATCCTGACCTGCTCCTTTTCGCAAGACACTTGATCTATATTGATGAAAAACATACAATAATACTAAATGATTTCACTACAGAAACCCTTTGCGAAAGAATAAACATGCACGCTGTTTCAGAAAATTACTTTTTTCATGCATATAATAACGAATCTAGGTCTATATGCGTGAGATACGATGAATTTAGAGCTATTGCAGTGAAATCATGAAACGGATTCTTCAGGATAATTTCTTCAGGAGGAACTGTATATGGCACTGCAAGATAAAATTGAACTGGCCAGACGTGAATTGTTGGATTTGTCCTTGCGTAATCCGCTGTTAAATTATAGAACCCTGAAAAAAAAGGGGTTGGACATTACTGATGAAAAGTCTCTGGAAATTTACAGGCTTCTTGTAGAGGAAGGCAAATCCATGGCATTTCTCAGTGAGGAAAGCCAGGTTCAGTTACCGCGCAAGAACAAATCAGAGGTATCTTCAGAAAAGGTAAATAATTCTGCCACATTCAATGTCAGCCCGGACTCAACGGTTGAACCGATGGGGGGTACTTCAGATTCAACCGCAGGAAATTGGATGAACCATGGTGTAGTCATAGAAAACGAAGAAACCTCAGGAAGTGCTGCGGAAGTAAACCATCAGATGCATAGTGGGCAATCAGCATCTGATTCACAGATAGAACAGGTTGCAGATGAAAAAGCAAAACCTCATAACCATGAGAGTGCTGTCGCGATAACACAACACACCGACCAGAATACAGCTATCGATCAGCAAACCGCCCAATACCTCGAGCTGCTGAACAAAACCTACAGTGATTTAAAAATACAAACCCGATATAACGAGAAAGACCTTCAGGACAGGCTTTTAAACACGCACCTCACCGCAAAAACGTTCATCGAGGAACGGGGCGTCAACACGCTGTTTCTGGCATTGGGGATGCTGATATGGGAAGAAAAAACCAGCCCGGGAAAGCAATACCGTGCGCCGCTGGTGCTGGTTCCGGTAACCCTTTCCCGCTCCAACGCGCGGGAGCGATTCCTGCTAACATACTCTGAAGAGGATATCCAGCTGAATGTTTCACTTGCTGCAAAGCTGATGTCCGATCATCATATCACATTGAAAACCGATACCGAAGATCTGGATTTAGCTGAATATTACAAGCATATCCGCGAAGCGGTGGTCAGCCAGGAAACCTGGCGCGTCGCCGAGGACGAAATGGCCATGGGCTTTTTCTCCTTTGGAAAGTATATGATGTACCTGGATCTGGATTCTACCCGCTGGCCTACCGAATCACAGTTTTTCAACAATGAAATACTGCAGTCACTGCTGGAAAGCGGGTTCCACGAAAAAGAAAGCGAAATAGCAGATACTGCCTATATCGATCCATACCTCATGCCACAAAGCACATACCAGGTTGTGGATGCCGACAGCTCGCAAACCCTGGCCATCCTGGACATCAACGCAGGCCGGAATCTGGTGATTCAGGGGCCTCCGGGCACAGGAAAATCGCAGACCATCACCAACATCATCGCCGAGTCGGTAGCCCGTGGCAAAAAGGTTCTGTTTGTCTCTGAAAAACTGGCCGCCCTCGAGGTGGTAAAAAGAAGGCTTACCAACGTCGGTCTGGGTGATGTGTGCCTGGAACTGCACAGCCAGAAGGCAAACAAAAAACAGCTTCTGGCTGAATTGCAAACAACGATGGAGCTGGGTGTCCCAAAGCTCCATGACATGGAAAGCAAATTCAATGAATATATCCAGTTACGGGGTGAGCTGACCGGTTACTGCATCAATGTGAACGAGCCGGTTCTGCCATCAGAGCTTTCACCCATTAACCTATACGGAAAACTAATGAAGCTGGCGAAGCGGATTGAACAAACTGGCCTACAGCCGCCAACCATCAAAATACCGGAAATTGAAAAATTGAATGACATAGAGTACGAAGCAAAAGCGTTGAAAGTAAAAGAACTGCAGAAGCATATCCAGAAGATGGGGGTTCCAAATAAGCATCCCTGGTACGGATCATCACTGAATGTGGTTTTACCGGCCAAAAAGGAAGCCGTGCAATCAAGAGTGAGCCTGTGCCTGTCCAGTCTGGAAAACTTCCTGTTTGTTTTGGAAGAGGTTCGTGCATTATTGCACATTCAGGCCGATAAAACCGCAGACGTGCAAAAAGCCGTCGCAACCCTGGAGTTTTTCATGAACAAACCCGACCTTGCCGGGTTTATCATCACAAGCCCGCGCTGGTTGCAGGAAGCGCAGGACATAACAAGGCTTGTTTCTGATGGAAACCGCATGAAGGAAATCTTTGCAGGAAATCAAAGCATCCTCATGGATGAAATATACGGGCAGGATGTACTGCAACCCAGGCAAGCTTTAGCAGCAAATCAGGGTAAATTCCTGAAATTCCTGTCAGCTGACTTCAACAAGGCATCCAAGTTTGTGGACGGATACCTGAAAACACCTCAGAAACTTCCCGTAGATAAGAAGGTTGCACTTTTGGATGAAGTGCTGGAATTCAATCGTTTAAGGCAAAGCATAGACAATTCGCTGCCCGGGTTCCAGGAGTTGCTTCCGGGCCACGCCAGAGGAAACCGGGATACCGATTGGGCTTTTGTAAAGCGTGCAGTCGATTTTATCCTCGCACTGCATCAGGGAATTCATAGTGGCCAATATATTCAGCAAATCATACCAATCATTCATGATACCAATATCATGGCTCAGGCAATGAAGCTGTTGCCTGCGTTAAAAGACAGTCTCGCCCAGTTTACCGAAGCCTGCAGGCAATTGAACCTTGAAGCTGCAATGAAGCCTGGAATGGGGACGAACGAGCAAACCGATGAGTTCTCCATCATTCAGGAAAAAGTGGAGCAGTGGAGAGATGGTATCGAGTCCATTTTTGATATCGGTACTTTCAACCAATATGCCGAAGAGCTGACCGGAATTGGCCTGAAAGAGCTATTAGAGCTGTCCGAAGTCTGGAAACAAGCTGGTGATTACCTTGCGGATGTGTTTGAAAACGAGCGCTGCCAGGCGCTTCTTGCCAAGGCTTACAGCGAACGGCCCGGGCTCACCCGCTTTGACAGCACGCAACACCAACAGAAAATTGAGCGGTTCAACGAGTTGGACACTTTGTTTATGAGTAGCAATATCCCAAGGCTTTTGTACGAGCATTGGGATAATAAACCAAAGGCCGGGCAGGGTCAACAGGGACAAATGGGTGTTTTGCTGCGGGAGTTCCAGAAGAAGTCCAGGCATTTGCCCATTCGCAAGCTGATGACCAGGGCGGGGAATGTAGTTCAGGCATTAAAGCCTGTGATGATGATGAGCCCGCTATCCATAGCCAACTTCATCGAGCCCGGGCAGCTCAGCTTTGACATGGTGGTTTTTGATGAAGCCAGCCAGGTAAGGCCTGTAGAGGCATTTGGGGCGCTGATGCGTTCCAAACAGGCCATTGTCGTGGGCGACAGCCAGCAGATGCCCCCCACAAGCTTCTTTGACAAAGCAATCGATGCATCGGATATAGAAGAGGATGAAAATTATATCGGGGATGTGGAGAGCATTCTGGGTCTTTTCCTGGCACAGAACGCCCCTCAGCGAATGCTGCGCTGGCATTATCGCAGCCGCCATGAATCCTTGATTACTGTTTCCAACAAGGAATTCTATCATAACAAGCTGGTGGTGTTCCCATCCAGCACCTATACCAACGAAAGCATGGGCCTGGTGTTCCATTATTTACAGGACACGGTTTATGATCGCGGGGGTTCTCAAACGAACCCGGAGGAGGCCAGAATTGTTGCAGAACACGTGATGCGCCATGCAAAGGAGCATCCGGAGCTGACGCTGGGTGTGGCTGCTTTCAGCATGCAGCAGATGCAAGCCATCATTGACCAGCTTGAAATTATGCGAAGGCTGGATCCATCTTCTGAAAGCTTCTTCCAAAACCATAAGGAAGAGCCATTCTTCGTCAAAAACCTGGAAAACGTGCAGGGTGACGAGAGGGACATCATCTACATCAGTATCGGCTATGGTCGCGACAAGGACTGTATGCTGCCAATGAGCTTCGGGCCTTTAAACCGGGATGGAGGGGAGCGCAGGCTGAATGTTCTGATCACCCGCGCCAGGCAGAAATGCGAGGTATTCTCCAATATCACCGGGAATGATATTGACTTAACCCGCACCGCTTCAAGGGGTGTTGCATGCCTGAAATCTTTCCTGACATTCGCGCAGCACGGGACTTTGGATACTCCCAGGGAAACCAGCAGAGAGGCCGATTCCGAATTCGAGCTCCAAATTTATGACATGCTGGTACATAAGGGATATACAGTTCACCAGCAGGTGGGGTGTGCAGACTTTTATATCGATTTGGCCATTGTTCACCCCGATAATTCAGGAAGGTACCTGTTGGGGATAGAATGCGACGGGGCATCCTATCACAGCGCCCGTTCGGCAAGAGACAGAGACCGCCTGCGACAGAATGCGCTGGAGCGCAAAGGGTGGAATATCTATCGTATTTGGAGCACCGACTGGTTCAGAAGCCCGAAAACGGAAATAGAAAAACTGGATCACTACATTCAAAATCTGTTGCAGGGCACTGCACCGGTGAAGGCAGCAGAGAAAAAGGATCAGGTTCCGGTAGTCGTTGAGCGTGTGAATGTCACAGTATCGGAAGACTTGGGTTCTTATGAGACCGAACCCTATACGCTGTATCAGGGAAGGGAAATCAATGATGAACAAATTTATCAGCCGGCTTTTCTTGCCAGGCTGTTATATGACATCCTATGCGTGGAAAGCCCGATGCACAGGGATGAACTGGTTCGGCGGGTAATGGGGCTGACAGGACTTACCCGCGCCGGGACGAAAATTCAAAGTGCTTTTGATGTTGCCATTGGCCACATTGTCAGAAGAGGGATTGTTGAGCAAAGGGGAGATTTCCTGTATTGCAAGGGCTATGACGTCAGGCTGCGATCCAGAAGCGGGCTTCCAGCGGTCAGCCGGAAGCTGGAATATGTATCACCGGAAGAAATTGCGTTGGCGATTAAAACCGTGCTCAAAACAAGTTATGGCATGCAACAGCAAGCTATTCCCATCAACGCCGCAAAAGCCCTCGGCTTTTCAAGAGCCACTGAAGACATGACTGCAAGGGTAACGGCCCTGCTGCAGCAAATGGAGCAAGCCGAAGAAATTAAAAAACAGGGCGACACCTACACCATAGGGGACAGGTCCCCTGGTCAAATTTGACCATAGGGGACAGGTTCATTATGCTCACAGTACCTGGGCCCTTTGACTCAGGAGTACGTCAGTTGATCAAAACCCCATGGAACACAGAAGGAAGGAGAGTGTCTATGTGCGGACGGTTTTACGTTCCTGAAAAAGAAATGGATGAGTTTGCTAAACTGGTTACCGAAGTAGAACAACACCTCTTAAAAAAATACGGTGAAATCTATCCGGGAGACACAGTTCCGATCATCACTCCCGGTAAGGACAACAGGGAGGTACACGCTGTTAAATGGGGATTCCCCCAATGGAAGGGAAATGGCTTAATCATTAATGCCAGAAGCGAAACCGCACCAAGCAAGCCCATGTTTCAGGCACCTTTCAAAAAAAGAAGGTGCATCATCCCTGCAACCGGGTTTTATGAATGGAGAAAAGATGTACAAAACGAGAAAAGCACAAAAATAAAGCACTGGATCTCTATTAACAATAAAATGTTTTACATGGCAGGGCTCTATTGGTTTTTCAAGGACAAACAGGACGAAAGTATACTATATCCAGCCTTTACGATTTTAACCACCGAAGCAAACACAAAGATGCAAGGTATCCATAACCGCATGCCGGTTGTCATCTCTGAGGAAAACATTGACAAATGGCTGTTTACCGAAGATATCATCGATGTTCTTCCCATGCTGACATCCCCTGGTGATGATGAAACCTATATTAAAGAAATTGCATGAAGAATAGTAACTCAGTAGTTTTCGCATCTTACTTCGAAGTAGGCCTGGGGGTGCCTGCATACCGGGCATACCTTTGGCGCAGAAGTGCCAATGTGGATATGGCCGCACTTTTTGCAAACCCATGCCACCTGATCTTCCTTCAAAAATACCGAACCATCCTGAATGGTTTGCAGCAGCTTGCTAAAACGCTCTTCGTGTTCCTTCTCAATTTTGGCCACATTCTCAAACATCAGGGCAAGCTCCTTAAAGCCTTCTTCCCGTGCGGTTTGCGCAAAGCCACTATACATTTCGGTCCATTCGTAATGCTCACCAGCGGCAGCATCCTTCAAGTTTTCCGGAGTATCAAGAATTCCCTGAAGATATTTAAACCATATTTTTGCATGCTGACGCTCATTCTCGGCGGTCTGTTCAAAAAAGTCTGCAATCCGCTCATATCCATCTTTTCTGGCCTGGCTGGCATAAAAAGCGTACTTGTTTCTGGCCATGGACTCACCGGCAAAAGCAGTCTTTAAATTATCCTCAGTTTTTGTACCCTTGATGTTCATACATACACCCCTTGCTTTCATTTGGCTGATGGGCCGACCAAAAGAGGACAATACAAAGGGAAAAGCTTTAATGCAGCGGGTTGCTCCTTTGAAAGAGTTCAAGTGGGTACATTCCGCTTTGCTGAGTTTGCTTTTCGGTATTACCCTCTATCTTAATATAAACACATATAAGAAATATATACCACCTTATTGAGGATAAGAAACTGAGAACCACTCCGCCAATTATCGCGACGCGAAAAAAATGACTTGCAATCGACTTTGTATAGCTAATCAAAACTTGTGAAAAATAGAACTGTTGAATGGACGGCACAGTTGATTCATAAATGCGTTGAGTATCTGTTGACAATCCAAACAGTATTATCAGGGAAACGCTTTCAAACAGCTGATTCCCGGGGAGAACAAAAAATGCATATTACAGGAATGATGGAAAATGTCCATACCCAGGAAGTACTGGAGGCTTTGAAAGAATTTTTAAGCGTTGAAAACAAAAAAGTGAGCATTACAGAAGTTGAAAACCGTCTGCGAAACAGAGGAAACTGGCAGGATTATTGTGCTGCGTTAAGCCAGGCAGGCACAGATGTCTTAGTCATTCGAATCAAGGATGAACAACTGAAGGATGCTTTGGACAGCCTGACCATGGACGCGATCATTGTCAATGATTATCAGCAATGGCAAATGATAAACAACATCATTTCACAAAATCAGATAAATTCCTTTAAAAATTTAGTGGTAATTTTAAATAGTGATATTATTAAATCTTCCGATTTTTCCGATGAATTGAAATGTAGGCTGCTGCGGTATGGTTTTAATGCACAGGCAAAAGTTACAACCTCCAGTACAGGGGAACCCTCCATCAGCGGGCAATTTCTTTGCTGTGTGAAGGAGAAGCTGACATCAGCAAGCGGAAGAACTGTAGAGCCTCAGGAGTTTGTAATGAACCTGGGCATCCAAAGCAATGATCCGTACAGTATTTTAGCTGCAGCATCATTGGCCGTTTTACATGACGTCGATCTGAACAAGGTCGGTGATAAGGGGACAAATTAGCACATAATTTGGCTAAAGCGAGTAAAAACCGTTGCATAACTGATTTTCTGTGGGTATAATGGGAGTAACAGTCGGAAAATTCTGCCTTAATGGGGAAAATTAGCGGATGTGGAAATTAGCGCTCAAATGCGTCAGGTATGCTCTGTGAAACCTTCAGTTGCGGTAACAGCCTTGGGATAAAATAAGGCTTGCGATCTTAAAGATGCGGCTTAATACGATAGCAGATAAATGCAGAAAGAAAACTTCTAAAAGCATGAACCATGGAATAAGCATATCATGAGATGAATTTAGTTTAGATACGAAAGACAGAGAGGAGTGGGGTTTATCCATGTCCGGCAATTTTTTGGAGAATAATTGTACCAGTTTGTCCGGGAAAATTTCATCAAAACCAGTATTCAGCCATGAAATTTATGGTGAAGGGTTCTATCTGGTTAGGGTTGAGGTATCAAGGCTAAGCGATACATACGACATTATTCCCGTCATGTTTTCTGAAAGGCTTCTGCCCATTGAAGAGTTTATACCTGGCAGGCTTGTTACAGTTGAAGGACAGTTCCGAAGCTATAACAACTATAACAATGAGACCAACCACAAGCTGATGCTGACGGTTTTTGCCCGGGATATTGTTCTGATGGAAGGATCTGACGAGGTGAAGGTACCCAACAGCATCTTCTTGAACGGGTTTATTTGTAAAAAACCAATCTACAGAACAACACCCTTCGGAAGGGAAATTGCAGATTTGCTGCTGGCTGTTAACCGTGCCTACAACAAATCAGATTACATACCCTGTATCGCATGGGGCAGAAATGCCCGGTTTGCCAGTCATTTTGAAATTGGAGACAACTTAAAGATTTGGGGAAGAATTCAAAGCAGGCAATACCAGAAAAAATTCCAGGATGGTACGGTGGAAGATCGCACCGCCTTCGAGGTTTCCATTTCAAAAATGGAAATCAGCAAGGATAGCAATAATGCACACAAAGACGACGAGGAATAGCGTCAGCTGTTGTATTGAAAAGCCTGGCAAAGAGATAATATTGATATCATGATTACACTGTAAACATGAAAGATACAATAAAAATTCGTTGATATAAGTTTTTGCAGTAAAATCATATCATATGTCTGCCAGCTTAATTTTAATAGCAGAAAGGAATGATTACTGATGATAAAGGTTGTTTATGGGACTAAAGGGGTTGGAAAAACAAGATATCTTATTGAGGATGTCCATACCGTCATCAAGGAATGCAAGGGCGACATCGTCTTTATTGACACCAGCAATGAGCTTATCACCGATCTGCGTCATGAGATCCGGTTTGTGAATATTTCAGATTTTCCGATAGACAATCTGAATGCGTTTTATGGTTTTATCAGTGGGTTGATTGCCGCCAATTATGACATGGTTGCCTTGTATGTAGACCGGCTCGACTTGATTGCCGGCAATGATAGTGATTATAAGAAATTCTTTGAAAAAATCAAGGAATTGAAAAACAAGTTCAACATCCGTTTTGTGTTTTCCATTAGCGGAAATATCAAGGATATTCCAGATGATATTCAAAAAGAATACGCCTGCTGAAAAGTGCAGTATCAAACCAGGCAGATATTCAACTACCCAAAGGGCAGCAAAAAAAGTTGAATACTCAATAACTCAAAGATTCAAACACTCAAACTATCAAACTCATAAAAATTCAAACACACGACGAACGGAAGCTGTAAACCAGCTTCTTTTTTTTTAAACGGTATTCATGTACAATAAACAGGTGGGTTCGTTAATGACATGATAGCGTAGAGAGCTCATTATTAACAATGCATATTTGGTTCTAAGCCATGTAGAGGGTTTATCAGCGAAATATTCAATGTGATAGAGTTTATTGGCGCAAGCATGTAGAAGGTTCGCTATTGCATTTTAATCGGTGGCGCTATTAAATTTACAAGACATAAGAAAAGGAGTACAGGTTTGTTTGTTTCAGTAATTATCCAAAACAGTTCAAGGGAATACGACAGGTTTTATGATTACAGGGTTCCTCAAAACCTTGAAACATATATACAGCCAGGTATAAGGGTTCTTGTTCCATTTGGGCGGGGAGAGAGCATTCGTGAAGGCTTTGTGATTGAGGTAAAGCAGGAAAGCGCCATTAAGGGGCTGAAGAGCATATGCCAGGTGATTGATGAAACTCCTGTATTAACACCGGAACTGATGCAGTTAAGCCAGCTGATGAAAAAAAGGTACATCTGTACTCACGATCTTGCCATCCGATGTATGATTCCGGCGGGGCTGGGTCTATTATACAGGCGTGAAGTGAAATTACGAAAAGACGAAGGCACGGGAATTGAAACAGAAACAGAGCAACAGCTGCTGGATATACTTAAACAGCATGAAGGCCCTGTTTTCATCGACCAACTGCAGGAAACCCTGAAAAAGCCAGTTGTAAAGCTGCTGAACAAAATGGAAGAACGTAACCTGATAGAAATCGTAAACCATTATCAGATGAAAGCCCGGGCGAAAACTATCAGAGTGGCGTTACCGGCGCTTGAATTCGAAGAATATCAGGAGATGCTCGACAATAACCAGATTCGAAACTTGAAATATATGCGCCTGATGGAAATGTTGTATGAAGAAGAGCAGATACCTGTGAATGAGTTGAATGCATTCGGCTATTCATCGGCAGTTCTGAAAAATATGGAGAAAAAGGGATTCATCGCTTTCTCAGAGGAACCGGTCGACAGGAATCCGCTGGACACGGTGGAGGTTGAAAAAACCGGGCCAATGACCCCGACCCCATGCCAGAGAAGGGCTCTTGATGTCATTTTTAAAGCCCTTTCAAAAAATGCTTCTGATGAGATTCTATTGCATGGGGTTACAGGCAGTGGAAAAACCGAGGTTTATCTGCAGGTGATTCAGCAGGTTATCCGTCAGGGTAAAACAGCGATCATGCTGGTGCCTGAAATAGGCTTGACCCCTCAGACCATGCGGCAGTTCAAGGCAAGGTTTGGCGATGGTGTAGCGGTTTTGCACAGCCGATTATCCATGGGAGAGCGTTTTGACCAGTGGAACAGAATAAGAGACGGTGCGGTGAAGGTGGTTGTAGGTGCTCGCTCTGCGGTGTTTGCACCTCTTACAAACCTGGGTGTGATCATCATCGATGAAGAGCATGAAACCTCCTATAAATCAGACAGAACCCCCAAATATGATGCAAGAACCATCGCTGCAGCAAGATGCCGTTTCTCTGATGCCCTGCTGATTTACGGCTCTGCAACCCCTTCCGTGGAAAATTACTGGAGAGCGGTGAGCGGAAAAATTAAGCTGGTTGAAATGCTTGAAAGAACCAACAATTGCCCGCTTCCAGAAGTGTTGACTGTAGACATGCGCATTGAAAGGGAAAATGGTTTACGCAGTGAGCTTAGCGGCAAACTGATTGCAGAACTGCAAAAGAACAAAACAGCTGGAGAGCAAACCATTCTTTTTATCAACCGGCGCGGTCATTCTCATTTTCTGTTGTGTAAAAAATGCGGTTTCATTGCAGCTTGCCCTTATTGCAGTGTTTCACTGACATGGCATCAGGCTGAAAAGCGGCTGGTATGCCATTACTGCGGCTATACCACAACAAAGCCTGCACAATGCCCTTCATGCAAGGATGAGAATGTGGAGCTTTATGGAGCTGGCACTCAGAAGGTGGAGGAGATGCTTCCATACCTTGAGCCTGGTTATTCAGTGATCCGGATGGATTTTGACACAACCGGCGGAAAGCTGGGGCATCAAAAGATCCTGGATGCTTTCCGGGAACAGAAGCTTGACATCATGGTCGGCACGCAGATGATCGCAAAGGGACATGATTTCCCCGATGTGACACTGGTCGGGATCATCAATGCCGATAGTTTGCTAGGAAGTGGTGATTACCGAGCATCAGAAAGGACCTTCCAGCTGATCACGCAGGCCTCTGGCCGTGCAGGCCGGGCTGAAAAGCGCGGAAGAGTGGTGCTGCAAACCCATAATCCCGACGAATTCAGCATCCAGGCAGCCATCCGTCAGGATTACCGGGCTTTTTTCCAACAAGAGATCAATCTGCGCAGGCAGCTGCAGCTTCCGCCATTTTTTCAGTTTGGTTTAATTCAGATCTCCGGAAAAGAAAAAGATGCAGTGCAAGCCAGGGCACGCCAAATCCACTCGGACATTTTGCGAAAACAGGAATTCAATTCGGGTCTTTTTCTTTCTGAGCCTTCGCCATCTCCTGTTGCAAAAATTAAAAACCGCTTCAGGTGGCGGATTATCCTGAAGCATCCATCGGTGAAGGTTCTCGGAACAGTCCTTGAGTGGGTTTTTGATACATATGCAGGTGGTGGTAAAAATGAGTTTTCAGTTTCCGTGGACATCAATCCTGCAAGCATGCTGTAGGTGTCATCCCTGGCTGTATTTCAATGAGCGCTTGCGCGAATTGTGCGCCAAAACGCGGGCGCTGAAAGCGCTTTTAGAGTGTATAAATTATTTCCTTGATTTTCGCAGGCTGATGCTCTTTGTTCGCATGGCGTTCAGGCTGCTTGCAAATGCAAACATCCTATGTACAGCGATTGCACGGAATCATTTCCGTTGTTATAATGAAATCAGAACATATTTGGAGGAAGAGTAAACATGGCTTTACGGGAAATTCGCAAAAAAGGTGACAATGCTCTTAGAAAAATTTGCAAACCGGTTACAGAGGTGAATAAAAAAATAAGGGAACTTCTTGACGATATGCTCGATACCATGTATGAAGCTGAGGGGGTAGGCCTTGCAGCACCACAGGTTGGTATTCTGAAGCGGATCGCTGTTGTTGACATTGGGGAAGGGCCTGTTGAATTGATCAACCCGGAAAAACTGGAGGAATCGGGCGAACAGCTCCATGTTGAAGGATGTTTAAGCATACCTGGTATCTGGGGTGAGGTAAAAAGGCCCGAGCGCTTGCTTGTCAAATCCCTGGACAGGGATGGCAAAGAGCAGAAAATCGATGCTTCGGGAATGTTGGCCATCGCCATCTGTCATGAGATGGATCATCTGGATGGCATTCTCTTCGAGGATCGCGTTATCCGGTATATTGATATGAACAAAGAAGAAGAAGAAGATTAGCATTCAATGTAACCCAAAAAAAAGAGGTAGAAGAATGAGGATAGTTTTCATGGGAACACCGGATTTTGCTGTTCCCAGCCTTGATATTTTAGTGAAAAACGGTTATGAAGTGGTTCTTGTGGTTACCCAGCCCGATAAGCCAAGGGGCAGAGGACATCAGGTATCCTGCTGTCCTGTTAAGGAATTTGCGCAGCAAAAGGGCTTGTCTGTTCTTCAGCCGGAAAAAATTGGTGATGAAGGCTGTGTGGCGCAATTGAAAGCGCTAAAGCCCGACCTTTTTGTCACCTGCGCGTTTGGGCAGTTTCTTCCACAAAGGGTTCTGGACATCCCGCCAAAGGGAACGGTCAATGTTCATGGCTCGTTATTGCCAAGGTATCGCGGTGCTGCACCCATTCAGTGGGCAATCATCAACGGTGACAAAAAAACCGGGATTACCACCATGCTTACGGTTCTAAAGATGGATGCAGGAGATATGCTGCTGCAAAAAGAAATTGAACTGGATGATGAGATTACAGCAGGGCAACTTTACGACAGGATGTCATTACTTGGAGCTGAAGCCTTGCTGGAAACCCTGCAAAGGCTTGAGGCTGGAAATATTACCCCAACTGCACAGCCCGAATGTGATACCTGCTCTGCACAAAAAATAACGCGTGAAACCGGCTTGATTCAATGGAACTTACCGGCAGAACAGATTCACAACCTTGTCAGGGGAACGAATCCGTGGCCTGGTGCCTATTCTTATTTCAAGGGTGAGCGCATGCGTGTGTGGAAAACAAGGGTCATTCATAGCGACAATGCACCTGCTTCAAACCCTGGAACCATATTGGAAATTACCCGGGACGGCTTTGAAGTGCAAACGGGGGATGGGGTGCTTCAAATTCTGGAGCTGCAGTGTGACAACGCAAAGCGTCTGACAGTCGATCAATACGTCTGCGGCCATCTCGTTATGAAGGGAGAGCGTTTTGGAACAGAATAAACCCTTTCAAAAACTATCTGTTCTGGTTATCGCCGGGTTTATGCTGTTAATAGTCATCATCTCTGTTGCAGCAGGTTTTTTCAGTATGACTGCCTTTCGGCTTCTCTTTTATATTGTCGGTTTTTTTTTGCTGCTGTTCTTTTTTGCAATGATTGCGGGCTTTTTAGGCATGATGCCAATCATTTCCACACAACCCGCAAAGGGCCTGAAGGAAAAATCCTTGTCGACACGGCTGGCAATAAAGGTTTTTATGCCGGTTCTTCTGGCTATCAGTAACGTTTTTCATTACCGGAAGGATGAAATCCGGCATGTATATATCAAAGCAAACAATGATTTTGTTTTATCCGCGAGCATCAAGGTAAAGCCTGAGAACATACTCGTGATTCTGCCGCATTGCATCCAGTCTTCCAAATGCATGTTTCGGATTCGGAACGGCCTTGAAGACTGCCACCAATGCGGCTCATGCAATGTCGGTGAGATAAAAAGGCTTGCCAATCAGCTTGGTGTGCAGATAGAGCTGGCAACAGGCGGCACTTCTGCAAGGAAGATTATTCTGGAATCGAAACCACAGATGGTTATCGCCGTTGCCTGTGAAAGAGATTTATCATCCGGCATCATGGATGTGAAAGGGCTGCCTGTATATGGAATCCTGAATAAAAGGCCAAACGGGCCCTGTAAAGATACCTTTGTTGATATTGAAGAGCTTGAAAGAATGCTCCACCGCTTTACAGAGGGCTATTGATGACTACTCAATGAAAAAGAAAGGTAATTGTAAATGAATCTGCTGCTTCACATTTGCTGTGCACCCTGTGCAACAGGGGTTGTTAAAAAGCTTAGTGCCGATGGCGGTATTGCCATTCATGGCTATTATTACAACCCTAACATTCACCCGCAGCAGGAGAACAGGGCACGATTGGATTCGGTGCTTGCATTGACGAGGGATGAAAGCTTTTCTGTTATAACAGAAGAAACCATGCTGTTAGATTTGTGGAAGGAAAGGCTTAATGTTGAAAAAGCACAACGTTGCAATTCCTGCTATGCATTAAGAATTAATCAAATAGCAAAAACTGCAAAAGAACAGCGAGCCGATGCATTTACCACAAGCTTGTTAATCAGCCCGTGGCAGGATCATGAAAAGATTAAGGCTCTGTGTGAAACGGCAGCGCAGCAGTATGACATCTCCTTTTTTTATCAGGACTTCAGACCTTATTACAGGGAAGGAAAAAATGAAGCCTGGAAACGGGGTTACTATCTGCAAAAGTATTGCGGATGTATCTATTCCTGGCAGGAATCGGATCACAAAAAGAAGCCGCCATATGATTTTGCTTAGGCTTTAAACCGGTTGCCTGCTGTCCCATCGCTGCCTCAATATATTACTGTTTCATTAAAATTCTGAATTTTTCATCAGATTCTTCCCCAAAACTGTCGAAATAATAAATGAATTGTTGTATAATGGTAAAGTAGACAGTGACTATGTTTTTCATTACCAAAGATAACAATTGTGGGGGAATCACAATGAAAAAATTCTTATCTTTTTTCATATTCATTTTTCTATTCACGTTTTTTTCAAATGCTGCCATGTCCCAGGGCATTGATTATAAGATTGGCAGCACCACAACCACTTACAAGGGAACGTTATATAATCTTGAGCT
>JAGOJH010000075.1 GCA_017995215.1 Thermoclostridium sp.
ATTTAGTATAGCCCTCATCGCGTTCAACGAAGCCATCAATACATATAGAATCGTAAAAGGCATGTCTTTTTTAAATTTCTCTCAGATTGTAATTCGCAACCGGTTAAACGATTATGCAAGAAAAAAGCACAAGGACAATCAGGTTGTATCTCTCGAAAGCCTGCGTCCCGACAATGAAGAGGAGCATCCTTACGATGTCCCGACAGAGGACAAGTCCTTTTTGGGATTGGAGGTAAGAGATGAGATCAATGCATTGGTTGAGGAATTAAAGCAATATCAGATCTCCCTGCGCGATCTGATTAAACTGTCACCCAAACAGGCAGATGCACGAAAAAGAATGATTCATCTGGCCAGATTGATTCATGATAACAGTCCCCTTCTGTCAAAGCTGAAGCGTACCAAAGGCATCCCGATAAAAGAGTTGATGGAGCTATCCCCGTTATGCCGCAAAACCATCGAACAAAACAGAAAGTACATTATCGCTCTTGTGGTTATACTCGACAGTAAATTCGAAACAATGAAAGGGTATATTTCCAATTCCGGAAGGAGTGAGTTGAATGCAAACTAAAGCGACCATAATCAAGCTATCACTACTCTCAGCAATAGTCATGACCGAAGGCTGCGAGTTTAAAAGGATTTTAAGAAAACCCCAAATGGAAGTCGGAACGGAGATTGACATTGATATAAAAACACAGCCGGTCAATAAACCCATGTTTATCTCAAAAATCAGGCCATCCGTCGTTTTTGGCACCCTCGCGGCTGCGCTGGCGTTGTTCCTGATGATTTTTGTTGGCAGCAAGCTCGTAACAGGTCTGTTCTCCATTGCCCCCCAGGTTTTTGCCTATATTGATGTGGATATCAACCCCAGTGTATCCTTTTCCATCGACAAAAACGCAAAAGTTTTAGGTGTGGAATCTTTAAATGACGATGCAACAAAGCTTTTGGACGGAATGGATTTCAAAGGAAAGGATATCACCGACGCCATTATTCTTTTTACAGAAAAAGCGAAATCCATGGAATTTGATTCTTCCTTCGTTCTTGTATCAGGCGCTGTCGATAAGCTGAACAAGGACTCGGATGTAAACGAAGAAATGCTCGAGGATGTGCTCTTGTCCATTGTCAACAATGAAAAAATGAAGGACTTTGAGATTCTAAGCCAGGCCGTGAAGGTATCCCCAGAAATGAAAGCCGCTGCAAAGGAAAACGGAATCACCCTTGCCAGACAGGCTGCCTTCATCCATGCCAACAAGAATGGTGAGGACATTTCTCTGGAGGAGATAAAGGAATCAGAAACATCTTATATCTACACCATTCTGGATTCCAGGGAATCTACTGAAGACAGCTCCACAGGGGTAACCAAGGTTGTTATGGCCGATGTCATCAGCCCTGCGCCCGAGGCTACACCGGAGCCCACAGCCGTACCAACGGCTTCACCCACTCCCGAACCCACAGCTACACCAACGCCTACACCAACACCTGAACCCACACCTACGTCCGAGCCGACGCCCTCGCCTAAACCTACACCGAAACCTACTGCAGTACCAAACCCACGGAAGGCAACCGTCAGCGCAAGCAAAACTGAATCGGGGATAAAACTGACCTGGAATAAAACCTCCAGCAGTAACTTTGTATACTATAAGGTCGTTATTTCAAAATACAACGACTCTCCAGTTTACCCCCATGACGGCTATATCACTTATATTTCCGATGTGAACACAACGAGCTATATTGTGCAGCCGAATGCTGGATATAACGGGGGCGATTTTGGAGGAAAGGTAAGACCAGGAGAAGAGTATTATTTCTCCATCACCGCATGCTATAAGGATGAAAATATTCGGGGTAATGCTGTGAGAAAGACCATGCCCGGTCAGGCCGAAACATCAAGCACCGTGCGCAAGGCAACCGTAAAGGCAACCGCAGCCGAATCAGGCATACAGCTTTCCTGGAACAGAACCGATGGCAGTAACTTTGTATATTATAAAGTTGTAATATCCAAATACAACGACTCTCCTATTTACCCCAATGACGGCTATATCACTTATATTTCCGATGTGAATACAACGAGCTATTTTGTACAGCCGAACGCAGGATATAACGGGGGCGATTTTGGAGGGAAAGTGAGGCCCGGAGAAGAATATTATTTCTCCATCACCGCATGCTACAATGATGAAAATGTCAGGGGTAACGCGGTGAGAAAGACCATGCCTGGTCAGGCCGAAACATCAAACACCGTGCGCAAGGCAACCGTAAAGGCAACCGCAACCGAATCAGGCATACAGCTTTCCTGGAACAGAACTGATAGCAGCAACTTTGTATATTATAAAGTCGTTATATCAAAATATAATGACTCCCCGTCGTACCCTAACGATGGTTATATGACTTATTTTTCCGATGTAAACACGACGAGCTATTTTGTTCCTTCAAACGCAGGATATAACGGGGGCGATTTTGGAGGGAAAGTGAGGCCCGGAGAAGAATATTATTTCTCCATCACCGCATGCTACAATGATGAAAATGTCAGGGGTAACGCAGTGAAACAGACCATGCCTGGTCAGGTCGAAACATCAAGCACCGTGCGCAAGGCAACCGTAAAGGCAACCGCAACCGAATCAGGCATACAGCTTTCCTGGAACAGGACCGATGGCAGCAATTTTGTATATTATAAAGTCGTAATGTCCAAATACAACGACTCTCCTATTTACCCCAATGACGGCTATATCACTTATATTTCCGATGTGAATACGACGAGCTATTTTGTACAGCCGAACGCAGGATATAACGGAGGCGATTTTGGAGGAAAGGTAAGGCCAGGAGAAGAATACTACTTCTCCATCACCGCTTGCTACAATGATGAAAATGTCAGGGGTAACGCGGTGAAACAGACCATGCCAGGTGAAGCCGTAACTTCACCCGAAACTTCTGAAACGTTGGAACTGTCCTCAGGCGTTCTGGATGGCAAGCTTGTTTTATCCTGGAATCCACTGTCGCAGGATTGCTTTAACTACTACAAGGTGGTGCTTTCAAAGTATAATTCCTCCCCATCCTACCCGGATGACGGTTATTTATATGCGATAGGCGACGCAAGCCATACAGTTGAAGCAATAGACCTTGGAGACTGGTATAACAACGGCGACTTTGGCGGTCAGCTTGTATCAGGAGAAAAGTATTACATTCGAATCACTGCAGTATACAACGACAAAAAAATCAACAGTAATGTTCTGTACATAGCACTTCCATAACCGGATGGAAGCATAAAATCAGGAGGCTCTGTATGAAAAATGATACAGCAGCCTCCCTCTACTGGCGACAGCCGCCAGCCTTGAACAAGCTAATCTGGAAAAAAGCTTTTTGCAGAAGTTATCCCCCAGGACGAACAGGGATTCATATGATGAGAATCCTTGTTCGTCCTTTTCTTATCATTTCCGGAAACTAATTTCCGCACCTTTTTATGCATCCACTGTTCTTCACACAAAATTTCGTTATGGTTATTGCTTATGCGGATAAATTCTTAGAAAGAAAATGTTATAACAGCTGAAAAAATATGACTGCGAAGCAGGTCGATGCCTGCTTAAGGTGAGCCCGAAGCTTTGTCGTATCTGCCGATTTGCTGAAATTCATTCCACTGCAATGGCGGCGTCAGGAACACATCAGTAAACTCTGTTCCGGTTTCGTCTTCTCTGCAGTATATGTAAAGATCTTTGATGGTATATGGCCCATCGGTTTGGCTGTCGTAAATGAATTGCCCGTTAAACCTGAAAGTGATCGTTTGAATGCCTGACTGAACAGAAGCATGTTCGTAGCAGCACACAATTTCCTTCCCTTCGGCATCGGCAAGCCTTGCCTGGAAATCATATATGCCTTCCTTCGGCACTGAGAGCTCGACACTGGCAACAAGGTATTCATACAAATTGTTCTGATCACTGTCTTCACCATGACAGCTGAACGTTCCGGTGGCAAAAGCATTTGAGGGCTGGAATGCATCGCAGTCATAAGAGCTGGTTCTGTACACCCCTGCGAAACGGCATACACACTGACCCTGCGAATCATAAAGCTCAGTTTGAATTTTATACGGCCCATCAATACCGGAGTTGTGTATTTCTGCTCCGTCAAAGTCCAATTCCAATGCGTTTTTACCTTCAACCAGGCTGAATTCCTTTTCCACGGTGGTAACCCATTGACCCTGTTCGTAAGAGTAGAGCGTACTGTCCACCTTGTAAATACCTGCTTGCAAAGCTTCTGCCTCAATACTGAACCTTAGGTAATCATATAAACCGTCTGCGTTCATATCAATGGGGGTGTCTGAAAACACTTCATTGAATTCAGCCTTCGGGCGCTGAAAAGACCCACGCTCGTATTGCCAGGTTTGATAAAGCTTACCCGCCACCTCCCGGCCGAGTAAATCCAATATTACCAACGTGGCTTTGTATGGGCCGTTAACCCCTGAACGATATATTCGCAAACCATCAAATTCCAGAACAACTTCAGTTGGTTATCCATTCAGGCTCACTATTTTGTCAGAAGTCCCCAAGAAAGCGCCATCTTTCCCTTCCAGAATGCACTGAACCTCGTAAAAGCCCCAAACATCGGCCTGAACCTGTGCATGAATGTTTAAAGCATCGTACTGTCCATCACCATCGGAATCCACCGGACTTTCAGTGATATCACCTGCAAAAAAAGCTTGTGTCTGCTGAAAGTCTGAATAAAGGTATGATTTGGTTTCATATTCGATATTTTCACTGTAATAGCCATCGTGTATCGTGATATAAACCTGGCAGGAACCATTGGCTTCCAGACTGCGCAGCGCCCTTCCATCGAACTTCATTTGAATGGTATTGCGACCTTTCCTTAACGTCTTTTCTACATCCGTGTGCCCTACTGCCATATCACCAGCAAAAAGAGAACCGGAAACGCAAAAATTTCCGGGCACCAGGACATCCATTTCCACCTGAATGACCAGTTCATTGCAAAGCCCATCGTAGTCGGTGTCTGCCATGGATTCTGAGACGATGATATTCTCAGCCAGTGGCCCCTGAAAATCATTGGCGAGATATGGCTCTGTCTTAATCTCCAGCGGTTCCTGATTGGTATTGTCCGAAACCTTAACATGAACTATATATGGACCGTCTGTCTTTGAGTTGCGGATTGCTCGCCCGTTAAAATAAAAACGAAGCCTTTGCACCCCTTGCTGCAGATATTTGTGGGTAATATTGGTTGCCGTCTGAATCTGCGAATCGGGTATAAGGTTCCCGCGATCGATAAAGCTGCCATCGGATGAAAGCAGAAAAGCTTCAAAGGAGGCCGTTTCCTCACTGTCTGCAAGCACTTCAACCTCAACAGCCAGAGCTTCGTATAATCCGTTTTCATCGTTATCAATCACCTCAACGGAATGAATGCCGGTTAGACTGATTTGTGAAAGTGTTTCAGACGTATCTTCAGGAATTACTGTAATTTCATTGGACATACCATTTTGCGATTGGTTTATAATAGCTGAATCCATCACTTGGAAGGGTTGACCCATTGTGCATGAGCACAGGATCATAAGCATAAGTCCAATAAGAAAGAAAGATTTGGATGGGTTGTATTTTGATTGTTTGAAGGCTCTCATAGGAACACGCTCCTGTTAAGGTAGTAAGATGTTCGAATGCGCAAGCACCATCTATGCTGTTATTGTACTGCATATGTAATATTCTGTCAAACAAAGCTATTGCACACTGGTTTTATCAGCCTTCGGTTCAATATTTAGAATAATCGAGAAAACACTGCCTTCGTCCACTTTGCTCCTAACGTTAATCTTTCCGCCATGGCGCAGAACAATGATTTTTGCAATGGAAAGGCCCAGTCCATGACCGCCTTTGTTGCGATCCCTGGACTCATCGGCACGGAAAAAACGGTCAAACACGTTGTGCAGATCCTTCGCAGTAATACCGCATCCGGAATCTTTCACAGAGAGAATGGCTGTTTTCTCTTCTTTTTTCAGGCTGATGGAAATCGTTTTACCAGGCTCGGTGTATTTCTGAGCATTATCAACAAAGATGCGCATGGCCTGCTTGATTCGGTTTCTGTCGCCAAAAATATCAATTTCCGACTCCACAGATCCCTCGATGGTGTGCTGTTCATCAACCATTTTTGTTTCCTTCACCAGTTCTTCCATCATTTCACTTAATGAGAAATTTTCTTTCGTCAAAATCAGCGTGTCTTTGTCGTTTCTGGCGATAAACAGCAGTTTATCCACCAGCTCCTTCATATTATCAGATTCGTTGCGGATGGCTTCGATGGATTCCTGTAAAACCTCGGGATCCTCCTTTCCCCACCTTTCAAGCATGCGGGCATAGCCCTGAATGACTGAAATGGGGGTTCTCAGTTCATGGGACGCATCGGAAACAAATTGGTTCTGCTTGTTATAGGCGGTTTCAATTCTATCCATCATGCCGTTAAAGGTAATGATCAGCTCTTTCAGTTCGTCCTTCGCGTTGGTCACATTCATCCTGAGGTTCAGGTTCTGACCTGTGATCTCCTTCGTCATTCTTGTGACCTCTGCAATGGGGTAAAGCACATTCCTGGTTACAGAGCGCCCCCTGAGGTAGATTGTCAGCACCACTAAGGCACCCAGAAAGACAACGAAGCTGAAAAGAACCACAAGCTCTGTCAGAATGGGTGTAATATCTCTGAAAACATTGATGGTGAATATGCCCTCGGTTCTGCTGACCCAATTTTGGATCATGATGAAAACAGCATTGCCGCGACGGTAAAACCATATCGGCAGCCTTTCATAAGGCTTTTGCCACTGGCCGAAGGTGTTGACGAGAATCTCACCCGATGTGTCGGAAAGGGCGAGCTCGGTATCCCTTTGCATAGCAATTTCATAAATTGTTTCCTGCATCGATTGGGTCATGCTGATATCTTCGGATATCTGCTTCACATCCAGGGCCAGCACGAAAGAATGATACGCGATATATACAATCAGCATTAAAACAAGGAAGGATAAAAAAGAATCTACCACCATTTGGATGTAAGAGGCCGATATACGGCGGCTCATAGAAAACCCGGCCTTTTTCATGGCACGCCTGCGCATACCCTGTGTCATCCGGGTATTTAGCGCTGAAGCTTGCTGGTTTTGAACAGGGCGTTGGTTTTGGGAGCTTTGCTCCGTCTGAGCAGACCTTTCAGCCCCTACAGGCTTCCTGGCGCTTTGGACCGGCCCGGGCTGAAAATTTCTGTTTTGCATGCCCTGTTGTTGTTTTTTCAGCGTTTGCTGGATTTTGCGCGGATCGGATCTTGAATTTGCTGCCTGGTTCTCAACGGCTGCAGCCGGTTTGTTGTTTCTTCTCTGAAAAAAAATCAGCCTGTTATTCAGTTTCTGTGGTTCATTCCTTGTCTTCAAAAATATACCCCACTCCACGGATGGTTTTGATGTAGGAAAGGTTGTATTTCTGGTCAACCTTTGCCCTCAGGTACCGGATATATACATCGGTGACATTGGTATCTCCGTAATAATCATAGCCCCAGACCTTTTCAATCAGCTTTTCACGGGTGAGCACAATGCCGCGGTTTTCCATCATATATTCCAGCAGATCGTACTCCTTTTTGGATAGCGGAATTTCCTCACCGTTGCAGGTTACCTTATGACTGGTTTTGTTCAGGATCAGCGTGCCTGCTTCCAGCACTTCTTCTTCAGCCTTTTTGCCATTATGCCCCTTTCTCTTCAGGGCTACCCGTATTCTGGCCAGCAGTTCTTCAATTGCAAAGGGCTTTGTAACATAATCATCCGCACCGCTGTCCAGCCCACCGACCTTGTCAGAGACATCATCCTTCGCGGTGAGCATGATCACGGCCAAATCGGAGGTTTTTCGGATGCGCCGCAGAACCTCAAGCCCACTGAGCATGGGAAGCATCAGATCCAAAATAACCAGATCGACATTTCCGCTTAAGGCCTTTTCAAGACCGTCCCGTCCATCAAAGGCCAGTTCTACCTCATATCCCTCATGCTTCAGCTCCAACTCAAGGAAACGTGCTATTTTGCTTTCATCTTCCACCACTAATATTTTTTCAGCCATGTTATTCCTCCCTGGGTATTGTTTTAACCTGCCGCCTCTTCATCCATTTTCAGGACTACCCCGTGAAATCGGTTTCATTGCTCATTTCACACTGTGTTCCGAAGAATAAATGGAAAAATGTTCTTCTTTCCCTATCATACCATACCAAAGTCAGATAGGATACTTTGGAGCATAAAATCACTGCAATGAGCCTGGGAGCGAATAACCGATATAGTGACAAATCCTCCTGTAGGCTATACAGGAGGACTCTATACCGTTTTGCAGGAAAAAACCTTTTTTACTCAATGGTCATCTCGTTGTAGTCGTCTTTTTTTACTTCAGCCGGTACATTCGGTGTTTGAGCGGGCTGGCTGGCCTGAGGCTGCTGTTGCGCCCTGCCGGTAAACCTGTCAGCTGCATCGCGTACCATGGAAGAAATGTTAAACTCTTTTCCCTCAACCTTTTTTACGCTGACTTTATAGCCCAATACTAAAAGCAATAACAGTGCGGGAAGGGTGATATACGGAATGAAAATGAACAACAGGAGCAGGATGTTAACAGACAGGTTCAATATAACTCCGTTTTTGTCCTCAACGACCACCTTGTTTTCAAAACCCTTATGAATGAGTTCCTTGAACTTCTGCCAGAACTCTCCGCCCCTTTTCTTCCATTCATTGTTATCACAGCAGCCGTTATAATTGTTGTAGCTTTTAGTATGCTTGCCTTTTTCAAATTCAACAATCGCTTCGAGGACATCGCCGTTATGTCTTTCCAATAAGGCTTTCGCCTCCTCATAGCTGCAGTTTGTTCTTTTTCTTAATTGATCCACCTGTTCAAGGGTTATCATGATTGCACCTCCATAATTTTTGAATTGCTTTGACCTTACAATGGTTATTGTACAATCACAATATTAAGGCTCCCTTTACGATGTATTAGAGTTTCATTAAAATTAGGTTCAGCTTTTTTCATTTAATATTGCTGCTTTTTTTCTTACATGCCCACCATAAACTGATAAATCATATCATCAAACCCTGGCAGGCCTTCATGACCGAAATCCGGATATATCTCCATCTTCTTATGAGAGGTGATCCTGTTGTATGCTGCAAACTGGGTGGATGGCGGGCATATGTTGTCCATCAGGCCCGTTGCCATTAGCACCTCTCCCTTTATTCTATCAGCTAGAAACTGGATATCAATATATCCAAGCTTTGTGAAAAGTTCTTCTTCTCTTTGGTGGCGAGGATCGAAACGCCTGAAGTACTGTGCCAGCTCAACATAGGCGTCCTTGGCCAGGTCCATCTCCCATACCCGTTTATAATCGCTGAGGAACGGGAAAACCGGAGCAAGCCGTTTGATTTCAGGAACCAGAGATGCACAGGCAAGGGTCAGTCCACCACCCTGAGAACCACCCATTGCGCCTACACGGGTTTCATCCACATAGGGCAGGTTCATGACTATTTTTGCCAGCATGGCGGTATCCAGAAAGATCTGCCTGTACAAAAGGTTATCCGGGTTGGGATCGTCCAGACCACGGATAATATGCCCCTGAAGGGTATTCCCCAACACCCCTCCCTTATCTTCGGATATACCGCCCTGGCCTCTGCAATCCATTGCAGCAACGGTGAAACCGGAGGAAACATACCCGAATTTGCTCTGCCAATCTCCGCTGTCCATGGAATACCCGTGAAATTGAAGCAGTGCCGGCTGAGGGTTTGAGGTCCATTTTGGCTTTAGCAGCTTTGTATGGATTCTTGCTCCCTTTACCCCGGTAAAATACAGGTCAAAGCATTCAGCAACCGGATTCTGATAACCGGCTGGTATGATTTCGGTCTGGGGATCGGTATTGTTCATTTCATCCAGGGCTCTTTTCCAGTATTCTTCATGATCAAAGGGTTTTGGGTTCCTTCCCTTATAAGTTTTCAGCTGATTCAGCGGCATGTCCAGTATTGGCATATGGTATTCCTCCTTTTTTTCCTGTTTTCCGAGTTGGCAGGTGAAGAGTCTGTAAAAATTATAACCTTGATGACATATAGAAACAATGGAATATTTTCATAAAAAACAGGGCTATGTTTTGCCAGACTTCACCATCCCTTGTCCTCCTCCTGCCTTCTTTTCCCGGAATAAATGGACTTTATCGCACAGGTTTGATAAAATGATCAGGAACATTTCAGATTATGTTTGACATGGGGGACAAAGCATGGCATCCAGACAATATTATTACAGCAAATGGTTTAATAACTTGTTAAGAAATACATTTGGCAATTATCTGTTGAAGCGATTTCATGTTAGAATTTATAATGAGCAAATCAGGGATGTAAAGCCCCCGTATATCATCATCAGCAACCATGTAGGCACCTGGGATCCGTTTATTCTCTCCATGGGTGTACCGGACCCGGTTTATTTTGTTATTTCCGACGCCCATTTCCGCCATTTCTGGTTAAGGCAGGTTTTCAAGCTTGTAGGCGGCATTCCAAAAGCAAAGCAGATCGCTGATTCCACCACCATTCGTGCCATCCTCAGCGTTATTAAAAACAACGGTGTGATCGGGCTTTACCCGGAAGGCGCACGAAACTGGGATCTGAAAAACATTGAGGTTATCTATCCCACCGCGAAATTGATTAAAAGCCTGAAGGTTCCGGTTGTTGCAACGGCGATGGAAGGTGCAGGGCTGACAAAGCCAAGATGGGCCAGAAGTTCAAGAAGCGGCCATATCAACCTGAATTACAGCCTTCTGTTAACGCCGGAGCAGATCAAAGAAATGTCTGTCGATGAGATTTACCAGAAAGTTGTCGATGGCATTCATGTGAACGAATATCATTGGCAGGAAAAAAACAGGGTTCTCTTCAAGGGGAAAAACCTTGCCGAGTATCTGGACATGTTCCTGGTGGTTTGCCCACGCTGCAAAAACCTATGCTCACTGTACAGTCATGGAAACACCCTTTCCTGCACTCATTGCGGATATGCAGTGGATTATGACGAATACGGCTACTTTTCCACCAAAGACGAACCATACTTCCTGAACCCGCAAACCTGGAGTGATTGGCAGTCTTCATGGCTGAATGACCTCTTTTCGCAAAGCGAATACATCTGCGGTGAAAAGGTTTTGTTTTCAGACGTTAAAACCAAACTATTCACCGGAAAGCGTCGCGGAAAGCTGCGCCAGTATTATTGGCTGGGCAAGGTGGAGCTGTTTTTCGACCGGATTGTTTTTACGCCTGAAAGGGGCGATAATTATGTATTCCCCATCGATCGTATCACCGGGGTAAATGTTCAGAACAACAACAAGTTTGAATTTTATTATGAAGACAATTTATACCGCTTTAAGTTTACCACCCAGCACAAGTCAGTTTATAAATACGAACTGGCATTTAAACTGATAGCGAAAATGAATGAGCAAAAAGAGAAAAATCAGACAGATCATGCGTAAATACATTCATATTACGATCATATGCTAAAAAACAAGCATCAAGTTCGATCTAATTTTGATGATTTATTCATACAGCTGGTTTCGTTTCAGGTATTGCTGCATACCGTTTCGAGTCGTAGGTTTATGTAAACACAAAGTATACCGCAATAGCGTATAACACACTCAGCAGTGTTCCAAGAAGGTAATATTCAGCGAAGTTTTTATCTTCGGCGATTTTGTTATACCGCGCAACGGATTTGGCGGTAAGAACCAGGCCTATGGCCGCATATTGCCCCACACTTAGCATCAGCAGCATGATCATTCTTTCAAGAGAACCAATGAGAGCTCCGGTTTTACTGGTGTTAAACAGCGTATCTTCCCGTGGCTTGTACTTGTTTACCAGCTGTTTGATTGTAATATTTGCAGGCTTCACCATCATCAGGATCAATCCGGCCCATCGCAGGATTGCAAATGTATTGATCTGCATTGAATGAAAAAAAATGTCCAGCCCGGGGTAAAAACTGAAGCCAAGCCCCTGATAAAGGAACAGCGAGGCCACCACTGCCATGCATCCGAGATGGATAAGCTGGTCGGTGATATAGATAGAAGTGCTTTGTTCTCGTTTTGCCTTTTTAACATACAGGTATTTCATGCTGTCAACCAACCAGTGAAATACCGACAGGATTCCTGCCGAAACGAACACAGGCGGGGACCAGAACGGTAGTGCGCATAAAAATGCTACGATCAAATAAATCAGCCCATGCAGCAAAACAAACCTGTATTTGTTTTTTTTCTTTTCTGCCAGTTTGTCGCTTTGAAAATAAAAATCACCCAGGATATGTACCAGCAGAAAGTAGCTGAATATAACCTTAAACATCCTTCTTTTCCCCGATTCCGGATAAGATTTTTGTCACTGTGCCAATGGCCCGATGATAGGCATAAAAATCCGCTCCCGCCAGTGCTCTTTGTACGTTTGATTGGTGAATATCAAGCTTTTTTGCCGTATCGCTTTGTGTTCCGCCGCTTTTCAGGTATTCACCGATGATTTGTCTTTGCCGGTCTGTCCACTTTTCCTTCAGAACCGTATTTAAAGTAAAAATGGTATTTACAAGCTCGGTTATCTCGGGGTATGTCTCTATCTCTATTTTCATGTTTAGCTTGGATTCCATCTTCTTTTTTTCTGCAGATTTCAGTTCCTGAATCATTCTGCGGGCATGATGGTATGCCGGCCCATCTGCACCCAAAGGTACTTCCGGGTTTATGTCCGTTGTGATCCCTCCCACACCGATACCAAAACGCATTTTAACCGGATGCATTTCACGCTCAATGGTTTCAAGCATTTCCAGCACATTGTCCCCAGTATGAAGCAAACCCTGAAACTCATCTCCCAACGTGATCATAAACTGAGATGCTATGTTGCGAGGATAAGCTTTGTTTATGTCATTCAGAAGGCTGGTTAGCTTGTCCTGTATTTCCTTGCGCTCGGGTATTCTTTTTGAACTGACAATATCACCGATTACAGCAATATAAGGCGTGTAGCTATATGAGAAAACAAACATGGTATCACCTCATTTAACAGTTTATACCACATTACATCAACTGTCAATGAATATGCATGTTATTGCACATAATTTTATATTATGCGTTATTCATAGCATGAATAATAAATCTGGTCAACAGGCGAGGCTTCAAAATATAGCTTTACTTCACCTGATTGATGAATTTCAATGATTCCAAACAAAACGTTTATCCTGTAAATGAAAAGATGATTGAACCATTTACTGCTTGTTTCATATATTAATAGGGAATAGTGAATGAGGGAGATGATACATTTGAATTATAATGAGCTTAAGGATTTCCTGAAAAAAAATCCATACTGTTTTCAACCTTTGGATGAACAAAAAAAAGAGTTTGATCAAAAAGTGAACATCGCTGAAGGAAAGACTATACAATTTATAGAGGCTCAAGGCAGAAGGCGAAACCTGGAAGCGTAGCAATGCCATCAGCTTCAATGCTAATCGGTTTTAAGCATTCCAGATTCCATACAAACCGTGACGGATAGCTTGCGGTAGCCGTATCTGTTAAAAAGGATCTCCGCCACACCATCTTCGCAGTGCTTCACAACGCCCTCTCCGAATTTAGTGTGGTGGACGATCTGCCCTTCACCCAGCTCTTCGGCTTTTTCAAAATGAATAAACTGCCGGATAAAACGTGACTGCATCACTTTCCCGCCTTCCACCTTTCGGGGTGACAGCAGGAAAACCTTTTTCTTTGCCCGGGTAACGCCCACATAGAACAACCGTACTTCCTCTTCATAGGCTTTTCTGTTTCCGGCATTGAGGTCATCAAGGGAATTTTCGTCTGGAAACCAGCCTTCTATCAAATCTACAACAATGACATTGTCAAATTCCAGCCCCTTGCTGCCATGCAGCGTTAGCAAATGCACCGCGTCAGCGGCTGCTTTGCTATAGTAATGATCGATCCCGTTCTTCAAGGTTCGCATCCGGGTTTTAAACTCCTCCAGGGTCTTTGTGTTCCGGGCGAAGTGCTTCAGTGTATGAAACACATGAACATATCCTGTATTTCGCTTCAGGTAATCCCCATATTGCAGTTCCTCTTCCATCACCTCAAGCGCCTGCCAGGGATTGGAACGCAAGATCCTGTTCATGCCCCTGCGAATCCGCACAAGATGTCCGGCCGCATGCTTTCTGTGGTGGTTCAGCCTTAACAGCAGCGTTAGAATGTCGGATTGCTGGTGCTTCTTTAAATCTGAAGAACTATCCAGACTCTTCTCTGCCTTTCGCAGATCGTTTTTGGACAAGGCAGCCCCCATCTTATAGTAGATTTTTCGGAAGCTTTCAAGATCGCAGGGGTTCTCGGCAAAACTGAAAAAAGAAAAAACATCGGCGACAACAAAATGTCTGAAAAAGCTTGAATAATCTTCACGGATATAAAATGGAATTCCTCTTTGTATCAATTCCCAGGCGATCGGCAGCCCGGAAAGGTTTTTCCTGTATAGCACGGCTGTTTTAAAGGGTTCTGCCTCGACAAGCTGCATCACCTTTTGAAGCTGTTCCTCCATATCTTTCAGATTAAAAACAGCAGGCATCTCCCCTGTTTCATTGCCGGTAGACATGTTTTTTTGATGTCTGGAAACATTTTGGCAGATAAACTGATTGGAAAGCTGAACAATCTTTCCCGAAGACCGATAATTGGTTTCCAACCGCAGAATTTTGGCATCGGGATACAAATCCCGGATGTTCACGATGTAATCCGGCTCTGCGCCGCGGAAGCCGTAGATGGATTGATCGGTGTCCCCCACCATGAACAGGCTCCCTTCCCTGGACAGCTCTTCAATAATCCTGTGCTGAAGCAGCGAGGTGTCCTGAGCTTCATCTACAAGCACCTGAGGAAAAACACCATATTCTCTGTAGAGCTCCCTGTTCTTCTGAAGGAGTTCATAAGTCATGGACAGCATGTCATCAAAATCGATCAGTTGTTTTTCCCGTTTATAGGCTTCGTAATGGCGGAAAATCATTGGAAAATTCTCAAAATCCGATTTTAGCTGCTCGGGCTCAATCAATTTATTCTTGACATAACTGATCTCGTTGGATAACTGTTCCGTTTGATCTTCTCCTGGGTATTCCTGATTGATTTCAAAGAAAAGGCTGCGTAGTATTTTTGATTTTCCGCTGTAATTGTCTTTCTCAATGAGCTCTGGTACGGTCAGCAGCCGTTTTTTCTGGCAAAAATAAAGGAATCGGTAACAAAAGCTGTGGATGGTGGAAAAGTGAACCGGCTGTGGGATCAGACTGCTAAACAAAGCAGCAAACCTTCTTTCCATATCCTTTGCAGAAGCGCGGCTAAAGGTCAGCGTCAGCATGCCCGCCGCACCTACGTTGCGGCACAGAATCTGATAGGCAATGCGTACAACCAAAGTCGTTGTCTTTCCGCTGCCAGGACAGGCTTCGAGCAAAATCCGTCTGTCTGCAGCCTTCACCGCTTCTACCTGTTGATCGTTCAGGTTGATATGTAAATCCTGTTTAAGATAGCTGAAAAAATCCACTCTTCCTCCATGAACCAAGGTACTACTTTGTCCCCATTATAGCAACAGAAGCATTTGCTTGCAATGAACACAAAAAACTCCACTGTTAAAGGGCGCACTACCAGCAAGAAGCGGGTCTCAATATGAAACCCGCTTCTTAAAATGTTATGCAATATCAACCATTATGTTAAAACCAAAATCTAATAATCCACTTCACTTATTCCGCATCCGGAACAAATACTTCTGCTGAATTAATTGCTCCCATGATCTTATCATAGGTTCCGTTATCTTTTAATTTCTTAAGAAGTGAAGTCATTATTTCAGATTTTTGTTTTCCTGCATCATTCTTTAAAAAGACCATAGATACGTTAAAGGTATCAAACTCGTGTCTTTTTAAATCTGCCAGCTGCATTTGTTTCATGATTGGGTCACCAGTATCCATCGTGCAAATAAACCCATCAATACGATTTGAATTTGCCTTTTGCAACCCTGCTGGGATGTCTGATTCAGGGAAGTCGCCAAGATACTCTTTATGTCCTTGTTGTATTTCAATTTTAAATTTCTCATCGTGAATGTTTTGGGGTGTCAAATCCTTGACATTTCTGTTTGTATAAAGTACAAAAATGACTTTTCCATAATCTGTAGTATAGTAGAATTTATCGTCACTGTCCTGAATATCATGATTCTTAATAAAAGGATAGTGGCAATCTGCCTTTCCGCTGAAAACATTTTCTATTGAACGGGCCATTGGAAAAACATCAAAAGTGATTTTTCCTTCTTTATACTCGGCTGCCATAGCGTTAACCAGATCAATTACAGGACCTGTTTTATCCTCGAAAACTAATGGAGGAATAATCGGAAGGCTTACAGAGATGTCTACTCCGTTTGACGTGCCGGTATCAGATGGTGGTACTGGCGTCTGTGCTGCAGGCGTAACTGTTGGCGTGGTATCTTTCGAAACAGTATCGCCATTGCCGGTTTTCTGCTTGCAACCGGGGAATAAAACCAGAATTAAACACATTACCAGTGTTAATGATAAAATTTTGACATAAGATTTCATACCTTTCCCTCCTGAAAAAATAATTTATTTTTTCCCTACATATAATCCCATGTTCATTCGATGCTGTCTTAATGTGAATAAACAATTGTTAACGGCAATCTTCATGCTTCTATAGTATTCGCATTTAATTCAACCGCCAGGTTTGAAAGATCTTGTGACGATACGACCACATGTTCAATCGCTTTTGCAAATTCTTCGCAGCTATCCGCAACGTTTCTAACACCAACATCAGCTTCTTTTGACATTTCACCAATTTTTCTTATCATTAATATTGCTCCATTAATTGATTCGTCAATTTTATCCAGAGCTTCCCCTGCTTGTTCAGTAAACTTCACTCCATCTTTTACCTCCCTGCTTCCTATCTCTGTAGAGCGTACTGTTTCCTTTATTCCTATATCAATGTTATGGACCAAACGGTTTATCTCACTTACAGCTGCTGTTGACTGATCTGATAATTTTCTTACTTCATCAGCAACTACTGAAAAGCCTCTTCCTAATTCGCCGGCACGGGCAGCTTCGATCGCAGCATTCAGGGAAATGAGGTTCGTCTGATTTGCAATACTGGAAATTTTGTCTGTAAAGCTCTTGATCTCGGAGCTTTGCTTATTTAGCTCTCTTACCTTATTTTCAATCATCTGAAACGCTCCTGCAACGGAGTTAATTTTTTTAATCGTACTTTCAATTACAAATTTACTGTTTTTTGTTATCTCCGCTATTTCGTCAGATTTTTTATTTGTAGCCTTGGAAGTTTCAAAAACCCCCGTAACAACTTGCGAAATCATATTTGCATTCGACGCAATTTCTTCTATGGTTGCATTCAGTTCTTCTGTCGATGATGCAACATCCGATGAAGATGATGATACATTCGTTGATATTTCACTCATCTTCGAATATGTGGTTTTAAGCTTTGATACATAAGATTCAAGGCTTGAACTGGTTTCCTTCAGGTCTGACATCGCATTGCTGATATTCTCTGCCATATTGTTGAACTGATTTGATAATATAGCGACTTCATCATTTGAATTTGCGCTGGCTCTACAGCTATAATCACCGGCAGATATTTTTTCCGATACGGATATCAATTCCTTAAGCGGCTTGGTTACAGCCTTTGAAACAAATGTAATCAATATGAACAGCAAGGCAATAATGACTATATTCTGCATAATATCTCTGAGAATCCCAACGCGTATCTTCTGGCTCTCATAATAACGTGTGACTTTTACTTCAATAGCACCAATTTTATCGTCGTCTTTTTCTATATCTCTGACCGCACTGACTAATCCCGCTTTTTCCAAGTTTATGTCATCAGCGGACCTTTTATATATCTCCTTATTTTCCTGATCGGTTACCACTACTATATAAACTTCCGGAACGTTAAATAAGGAGTCAACCCCATCTTTTATTCCGGTTTGATTAAAATTCCACATTGGATCCGTTAACGATAAGGCTGCAAGTTCTGCATATGTATTACAATTATTGATGATATCTTTTTCACTTTTGTACTTATCAAATTGCGAATTAAGAAAAGTTGTTATGCCTATTAATATAACAAACATAGTAATAACAGAGAATGAAAACTTTTTATTGATTGAATTTACGTTCAGAAGTTTAAGCAACCTAAGTATAAATGTTTTCAACACTCTACCTCCTTATCATCAAAAGCCTGTGTAAGGCTAAAAAAATTCGATTTGCACGTATTTGTCAATAACAATTCCAGGTACGATAATGAATATCTTGAAAAACAAGTATATATTTAAAATACTATTTGGGTTATAACCCCTCTGCGAATCATATGTTAATAAGATGATTCTTTTACTATTTTATACCACTTCAAAAGTAGCCTTAAACATTTGATAAAAAACCTCTGAAACCCTTGTGAAACCTGGGCGCTTTTACTTTGACATTCAAGCAGTTTGGTACATTTCACGTAGAAAGTTTCAGCATCTGCCTGATACTGTAAATGAAAAAAAGGGGTTCAGAAAACCTGAACCCCCTGTAACCATATCATCCCTGTTAGTTGTGCGATTCCTGATTGCCAGGATATTTCACTCAACCCTGCTTCCGGAAAGCTTTCTCATGTCTT
>JAGOJH010000076.1 GCA_017995215.1 Thermoclostridium sp.
TATATTATGAGAAATAAAAAATGCAGGGATAACCCCTGCATTTTTTCGTAAATTTTTAAATAAGGGTCTATAGGTATTTGATAAATCATTCTCGTTGTTATGCAGATATGCTGTGCCTGCTGGTCTCATGGCTGTTACCGGATAATAGATTTGATTAGGGAGACTGTATATAATCCGGTAAAGCTAGCGAGAGGCTCATATCCTCAGAGCTACAGATAACTCTGTTGCTTTAACCTTGTTTTATGATAAAATAGGTGTGTTGTTCATCTGATTTTGCAGGCGTATATGCCTTTGCGGGTATCAGATGCAGCATTGGAAAAAACTCTGAAAAGCCAGAGATATCCGGGGTGGACAGTTTTGTTTTTAAAATCAATTGAAATGCAGGGGTTTAAGTCCTTTGCCGATAAAATAAATCTTCATTTCAACAAAGGCCTCACCGCCGTCGTGGGCCCGAATGGAAGCGGAAAAAGTAATATTTCCGATGCGGTTCGGTGGGTTTTGGGCGAGCAGAGCGCAAAATCGCTGCGCGGCAATAAAATGGAGGACGTTATTTTTGCGGGCACACAGCACCGCAAGCCCGTCGGCTTTGCACAGGTCACCCTTACAATAGACAATTCAGACAAATCCCTTCCGCTCGAGTTCACCGAGGTCTCTGTTTCCCGGAGGGTATACCGTTCGGGGGAAAGCGAGTATTTCATTAACAAAACAGCCTGCCGCCTGAAGGATGTTCATGAGCTTTTCATGAATACCGGTGTAGGCAAGGAAGGCTATTCCATCATCGGGCAGGGTAGAATCGATGAAATTCTCAGCAACCGCTCCGAGGATCGGCGCGCTATTTTTGAAGAAGCAGCCGGGATTATGAAGTACAAGGTACGGAAAATCGAAGCCGAGCGCAAGCTGGAAAGCACCCGTCAGAACCTGCTTCGTATAGAAGATATTATTCTGGAGTTGGGCTCCCAATTGGAACCCCTGCGTGAGCAGGCTGAAAAGGCCAGGCAGTACCTCGAGCTCAGCACCGAGCTGAAGGATCTTGATGTCAGCCTTTATCTGGACAGCATTGCAAAAAGCCAGGAGAAGATTGATGAAATCGACTCTCAGTTTCAGGGTGTTCAGCAGAATATTCAAGAAGAAAATGAGGCTCTGGAGAAAAAGAAGCAGGAAAACCGGGACAAGACAGAAAAGCTGGACAGGCTGAAAAAGCAACTGGAGCTGCTTCGAGAAGAGCTTTTCAATCTGGACAGGGACACCGGACGGCTGGAAAACCAGATCTCGATCAACGAAGAAAAAATTAGTCATATAGAATCCAGTAATACGGCTGCAAACCAGGACATAGAGGGCACTAAAAGCCGTATCACAACGATGGATGCAGACATCGAAAAACGGAACAGGCGCCTGGCAAATCTGGACCGGGATCAGGCAAATTTCACCCGACTGCTTACCGAAGCTGAAGAAAAGCTGGCAGAGGTTATTGCACGGCTGGATGAAGGCGAACGCCGCATCGAACTGATGAAGCAGGAGGTCATGGACAAGCTGGACGATCTTTCCGAATGCCGTACCCGCCTGAACAGCCTGAAGAATGAGCAGGAAGCGTTTAAAGCGAGGCAGCAGAAGGTGGAGGGTGAAATCCGCAAAACCATGCTCGACAGGGACAAGGAGAGCATGCAGCTTGAAGAGGCCAGAAACGAGCTGCGCAGGCAAAAGGACAACTTAACCCAAAAAAAGGAAGCTGCAGCAAAGAACGAAGGCGAGCTTCAAACAGGAAAAAAGCAGCTTGAAACGCTACGCAGTGATCAGAATAAATGCCTTGCCGAGTTACAGGCATTAAAATCCCGCCGCAAGGTGCTCAAAGACATGGAAAACAGTCTGGAGGGTTACAGCCACAGCGTCAGGTCCATTCTTCAGGCCTGCCGTGAAAACAGACAGCTTGGGGACGGTATTCACGGTGCACTGGCGCAGTTAATCCACGTCAGGGAACGCTTTGAAACAGCCATCGAAGTGGCTCTTGGGGCAGCGCTGCAGAACATCGTCGTAAAGGATGAATATACAGCCAAAAATGCCATTCGATATTTAAAGGAAAACAACCTGGGACGCGCGACATTCCTGCCCATATCCTCCGTAAAGCCGAGAGATCTGGAGCAGGGAATACAGAAAAAGCTTGAAGCCGAGCCGGGTTATCTGGGGACAGCGTCCGGGATGATCGAGTGCGAGCCCGTTTTCAAGGGTATCCTTTCTAACCTTCTGGGAAGAACTGCCATCGCGAAAACCATTGATGATGGCATTGCTATATCGCAGAAATACGGCTACAGCTTCAGAGTAGTAACCCTTGACGGGGAAGTGCTGAACCCAGGTGGTTCGATGACGGGCGGAAGTCAGCCGTCCAAATCCTCAAGCCTGCTTAGCAGAAATCGTATCCTGCGTGAACTGGATGATAAAATCGAAGCCCTGTCAAGCCACCAGGAACAATTGGAAAGCGAATGCGTTCAACAATCAAAATACCTTCAGGAAATGGAAGAAAACCTCAGGGCGCTCCAGAAGGAGCTGCAGGATCTTGAACTGACGGTGCTGCGAGAAGAGCACAGGGTTCTTGGGCTGCAGGACAATATCAAGGGGTTTGCAGCCAGACAGGACATGCTTCAGGCTGAGAAGAACGAGCTGGATAGCTATATATCGTCCTGTAAACAGGAGATTCAGGAGGCGGAAAAGCGGCTTTCATCCATTGAAGAGAATATTGCCCAGCTGAAAGTCACCATCGAAGAGAATCAGTTAAAAAGCAAGGAAGAGCAGGCGAAGCGGGATGAGATACACGCAGATATTAACGATTACAAGGTTTCTGTGAATTCGGTGCTGGAAAGCCAGGAGCAAACCAGGGAAGCTATTGCGCATATGAATGAGGAGAAGCTGCTTTTGGTTGAATCCATCCAAAAACGTATCGAGGATAAAGCCAGGAACAAGGAGCGAATGGAAGCCCTGCAATCCGAGATCCTCAGCATCCGGGAAAAAATCAAGGGCCAGGATGAAATAAAAACCGGAAAAAATCTGAAGCTCGAAGGTTTACAGGAAGAAGTCCTCATCCTCGAAACAGAGGTTTCGGGAATGGTGGATGCCATCACCTCTTTCAATGATACCATCCGCATTCTGCAGGAGGAATATGGAAAGCTGGAGGTCAGAAAAACCAGACTGACAGCCGAGCTGGAAGCGCTACAGAACAGGCTTTGGGATGAATATGAATTAACCTTTGGAACAGCGGCAGAATATAGAAAGGAAATTCATAACATCCGGCAGACACAAGCCCGCATCAACGAACTGAAGGCGGCCATCCGCGAGCTTGGTCCGGTGAATGTATCAGCCATCGAAGACTACAGCAAAACAAAGGAAAGGCATCAGTTCCTGTCAAAGCAAAAGGAAGATCTGGTCAGTTCCGAGGAAAAGTTGAACCGGGTGATCCATGAAATGCTATCCATCATGAAACGTCAGTTTCTGGAGGAATTTCAGCGGATCAACCAGAATTTCAACCAGGTATTTCGGGAGCTGTTTGATGGCGGAAGGGCGGAAGTGGTTCTGGAAAACCCCGATGATGTGCTGGAATGTGGTATTGATATCATTGCCCAGCCACCTGGAAAAAAGCTTCAGAACATGCTGCTGCTCTCCGGCGGGGAGCGCGCTATGACAGCCATTGCCATACTGTTTGCTATTTTGAAGATGCGCCCCGCACCGTTTTGCGTCCTTGATGAAATAGAGGCCGCACTGGATGATGCCAATGTGTATAAGTTCGCAGATTATATCCGTAAATTTACAAAGACAACCCAATTTATCGTGATCACCCACAGAAAGGGTACCATGGAAAGCTCGGACGCGCTGTATGGGGTCACCATGCAGGAATATGGCATATCTTCAGTGCTTTCACTGAAATTAGGTGATCCGAATAACCAGAACGCTGTGTAACAGGTTTTCAGTGTTCTTGCCAACAAGTGTGATAAGTTTAGAATACCGATACAAACCGGGAGGGCTGAAATATGGGCTTTTTTGATAAACTGAAGGACGGGCTGAAAAAAACCAGGGACAGTATTACCCATCGGATAGACCAGGTACTGGTTTCCATGGGTAAAATCGATGAAGATCTGTTTGAGGAACTGGAAGAGATCCTGATCACCTCCGATGTGGGCGTGGAGACAACCCTTCGTATCATTCAAAATTTGAAAGACAGGGTGAAGAAGGAAAGGGTTACACGCGCGACAGAGGTGAAAGGTCTTTTAAAGGAAGAGATAGCTTCGATGCTCGGCTCTGACGAGGCAACGCTGAAGCTTGGCACAAAGCCCTCGGTCATTGTCGTGATCGGTGTGAATGGTGTTGGTAAGACAACCTCCATCGGGAAAATCTGTCATGTGCTGAAGGATCAGGGCAAAAAGGTTTTAATGGCTGCAGGGGATACTTTCCGTGCAGCAGCCATTGATCAACTGGAAATATGGGCCAAAAGGGCCGGTGTGGATATGATCCGTCACGCTGAGGGCGCCGATCCGTCTGCGGTGATATACGATGCAATTGCCGCGGCAAAAGCCAGAAATTTTGATGTGATCGTATGTGATACGGCGGGGCGCTTGCATACAAAGAAAAACCTCATGGAGGAATTGAAGAAAATTTTCCGGATCATTCAGAGGGAGCTTCCCGATGCGGATATCGAAACCCTGCTGGTGCTGGATGCGACAACCGGTCAGAATGCTGTTTCTCAGGCCAAAAACTTTACAGAAGCTTCCGGTGTAACCGGGCTGGTTTTAACCAAGCTTGATGGTACGGCAAAGGGCGGCATCGTGGTGTCGATCAAAACCGAACTGGATATCCCGGTTAAGTTTATCGGTGTGGGTGAACATATTGATGACCTGCAGCCCTTCAGCCCAAAGGACTTTGTAGAAGCCCTCTTCTCATAGGAGTGGCTCGGTTTCCCGAATAAATACTGCAGCGGGAGTGTTTTCGCATCATAGAAAAAACCAGAGAGAGCTTTACTCTGGTTTATTCATTTTTTGAGAAAACCCCCACGGAAAAAATATATTTGACAAGTCATTGTTTTTTATATAGAATAGTAAAAATTTAATGAAAACCAACCTGCCGATGAATCAACCGAATGGCCTGTTCAGATAATGTAGATGGGAGGAAATAAAATGGCTACCATATATCCGGATGTTTCAAGAACCTTCAGTGAATTCTTATTACTGCCAAACCTTACAACGAAAGAGTGCACACCAACTAACGTGAACCTTTCAGTGCCGGTTACAAAATTTTCAAAGGGTGAAAAACCAGAAATAGAAATGAATATCCCCATTGTATCAGCTATCATGCAATCCGTATCCAATGATACGCTGGCAATCGCCCTCGCAAAATGCGGAGGGATGTCTTTTATTTACGGTTCACAGTCCATTGCCAGTCAGACCGAAATGGTCCGAAAGGTAAAAAAGCATAAATCCGGTTTTGTTGTCAGTGATTCCAATGTATCTGTAAATCACACCCTTAAGGATGTGGTGGAAATGAAGGAAAGATCAGGTCACTCCACCATAGCAGTTACCGAAGATGGTACGGCGTCCGGAAAGCTTCTGGGAATTGTAACTGGCAGAGATTACCGGTTAACCCGTGACCCCCTGGATAAGAAAGTATCCGAATTTATGACACCCTTCAGTAAACTTATTGTCGGCCAGCTTGGTATCACCTTAAGCGAAGCCAACGATATCATCTGGGAGTACAAACTGAACAGCCTTCCCATCATCGACAAGGACCAGAACCTGCAATACCTTGTTTTCAGAAAAGACTATGACGATCATAAACAAAACCCTGACCAGCTGCTGGATTGCAAAAAACGTCTGATCGTTGGTGCCGGCATCAATACCCGGGATTATTCCGAACGTGTGCCTGCATTGCTGGATGCAGAGGCGGATATTCTCTGTGTGGATTCTTCCGATGGTTTTACAGAATATCAGAGGGAAACCATTCAATATATCAAGGAAAACTTTTCATCCGTAAAGGTTGGCGGCGGCAATGTGGTAGATCGCGAAGGCTTCATATACCTGGTGGAGTCCGGGGCGGACTTTGTGAAAGTCGGCATTGGCGGCGGTTCCATCTGTATCACCCGTGAGCAGAAGGGTATTGGTCGCGGTCAGGCAAGCGCAGTGATTGAAGTGGCAAAGGCCAGAGATGATTATTATCAAAAAACCGGGGTATATGTTCCCATCTGCTCGGACGGGGGCATTGTGCATGATTACCATGTCGTGCTGGCACTGGCCATGGGGGCTGATTTCGTGATGATGGGGCGTTACTTTGCCCGCTTTGATGAAAGCCCGAACAAGAAGGTTAAACGCGGAAACAGTTACGTGAAAGAGTATTGGGGCGAGGGCTCGAACCGCGCTAGAAACTGGCAGCGGTATGATTTGGGCGAAAGCAGCACGCTGAAGTTTGAAGAAGGTGTAGACAGCTATGTTCCTTATGCAGGAAAGCTGAAGGACAACCTGGATGTAACGCTGTCGAAAATCCGTTCCACCATGTCAAGCTGCGGTGCCGGTTCCATCAAACAGCTGCAGGAAACCGCCAGAATCACCATGGTTTCTTCCACCAGCCTGATAGAGGGCGGAGCCCACGATGTTATTTTAAAGGAAAACGATTATTAATACCACAGCTTATCCACCAAAGGATTTCTGATGTGTTTTGAGGTGGTAATCTATTATAGTTTATGCGCTTTTAGGCAACACTTCCGTTTAGGATCACCGCGTTGAGGGAGCTAAAAACATATAATAGAAAAGGAGAAAGCGCGGGGCAAGAAAATTATTGAGGCTGGATTAACAAAATTCAGGGGAGCCCTTTTGCGGACTCCCCTGAAAGTTTTATAACCAATCGCAATTTACCGGGCAAGCTTTAAAATATTCAGCACATCGGCTCTTTTTAGCTTCACAAACTGGCCGATGGTGTATGTGTCGTTACCGGTTGCCTTGGCAGCCATCTCTTCAAGCCTATCCTCGGGAACACCCAGTTCCTTTAAGGTTACCGGCATCCCGACAGACTTGAAATACTTCTCCAGCCGTGCAATCCCTTCCAGCGCGGTTTCTTCGGGAGAGCGGAAATTCGGATCCACACCCCATACTCGCACGGCAAACTGGCAGAAACGGGCGATATCATGCTGATAAACATATTTCATCCATGCCGGGAAAACAACCGCTAACCCTGCACCATGAGCTACATCATAAATTGCGCTCAGCTCATGCTCGATATCGTGAGAACCCCAGTCGCCAACCCTTCCGGTGTTCATCAGGTTATTGTGTGCAACGGTTCCGCTCCACATGATTTCAGCCCAGGAATCGTAGTTGTCGGGTTGTTCCAAAACCCTGGGTACATGATGTGTAAGGGTTACCATGATCGCTTCAATCATTCGGTCTGTCAACTCCACATTTAATGTGTTAGTGAAATAGCGTTCCATCAGGTGGGCAAGAATGTCTGCCGAGCCGCTGGCAGCTTGATATTTTGGAAGTGTAAAGGCCAATTCAGGGTTCAAAATAGAAAACGCGGGGTAGATGATTTCAGAGTTGAATCCCCTTTTCAACCAACCATCTTCATTGGTGATTACACTTGCAGTGCTGGCTTCACTGCCGGCTGCAGGTATGGTTAGCACGGTACCCACAGGCAAAGCGGCTGTTGGGTTCGCCTTTCCTGCATAAATGTCCCAAACATCGCCCTCGTAGAGCACGCCCATTGCGATGGCTTTTGAGGAATCAATCGAACTTCCCCCGCCAACAGCCAGTATAAAGTCAAGCTTTTCTTCCTTGCAAAGCTTTATTCCTTCACGAACAAGGCTTAAGCGGGGATTGGGCTTTACACCGGAAAGTTCTACCCATCGGATGCCTGCATCCTTTAAAGATTGGGTAACCCGATCATATAGCCCGGTTTTTTTAATGCTTCCTCCGCCGTAATGCAGCAGTACGTTTTTGCTGTATGGAAGGATTTCTCTTCCCACATTTCTCTCTGCTCCCCGGCCAAAAATGATCTTCGTAGTGTTTTGAAAAACAAAATTATTCATAAAAACCTCCAGAGTTATTTTCTTCATTATCTAATTATACCATGATTTCATTTTGTAAACGTATTCCAATGAGTATAAACGCATTAAATCTTCGAAAAAGCATGTATTTCTAGCACAAAATACCGAAGTGCAGTTTTTTAGTACCAATGATTTATGCGTTCCCGACCTGAAATCAAACTGATGTGTTTAAAGCTTTTTAAAAGAATAATCAATGGCATTCGAATATTTCCCTTTGAAACCGCCGATACTGAGGAGAGATTGGTTTCGGGGAGGTCTTCATTTGGATTCAAAAGTGTTTTTTGCAAGTCAGGCTGAGGAACAGGAAAAGGAAACCGAAAAGGATAAGTTGGATAACATCAAGGAAATGGGCACCGTTTCAGTGCAGGAAAAGGGCAGAAACATCCATTGCCTTACGATTATCGGGCAGATAGAAGGCCATATGGTATTGCCGCCACAGAACAAAACCACGAAATATGAGCATGTCATCCCGCAATTGGTCGCTATTGAAGAGGATAAAAACATCAGCGGTCTGCTGCTGGTTTTAAATACGGTAGGCGGTGATGTGGAGGCAGGCCTTGCCATTGCCGAAATGATTGCAAGCATGTCAAAGCCGACGGTTTCTTTGGTTTTAGGTGGTGGTCACAGCATTGGTGTCCCCCTGGCTGTTTCCACAAACTATTCTTATATTGCACCGTCCGCGACCATGACCATTCACCCGCTTCGACTGAATGGAATGATTATCGGAGTTCCACAGACCTTTGAATATTTTGACAGAATGCAGGAACGCGTTGTGGAGTTCGTATCGAAAAACTCCAAGATAAAAAAAGAGGATTTTCGTAAGCTGATGCTAAAAACAGGAGAGCTTGCAAATGATGTTGGAATTGTTCTGTTTGGGCAGGAGGCTGTAAACAACGGCATCATCGATGAAGTTGGAGGGCTTGCCGTTGCATTGAAAAAGCTGGATGAGTTTATTGAAAAGTATAATGGGCAAAAAAAGGAGAGTTTACAGCAATGATTTATTCCATTGTCCCATTCGAACAGATTCTATTCGATCAGCAAAGCGGCATGGAAACCCGTATGGAGGTGACGCTTGACGGAGAACGTGTTGTTCTGATGCAAAATGATGATAAAACGTACTCTATCGAACGGCTAATATCCACAAACCCGAAAGCATACCTGAAACCAGAGCTAACACCGGGAACAATACTGATGACCATTACGGCTGAAAAGGAGACCCCCGACGTAACATGGCAAATCATGAACAGAGACACGACGCGACAGATAAAGTGAAAATGGGTGTTGCCGGTATTCTGGCTGGCTTCGTTAACGGCCTGCTGGGTTCGGGCGGCGGGGTTTTGATCGTGTTATATCTAACCATGATAGCCAAAGTGGGCAGAAAAAATTCTCAGGCAACAGCAATTGCCATCATTTTGCCACTGGCTGTCTTCAGCAGTGTTTTTTATGCCAGAGGAGGATATATAGCTTGGTCCCATCTATGGAAAGTGTCTGTGGGTGGAGTTATAGGTGCAATTCTTGGAGCGGTGCTGTTGAACAAACTAACGCCCAAATTCATAAAAAAGCTGTTCGGTGTTTTTCTGGTCATCGCCGGCGTAAGGATGTTTTTTTAATGATTGGAGGAGGCTTCATGCTTGAAATATTGCTTGGTTTTATCTCCGGGATGATCAGTGGAATGGGTATGGGGGGCGGAACGATTCTTATACCCGGCCTTGTACTGTTTGCAGGTATCGAGCAAAAAACAGCCCAGGGAATCAACCTGCTGTATTTTATACCTTCAGCTATTGCAGCACTGGTTTTACATATCAAAAACAGGCACATCAGAAAAGAGTTTCTTGTCTTTTTAATCGGCGGAGGCTTATTGGGTGCATTCTTTGGATCGTATATGGCTGTAAGGTTTTCAAATGGTCTGCTGCAAAAAATCTTTGCAGTCTTTTTAACCATGATGGGTATCTATGAGTTTTTCTGCAAGGACAAGGAAGAAAACAGGGAAAAAGATATGGAAGAAGCAAAGGACGAGAAAAGAGAAGATTGTCAAAATATTAACACATACTCTTGACAATTTTTATGGTAGGAATATAATAAGAGAAAAGTATTTCAACCAACAAAATAATGCCGGATGAAGATTAAAGGAGAGTGGCCTACGGGCTCACCGAAGGAGTAAATCTCTCAGGTTAACAAGACTTTAATCGGACGGACCTCTGGAGAGACCAGTCAATGGCGCCGAAGGGGCAAACCCGTGAAAAAAGCTTTCAGCTGTTTGCAGGGTGTATCTCTCAGGCAAAAGGACAGAGCTGAAATAAAGGTTTGGCCTCAGGGCGGAATCTTTATCAGTCATAGAACGGTTACAGAGGTCAAACAGTATGTTTGGCTTATTTTTTTAGCAGGAGGGGAAAATTGTGGCCAAGATTATCGTAGCAGACAAAATGGCTCCGGATGGCATCGATTATTTGAAGAGCAAGGGTTTCGAGGTGGATACCCCGTTTGGGATTTCTCATGAAGAACTGCTGGAAGTTATTGAAAACTATGATGCTATCATCGTAAGAAGCGCAACAAAAGTAAAAAAGGATATCATTGAACGCGGTAAAAACCTGAAGGTGGCCGGCAGGGCAGGAAACGGCATAGACAATATCGATGTAGACGAATGCACCAAGCGCGGCATTTATGTGGTGAATACGCCCGAAGGCAACATCATGGCAGCTGCTGAAATGGGCGTTGCCATGGCATTCTCCATTTTCAGAAACATCCCTCAGGCTCATCTTGCAGCAAAGAACAAGGACTTCCGCAGAAACAAATTTGTTGGCGAAGAGCTGGAAGGCAAAACTGTCGGTATCATTGGCGTGGGCAAGATCGGCTCTATCGTTGCCAGAAAGCTTGCCGGTGTTGGCATGACAGTGGTCGGCTATGATCCCTATGCTACCGATGACAGGTTCAAGCAATTGGGAATTGAACGCTGCGAAGCCCTGGAAGACCTTTTGAAGGTTTCCGATCTGATCACGCTGCATATCCCGAAAAGCCCTGAAAGCAACAATTTAATCGGGGAAAAGGAACTGAAGCTTTGCAAAAAAGGCGTTCGCATCGTGAACTGCGCCCGTGGCGGCATGATCAATGAGAAAGCCCTTTATGATGCCATTGTCTCCGGACAAGTAGCTGCCGCTGCATTGGACGTACAGGAAAAAGAGCCGAACTTTACAAAGAAACCTGAAGAACAGGATTACTGGAACCCGCTGCTGGATCTGGACAACGTTGTGTTCACACCGCATCTGGGTGCTTCGACAAAAGAAGCCAACTACAATGTTTCAATCGGCGTTGCGAAGCTGATCGAAGGCGTTCTGAACGGCGAGCTTGTACCCGCTGTCAACATGGCTCCGGTGACCGGAGATGTGAAGGAATTGCTGCCCTATACCGACCTTGCTGAAAAGCTTGGCAGTATTTATTACCAGGCTGAAAAGGAAAGGGTGACAAAGATTGAAGTGAATTATAGCGGTGATGTGACGCAAATGCCCACAAAACCGATCACGCTCTCAGTCATCAAAGGCTTCCTGCGCAGCGCTGGCGATATGGATGTTAACTACATCAATGCAGAACTGAAATTGAAAGAGCTGGGTGTTGAGCTGATCGAGAGCAAAAGCTCCAGCCTGGACAAATATACCAACCTGATCACCGTGAAATTCACAACAAAGATAAAGGAGCTCGCCGTATCAGGCACAGTTTTTGCCAAGGATGTAGAGCGCATTGTAGATTTCTTCGGCTACAAGCTTGACTTTGAGCCCACACCTCATGTCATCGCACTGCAGAACGTCGACGTTCCAGGTATTATCGGCAAGGTCGGTACCATGCTTGGCGAAAACAACATCAACATTGGTGCAATGCAGTGGAGCCGCAACAGAAGGGGCGATAAGGCCGTCTCGTTTGTCAGTGTTGACGCCGAAATTTCCAATGATCTGTTAAAGAAGCTGTTAACTATCGAGGGCGTACTGAAGGCCTCCAGGCTTCATCTGTAAGACAGGAATAATTGAAAATTCGAAAGGCACTGTACCACAAGGTATAGTGCCTTTATTTCTGTTTAAGAGTTCTTTCTCCATCCGCAGCATAAACCATATCAAATATGTGCAAAACTATTTTACCGATTGGAATTATGTGTTATGATACTTTAAGACCGTTCGGAAAAGTGGATTTATTCATGAGATAACCAACTCCAAGGCTCCGCTTCGATGCATTATCATAAACATGCTTGTGCGGACCTTATGAATAAACCAGTTTGCGAGCCGGCTCCGATTCATACGGAGGACAGATTATGCCGGTGAAAGTGGGATGCATATCCCTTGGTTGCCCTAAAAACCTGGTAGACAGTGAAATCATGCTGGGGCTATTAAATAGTGATAATTATGAAATAACAGTGAATATGCCCGAAGCCGAGGCGATTATCGTCAATACCTGCGCCTTTATTGGGGATGCAAAGGAAGAGGCGGTGGATGCGATCCTCGAAGCCAGCCTGTACAAACAGACAGGCAGGCTGAAAGCACTGATTGTAACAGGTTGCCTTGCCCAGCGGTATCGTGATGAAATCATCAACGAAATTCCTGAGGTGGATGCCGTGCTGGGAACGGGAAACATTCCTGAAATTGAGCGGGTCATTGCAAACCATATTGGTGGTATGAAAGACCAGCGCCTTTTTGTGAATGATCCGGCTGATGTAGATTATCTGGACAATTTAAGGATGCTTTCATCAAAGGGAGCATCGCAATATCTGAAAATTGCAGAAGGCTGCAGCAATCACTGCACCTATTGTATCATTCCCTCATTGCGGGGGCCTTTCCGCAGCAGATCCATAGAGAGCATCATCAATGAAGGAAAACGGCTGGTGGCAAGTGGTGCCCGCGAATTGATCCTTATCGCCCAGGACGTCAGCCGCTATGGTGAGGATCGTTATAATGAGGGCAGTCTGGTAAAGCTAATCCGGGAACTGTCGCAGCTTGAAGAGTTGAGGTGGATCCGGCTGCTGTACTGTTACCCTGAGCGCATAACCGATGCGCTGATCCAGCAGATGAAAAACAATCCAAAGCTTCTTGCGTATTTAGATATTCCCATACAGCACGCCAGCGACAGAATCCTGAAAGCCATGGGCAGAAAAAGCAGAAGGAAGGATCTCATTGCGCTGATAAACACCCTTCGAAAAGAAGTTCCGGGAATTATTCTGCGCACATCGCTGATCACGGGTTTTCCGGGTGAAACTGAAGAAGACTTTAATACCCTGCTTAGCTTTGTGAAAGCGCATCCATTTGACAGACTGGGTGTTTTCGCCTATTCTCAGGAGGAAGGGACACCAGCTGCCACCATGGATAACCAGGTGGATGAACAAATCCGGGGAAACAGGCGTGAACAGCTTTTGTCCGTTCAAAGTGAAATTGCAGTAAAAAAGCTGAAAAAAAGGCTTGGACAGGTATATGAAGTTTTGACTGAAGGGGTCGCCGACGATGGTATTTTCTATTATGGCCGCTCTTACGGCGAAGCACCGGATATAGACCCGCTGATATACTTCACTTCACCGCGGCCGCTAGATATGGGAGGCTTTGTCAGGGTGAAAATACTTGACAGCCAACAGCTGGATTTGATTGGGGAGGCTATATTCAATGAATCTGCCGAATAAACTGACCGTGATTAGAATACTGATGATTCCAGTCTTTTTGCTGCTGATTCTTCCTGTGGGGCAGGGGCTTTTGTTGCCGATACCCTCGCAAACCGGCAGAATTCTGGCTGCACTGGTTTTTGTTTTAGCAGCGCTCACCGATCTGCTCGATGGTGCCATCGCCAGGAAACAAGACTGTGTAACTACCTTTGGAAAGTTTCTCGATCCCATTGCAGACAAGCTTTTGGTGATTTCTGCACTAATGGCCCTGGTTCAGCTGGGAGAGATCTCAGCATGGCCTGTTATCATTATCATTGTAAGAGAATTCATTGTACAAGGGGTTCGGATCATCGCAGCAAGTGAGGCGGTTGTGATAGCGGCCAGCATATGGGGTAAAATTAAAACCTTCACACAGATGGTAGCCATTGTACTGCTTATCCTGATGAATTATCCCATCTCTCTGTTCACTTCCTTTCCTGTGGCACAGGTTCTTTTGTGGATCTCCGTAGTTTTAACCGTAAGCTCAGGATATGATTATCTCAAAGCAAACCTGGACAGACTAAAGAACTGAAAACCTGCTTGCATTACCCGAAAAAATAGTATATACTTTTTAGCAACAGGGGATATTATCAGGTAATAACACTAATGTGAAAAACATAAAATAATCATACTGTCCCAGCAATTTATCATAAGCCCGTGTCTTAGCCGAAAGCTGTGTAATGCTTTCTGCAAGCGGAATTCAACGATTAAGTGGCTTTACAGTGCCGGGAAGAAAGGTGTTTTTGTTTGAACAAAAGTTCAATGGCAAAGAAAGACAGACAGTTACGACTTGTCGACAAAATTAAAGAAGCCCCATTTATGACGGATGAAGATATTGCCGAATTCCTGGAGGTCAGTATTCCAACCGTCCGCCTGGACCGGCTGGAGCTTGGTATTCCCGAGCTGAGGCAAAGAATCCGGGATGTTGCATCCATCAATCATCAAAAGGTCAGAGCCCTGCATGCCGATGAAATTGTCGGTGAGCTGGTTGAAATACAACTGGGCGTCAGCGGCATATCCATTTTGGATACTACCGATCAGATGGTTTTTGCACAGTCTAAAATCGTACGGGGACATTACATATATTCCTTTGCAGAGTCATTGGCCATTGCGGTGATCGACGCGGAGGTTGCCCTGGTCGGGGTGGCAAACATTAAATACAAGATCCCCGTATATGCCGGATCCAGACTTATTGCAAAGGCTCTTGTAAGGCAAACAAGACAACGTAATCACATCGTATGGGTATTTATTTCTTTCAGGCAGCAGGAAGTTTTTCGCGGGAAGTTTATTCTGGTATCCATTGGAGAAAATGAAGAAAAGGAAAAAGAAAGCTGATCATCACCATCAGAACCCAGATTTCAGAACAGGGAACAGGTTGATAGAACATTCTTCAAAGAAACTGTCTGCAAAAATGTATGACAAACTTCTGAGGAAAGGCTGAGTGAAGAATTTTGATAATAATGGTCGATGCCATGGGCGGTGATAATGCGCCCGACGAAATTATTAAGGGTTGTGTTGAAGCGGTTAAAATGAGAGGCGGCTTTGAAGTCGAACTGATTGGGCTGGAAAGCGAAATCAAGCGGGTTCTGAAGAAGTATCATTATCCTCAGGAACGTATCACGATTGCTCCAGCGTCTCAAACTATCACCAATGAAGATAAACCCACTGAAGCAATCCGTCATAAAAAAGATTCTTCCCTGGCGATCGGGCTGAACAAGATTAAAGAGAATCATGGGTATGTTTTTATAACAGCCGGCAGCACCGGTGCGCTCCTGGCCGGCACCCTTCTGATAGCAGGCAGAATCCCCGGTGTGTTAAGGCCTGCCCTTGCACCGATCGTACCTTCTTTGGCTGGCGGCACAATGATCATAGACGCAGGGATGAATACGCAGTGCAGGCCTATGAATTATGTACAGTTTGCCATCATGGGCTCGGTTTTCATGCAGCAAATGTTTCGCAAGGAAAATCCTCGCGTTGGGCTGATCAATGTGGGCACCGAAGAAGAAAAGGGAAATGAAACCTTGAAAGAAACTCTGCCTCTGATGAAAAACTGCGGTGTGAATTTCGTCGGAAACATAGAGGGCAGAGACATTGCAGAGGGCAAGGTTGATGTAGCCGTTTGCGATGGTTTCACCGGAAATGCCATGCTGAAAATGATGGAGGGAACCGGCAAGTTCTTTATGCAGCAACTAAAGCGACTTTACAACTCCGACTTGTTTACAAAAATATCAGCCCTTTTGGTCAAGGCTCATTTAAAAAAGCTTAAGGATAGCGTTGATCCCGAAACCATTGGTGGAACCCCTATTTTGGGCACAAACGGTCTGATTTACAAATGCCATGGAAACAGCAAGGCAAAAGCCATCCGCAATACCATTCTGAACGCATCCAAAATGACAAACAGCGCTTTTATTGATCAAATCAGGGAAAGATTGGCGACCGTGGAGGTAAAGATGAATGCATGATTTTGGTATTGGTATTCTGGGGACGGGAAGTTATCTGCCCGAGAAAATATTAACAAATTCTGATCTGGAGAAGATGGTAGATACTTCAGACGAGTGGATTGTGAAAAGAACGGGAATGAAGGTCAGACATCTTTTAGAAGAGGGCATTCCAACCCATACAATGGGGGTCGAGGCTGCAAAGCGTGCGATCAGAGATGCCGGCCTTTCTCCTTCAGACATAGATCTTATTATCACAACAACCGAAGCGCCGGATTATTTAACCCCCTCCATGTCCTGTTTAATCCAAAAGCATATTCAAGCGGACAATGCGGCGGCTTTTGATATGAACGCCGCCTGTAGCGGGTTCGTGTATGCCATGACCACAGCGAGGCAATTTATCCAAACCGGTTTTTACAAGCATGTTCTCATTGTTTCCAATGAGGGCTTAAGCCGAATCGTAGACTGGGAGAACAGAAACACCTGCATCCTGTTCGGTGACGCTGCGGGTGCCGTGGTTTTAGGCAGGGTGGAACCACAATACGGTATTCGGGAAAATTTTATAGCAGCCTATGGCAGTTTAGGAAGCAGTTTAACTCTTCCATGCCTATATATATCGGACGAAGAGCGCCAGAAGAGGGCTTTGGGCAGGGAACGCAGCATCTGGCAGGATGGCAGCGAGGTATTCACCTTTGCCGTGCGTGCCATGATCGATGCGACGCGAAAAGTAGTTGAAGCAGCCGGGAAAACCATCGACGATGTGGATCTGCTCATTCCGCATCAGGCCAATCTGCGGATCATCACCGGGGCTGCTAAGCGGCTTCATTTAGATGAAGAAAAAATTGCTGTCATCCTGCAGGACACTGGAAATATTTCCAGCGCTTCCATACCGGTAGCCCTGGACATGTACGCGAAGAATAACCGGATCAAAAAGGGTGACACCCTTGTGATGGTTGCCTTTGGGGGCGGTTTGACCGCCGGATCCTGTTTGATGGTTTGGGGGAAATAGCAGCTTTACTTTTAGTCAGCGGAGGTAGTTATGTCTATTGCATTTGTTTTTCCAGGGCAGGGGGCTCAATACATCGGAATGGCAAAGGAAATATGCAGCCAGTATCCAAAATCTGCAGAAATCTTCAAGCTTGCTTCCGAAGCTCTTAAAATTGACATGGAAGAAATGGTTTTCAACGGGGATGAAGAAACCCTGAAAATCACTGAAAATACACAACCTGCCATATTAACGGCATCCATTGCATGCCTTCAACCCATTCTCGATGCAGGGATCGAAGCTGCGTATACAGCGGGTTTAAGCCTGGGAGAATATGCGGCTCATGTTTACTCGGGAACCTTTACCTTCTCAGAAGCCGTCAAGCTTGTAAAAAAACGCGGGAGGTTCATGCAGGATGCTGTTCCTGCCGGTGTCGGCTCCATGGCTGCTATTGTGGGGCTTGGCAGGGAGGACCTGCTGCAGGTTTGTGAGCAGGCCAAGGAATTTGGTGTCGCTGAACCAGCCAATTTCAATTGTCCCGGGCAAATCGTCATCTCCGGTGAAGTGCTGGCTATTGAAAAGGCATCGGCTATGGCTCTTGAAAAAGGTGCAAAACGGGTTATACCGCTGGCGGTTAGCGCTCCGTTTCATAGCAGTTTGTTAATTTCAGCCGGGGATATGCTGGAAGTGGAAATGGAAAATGTGGACATACAAAACATGAAGGTTCCGGTTGTGACCAATATCAGCGGTGAAATCGTTCAGGAGGGCCATGCACGGCAGACTCTGGTGCAGCAGGTTTCCAATTCGGTTTTATGGGAGGACTGCGTGCAAACGATGATCGCCCTGGGGGTTGATACCTTTATCGAAATTGGCCCAGGGAAGGTATTAAGCGGCTTCATTAAAAAGATAAACAAAGATGTTACAACTTTAAATGTAGAGGATATGGCTTCTCTGGAAGCAACCTTAAAGTTTCTAAAGGGGTGAGATGAATGGATTTCAGCGGAAAGACGATCATTGTCACAGGTTCCACCAGGGGTCTGGGAAAGGCCATCGCCGAAAAATTCGCAAAGTCCGGTGCTAATGTCATCATCAATGGCACATCAAATACAGTTTTTAAAACAGAGGAAGAGTTTCTGCAAAAGGGCTATTGTGTAAAAGCCGTAGAGGGTGATATCAGCATTCCCGAAAAGGCCCAGGAACTGATC
>JAGOJH010000167.1 GCA_017995215.1 Thermoclostridium sp.
GTCTTGGGAACGGTTATCAGGTTGTTCTTACGGTAGGTTGTAAATTCGACATCCAGTGAGTATCCAGGGTAAAGATGAACCTGCTCGGTTTCATCCAAAACGATTTTCAGCTTTACACGCTTCTCAACCAACCCGAGGGATGATATTTTCTCCACGGCCGAAGGGGCAATGGATTCAATTTTCCCCTTAAGAACCTTATCCGTCTCCTCCAGTTCCTGAATAACAGATACCTCCATCCCTTCATGAACTTTTACAATATCTTCCGCCAGAATATAAACCTCGACACGGTACTCCTTCGGATTGAAAATGGTGCATATCGGCACCGCCGGGTTTACCGGCGAGCCTTTATCGTAGTTGACGTTGACAACGATACCATCAACAGGAGCAATGATCTCGCCTTCTTTCAGCTGGTGCGCCAGTGGAGCGATTTGATTCTCTATTGTCAGAATACTTGTTCTGTAATATTTTACAGTTTCGCTGTCCGGACTGGCCTGGGCTTCCAATTGCGAAAGAGCCAGCTGCTGTTGGCGAAGAACGTTTTCCAGCTGATTCACCTGATTCTGCATGATATCTACCTGGCTTTGGGGCGCCGAATCCTGGCTGAACAACGTCTGGGCCTTGTTTAAATCCTTCGTTGCTACCTCCAGCTGGCGGGTGGTTTCCTCGATCATCAGGCTTTGCTGCTGGATTTGGTCCTGGATATCCTTCAGTGTTTTTTCCAACAGAGTTTCGGTATTGCTTTTCTGTACCTCCAGGATACGGATCTGATCCTGCAGCTGCTCCAGATCCAGCGAGGCAATTTTTTGTCCTTTGGCTATCTCCTGGCCTTCCTTAACCTTCAGGGAAACGATTTTGTTCGGCAATATGGCATAAACATCCCTTTCTTCCACAGCCGTTACAGTTCCTTCTTCTTTAAAAGTTTTCACAACCTCGCCTCTAGCGGTTTCAAAAAAATCCACCCGAACTGGTTTTATACTTTCATAATAACCATAAGCACCTGCTATCAGGACAACTAAAACCCCCATGATCCACTTGATAACCTTCTTCATTTCATGACCCCCTTGCCATGTAATTTTTTATTTATAAAGAACTTAATGAACCTGTATTATTCTCTTGCCTTCAAAACCTCCACCATATCCAGTTGCTTCACCTTTTTTCGCATAAACAGGAATGCCATGAACAGGGAAAACACTGTCCCTGCAAAGGCCATGACAAAATCAACCGGCAGGATCACCTCGGGAAAACTATAAAGATCGGTGCTGAAATTTTGGGCAAGGATTCGGTTAAACAGGTATGCCAGCGGAACACCAAGAATCATCCCGATGCCGGCAAGGAAGTTCTGTTCAAAGGACACTACCTGCAATACCTCTTTGTCGGTCATACCCAGAACCTTCAACGATGCCAGTTCCCGTTCTCTTTCAGACATCGAAATGATTCCCGAATTGTATATGATCGCAAAACCCGTTAATACAGCCAATACTACCATCGCATACAACAGAAAGAAGAACTGATCCAATAACTCGACATATTTCTTTTCGGATTCTTTTTTCTCCTCGAAGCCGGACACTTCCTGAGAGAAAGTTAGCTTCTGACGGATATTTTTTATGGCATTCGATGGTGCTTTCAACAGCAAGGCGCTTGCAAGCCCGTTTGTTCCGACGATCCTGTTTAAATTATCCAGGGTAGTATATCCGTTGGTGCCCAGATACTGCGGAAACGTGTCCACTACCCGAAGCTTCAGGTCCTCTGAAGAAGTGATGCCACACTCAACCTCCAGGATCAATCGCCTCGGTGGCTGGTCGAAGTTCGACGGTAACAAAACCGGCAAAAAAGCTGTCCCGATGTACGGTGTTCAGCGTGTTTTCGTTAGAACAGATTAACAGACTCCCGATTATGGCGTCTCTTGCCCAGCAGGAAAGCCAATCCCTGAGCCAAAATGTAAAGCTGGGTCTGCAATACCGGTATCAGCAAGGTGAAATACAGGTCAATTGCAATCGGTTTCTGGGTTTCACTAAAGATGAGAATAAGCGCCTGGTCATTGTCCCTGAGGAGGCTGAAATCGTAAAACGCATCTACCGTGAATACCTTGAGGGTGCCAGTATGCTCAAAATCGCTCGCGGCCTTGAGGCTGACTGTATTCTAAATGGTGCAGGCCATGAAAAGTGGCACACCAGTAACATTAACCAGATTTTGCGAAATGAAAAATATATCGGCGATGCCCTATTGCAGAAAACATATACCACGGACTTCCTCACAAAGACGCGAGTCAAGAACCATGGCATCGTTCCTCAGTATTATGTAGAAAACAGTCATGAAGCCATCATCCCGCGAGAAATTTTCATGCAGGTGCAGGAAGAACTTATCCGTCGCCGCATTGTCCACACCAGTCCGAACGGGAAGAACAGAACCTTCAGTAGTATTCACTGTTTCTCGAACATGATTATTTGCGGAGGCTGCGGCGAGTTTTACCGCAGGATTCACTGGAACAACCGAGGTAAAAAGTCGGTTGTATGGCGCTGCATCAGCAGGCTCGAAAACACCGGTCTTTACTGCGACGCCCGAACGGTGCTGGAAAGCACAATCGAACAGGTACTGGTCACAGCAATCAATCGGACGCTCTGCGATAAGGCCTCCTTCCTTGTCACCCTACAGAATAGTATAGAAACCGTCTTAACCCACGGAAATGATCATACTCTGGCAGGTATCGACGCGCGACTGTCGGAACTGCAAGCCGAGCTTTTGAAACTGGCGAGCTCCAAGAGTGACTATGAGAAAGTTGGCGATGAAATATACCGTCTTCGCGAGGAAAAGCAGAAGCTTCAGCTAGAAAGCGCCGGTCGGGATGACCTGAAAAAACGGATTTCTGACATGAATACATTCCTGCAGGAACAGCCCACCGCCATTACAGAATATGACGAGCAGCTTGTCCGACGGCTGGTTGAAAAAGTCACTATTTTTGAAGACAGGTTCACCGTGGAATTCAAGTCTGGCGTAATGGTGGATGTGGAAGAGTAATGATAAAACGAGCAAGGCACTCTACGAGTATTAATTGCAGAGTGCCTTGTTTTTTTTACCTTTTAATATTATGCAATCTTTGACCATAACTCAGTTTCTGCCTGAGCAACTCCACTTTTTATTTTTGCATAGTATATAAACCCTTTTATAGCCTGAATCCCACCGAAAATAATTGCACCATACATAACAAAATAAGTTCCTCCGCCATTACTAACAGCTGCCTGATATGAAAAGAAAGTTACCAATATACCTCCAATTAACCAAGCTATCCCTTTAAGTAAAGCTTTAAGTGCAGCAGCTTTGTATGGTTTCACTTCCTTATAAAGCATATGTATTGCATACTCAATATTCTGAGCAGTAAATTTAACTTCGTCATTTTCAACTACGTTATTTGTTCTCACTGTACCACTTGAACTAACATGATTTGTTTTTATATCACACAAAATTAAGTCAAATTCTCTTTTTCTAATTGGATCTGATAGAATGGCATAGGCTTCTGCTCCTCTCCTAAAACGAGCGGTTGATTCTGGATCTCCACTATTCAAATCAGGGTGGGTAGCTTTTGCAATGCGACGGAAAGCTCTTTTAATTTCTTCTTCTGTGGCGTTATTTGATATTTCTAAGACCTCATACGGATTCATATTTCTAGCGGTAGTTTACAAGTTAATTAGTGCAAAATCTTCAATCCCTTTGATTTGAAGGCTTCCAGGGAGTGATTGGCGTATACCTAACTGTATTTCTTTTTTAACTGATATATTTTTTCTATCTGCTC
>JAGOJH010000077.1 GCA_017995215.1 Thermoclostridium sp.
ATATACATCACCTTTTGTAAAATTTGTTTTATACTGTATATATTCGACACTCATCATCAAAAATCCTTCTTAAAACTCACAATATTCAAGGTTTTCAAGGAACATTTATCAGGTGAATCTAGTTAGAGTTTTTACATCCGATCTGTAGTGAATGAGCCTTTTGGGGAAGGCATAAACGCCGGTGCATGAGCTTCAACATATAAGCACGAATTTATACGCGTTTTATGTGAAAAAGGTTTGTATTTATTGAATAGATATAAACAGGTTCGCATGCGTTGGACGAATCAGGTTGGTGTCGCTGATACCAGCAGTTCCAGGGCATTTGAGAACCTTCCGCAGGCCGGAGAAATATGAAAACAAGGAGCGACTGGGTTATGGGAAAGGTAAATGTAGTGATCGTCGATGCGACAGGGAACAAGGAACAGAAGGTGGGCCTGCCTGATGATATCAAATGCGGAATCATCATGGTGAAGCTGATCGAGAAGATCAAACTTCCATCGGTTGGTCCGGACGGTAATCCAATCAGTTATAAATTTATACATAAAGTAACGGGGCGGCAGCTTCTCGAATCTCAGACCCTGGGCGAAGCAGGCATCAAAGATGGCGATGTATTAAGGCTCCAACCTGAAATCACGGCGGGGAAACAGAATGGATAAGCCGTTAAATCTGGATGCTTCTGAGTTTACAGAAGATAAATACGCCAGGCTGAGATTGATCAACTGGTGGGATCAGGATCGTCTGTCCAAAGCTGTTGTTCTGGTGGTTGGGGCAGGCGCAATTGGAAATGAACTGATTAAAAACCTGGCCCTGTTGGGTGTTGGGAAAATCCTGATTGTCGATATGGACAGAATCGAGCATACCAATCTGACCCGGTCGGTTCTTTTCCGAGCAGGGGACGTAGGCCGTTACAAGGCCGAGGTCGCAGCCGAAAGAGCCATGGAGATGAACCCTGATGTCACGGCAAAAGCCTTTACGGGCAATGTGATCGATGACATGGGCCTTGGTGTGTTCAGGCGCGTGGACGTTGTTCTGGGCGGGCTGGATAATCGTGAAGCCAGGCTTGGCATCAATCAGGCCTGCTACAAGGTAAACAAGCCCTGGATTGACGGCGCCATCGAAGTGCTGAACGGTATAGCCCGTGTATTCATGCCGCCGGATGGGGCTTGCTACGAGTGTACCATGACCGAAACCGACTGGAAACTGATCAACAAGAGGAAATCCTGTGCGTTGTTAACCCATCAGCAGATGTCTGAAGGGAAAATCCCCACCACCCCTACTTCTTCGTCCATCATCGCAGGAATTCAGGTGCAGGAAATGCTGAAGCTGCTGCACCGGGACAGAAACCTTCCTACGCTTGCAGGAAAGGGCTTTGTATTTAACGGCTTGACCCATGATTCCTATATAGTCGAGTATCAGTACAAGGAAGGCTGCATGAGCCACGAAACTTATGAAGAAATCATTGAGATGCCGTGGTCTGTCAAAAAAACAACCCTTGGTACAATCTTGCAGGACGTGAAAAGGGAAATGGGAGAAAAAGCGGTGTTAGACTTGGATCGGGACATCGCAATGGATGCAAAATGCACCTGTGGCAGTATGAAAAATTTGTTGATACCAGTACATAAACTCCATAACGATGATCTGTTTTGTACTGTGTGTGGAAAGGCCATGAGCTTCGATACAGTTCACAGCATGGATGGATCAGAAATGTTTATTTATAAAACTCCCCTTGAAATCGGCATTCCGATGCTTCATATCATTGCCGGGAGGGTCGGCACCCGTGTAAAATACTTTGAATTCTCAGCAGATGAAGCGGAAACCATGGGCTAGCAGAAAGGAACTGATACCATGACGGCCAGAATCAGAAGATTATTGTCAGACTTTGAACAGGTAAAAAAGGATTTCAGCGGCCACCCCTATATCAAGGTAGAACCTGTCGGGGCAGAGCCTCCCGAAAGGTATCGGGTTACCTTTTTTGTCAACGGGATTTACCTGCAGCCTGGCGGAAAGGTTGAAACCCTGGCAAGGCACGAGGTTGAGATTACCTTGCATGCAGAATATCCAAGGTACAAGCCCCTGTGCAAAATTTTAACTCCCATCTGGCACCCGAATTTCCGGGATGGACAAATCTGTATCGGCGATATCTGGGGAGCGGGAGAGTCCCTCAGCGATATCATCATTAATATTGGAGATATGATCCAGTACAAGTCATGGAATTCATACAGTCCTCTGTCTGCGGATGCAGCAAAGTGGGCCATTGAAAACAAGCATTTATTTCCTGTTGGAAACCTGAACCTCTATCAGCCCGATTATTCGGCTGCTTCCGATGAGTTTGAAATAGATATGCTTGATGAAGTCGCTGCCATTGAAGAGAACGGAGAACCTCAAATACAGGATCAAATAGCAATGTCATTTGCTCCAGATTCCAGTGTACAGGCAACTGGTGGCACGGCATTAGGTTTAAGCGCTCAGACACTCGGGGTAGAGGTAACGGAAGCTTCGGTGGGGCAGACACCCAATATAAAAACCTCAGCGATGCCGGTAAACCCAAAAACCGAAATACTGGCCGGGAACGACTTTGAGATCACGGCGGATGACCTGAAAGATGTTGTGTACATACCTTCGGCCCAAAGAATGCAGACGAGCAGTATGCATGGCGGGGTTGTCAAGGGAAAGAGTGTAAACTTCAAGACTGTATTGGTAAAGGGCATTCTCTGGGCTTTTTTAGGCGCCATTCTTGCCTTCGTCGTGCAGGAATCCCTTGGGGAACTGATGGGCAGCATCCGTTTTTTACGGAGCTGGGGATACGAAGAAGTGGCGGCATATATGGAGAAAATAGAAAGCATGGATGATACTTCCGATATCGACGACCTCAACGAGCTATATGATCTGGAAGCACAAATCCAGATATCAGATGGAGAGTTCATATCCGTTGTGAACATGTCGCACAACCTGGAATCATCGTTTTTTGCCGCATTCATTGCCTTTGGGCTTGGGCTGCTGATGGGTGTGGGCGAAGGTGTTTTTTACGGTTCCAGGGAGAAGGCCTTGAAATACGCAGGAATTGGGGCCGGTATCGCCCTTGTGATTGGTTTTGTCAGCGGGTATATCGCACAAACGATGTACACCATTTTACTGTCCGATGAGGCCTCCAGCTTCGCGTCAGCGTTCATGAGAGGCATAGGCTGGTCGATTATGGGGCTGGGTGTAGGGTTGTCAGTTGGGCTTATTAAACCTGAGAAGAAGCGTATGCTCTACTGTACGCTGGGGGGCCTTGGTGGAGGTTTTCTGGGTGGATTTCTGTTTGATTTCGTCTACCTTGTTGTCAATTTTGGTTATCAGGATACAGGTACCGCTGCACGAGCGGTGGGAATCATTATCATGGGGCTTTTAATCGGGTTGGGCATCGGATTGCTGGAGCAATTTGCAAAGCAGGCATGGCTGAAGGTTACCCGGGGTGAATTCGAGGGTAAGGAATACCTGGTGTTTGCAGGAACAACCAGTATCGGCAACAGCGGAAAAAATGCCATTGTTTTGTTTAAGGACAAGCTGGTGGGGCCGAATCATTGTGATATCATCCTTGAAGGAAACAAATATGTGCTGATCGACAAGGGAACACCGATGGGTACGGTGGTGAACGGTATGAGGATCAGCCGTCACAATTTGAACAAGGGAGATACCATCGCCATCGGAAACACGGTAATGGTTTTCCATACAAAATAGCGAAACCAGGTGTGTAAGTGAAAAAAATTAGAAAAAATATAATTAATATTTTGTTTTTATACATACGCAGCTTTAAAACAGCGGTGGCGCTGCTCTGCATTCTGATGGCTGGTGCGCTGTTCCAGGCAAGGGTGACCGCCATCGGTTTTGATGCCGAAGAAACCTATGATTCGGTCTTTGTGATCTATGCAGACCTTTCATTAGGCAGCGGTTTTTCGCTCGGTAAGGATATGGTCATTACGAATGCCCACGTGGTAGCCGGTGCTGAAAAATTAACCGTGGTAAACTACGATGGGGATGAGTTTCAAGCCAATATTTCGGCATTTGATGAAGAACTGGATATTGCTGTTTTATGGGTAGAGGATGCAGAATTCCCCGTTCTAACAGTCGCAGATTATGAGGACTGTAAGCTTGGGGAGGATGTATATGCCATCGGCACTCCGAACAGCATGGATTACACGCTGACAAAGGGCGTTCTGTCAGCAAAGGATAGAAGGCTTGGACCCAACCGCTACTTGCAGATTGACGCTGCCATTAATTCGGGGAACAGTGGCGGGCCATTGCTGAATGACAGTGGCGAGGTGATTGGTGTGAATACACTGAAGATCACCAACAGCGAAGGTATTGGTCTTGCAATCCCAATGACGGCGGTAGCAGGATTTCTTGAACTCAGCGGTATTGTTATTGACAACGAAGGCAACGTTTCAGGGTTGACAAAAGAACCTTACCCACAAGCGGAGAGCATAAACCCTGAAGCTTTCAGTCAATCCCCCAATGTCCAAAGCAGGCAGACGAACCCCCAAATCACATTGCTGGTAATTCTACTGGGGATGTCAATGGCTGTCAATGGGTTGCTTGTATTGCTGTTAATCAGAAAAAAGAAAATGGAGCATAAACCGGACTCTTCGGAACGAACGGATTTTGAAATCGAGTTTTTGGAGTGAAGAATTTATGGCAAAAAAGAAGGTCCTTCAAAAGAGCAAGCAGGTGGAGCAACCTGCCCAATACGAAGAAAATGTACTGCCAATGAACTTTGTTGAGGTTGGTGAGCATACGGCCGAGGGAAAGGGAATTTATATCGCTCAACCCGTATATAAAGTTATCCAGAAGTTTACCCGCGGCAAAACCACCAATGAAAGCGGAGGTCTGCTGGTAGGGGAGGTTATTGAAGAGTTCGGAAAAATGAATATTCTGGTGAAGGGCTTTATCGAGGCAAAATACTGTGACGCCACACCCACAACCCTGAAATTTACCCACGAAACATGGGAGTTTTGCCATAAGGAAATAGCAAAGAAATATCCCTCACAGAAAATAGTAGGATGGATCCACACTCATCCCGATTATGGAATTTTTCTGTCGGAATATGATAAGTTCATTCAAAATAATTTCTTCAAGGAAGATTACCAGATTGCATACGTGATCGATCCCATTCAAGGATCTGAAGGCATCTATTTCAATTCCAATGGAAAACTGGAGAAATCACAAAGCTTTTATATCTACGATAAAATCGGGGCAAAGATTAATGTCGGCGAACAGCAGTCCGAAACTGCTGAAGCAGTTGCTTTTTCCCCAAAGGATATTGTCATTGCAGCACTGGTTGTCGTTGTGATATTCCTCACCTTTTTTGTTGGAGGCCTGCGCAGCAGAATCAGCATCCTGGAGCATAATCTGAAGCAGATGGAAATCAATGCGTCACAGGCGAATAAAGCGATACTGATTATATATAAAGATATTGAGCAATTAAAAGAAGTTGTAAACCAGAATACCAATTCCGGCGAAACGGAACAAAACCCGGAGAATGCGAGCAATTGATTTTAACCATTCATAAATGCGGCACAATGATCGAAAGGGAGGAACTACAATGGAGGATTACCTTGGCAAGACATGCCCGTATTGCAAAACCATCATCAAAGAGAATGAAAATATAATTGTGTGCAGCGATTGCGGCATGCCACACCATATAGAGTGCTGGATGGAAAATCAGGGATGTACAACCTTTGGTTGTTTGGGGACGATTCAGGCAGTGGACCAGAGCATTGCTCATAGTCCTGTTGAAATTCAGCCGCAATCCTGTGAAGAACAGCTGAAATGCTTTAAATGCGGTTTCCTGAATCCCTTTTCAAATACATCATGCAATAAATGTGGTGCCAGGCTTTTAAAACCTCTTGGCTCAAATGGAACCTCTGCTAATCAACCCCTGGATAATCCTCAATATGTGCCGCAGCCAAACCCAGGTGCAACCCAATCTGTGATGTCTTATAAACCCATGGGCGCACAGCCTGTTACACCCCAGGCTCCGCAGCAGTCTTATGGGAATTCTCCGTTAGGCAGTCACTATTCTTCAAATGCCGGTAATCCAATAAACCCGCAGCCACTCGGGAATCCAGTAAACCCGCAGTCACTCGGGAATAATACGAATCCCTTGAAAATTGGAAATGCCATGTCCTATAATGGAGTCACTGCCAATTCGTCAGGGGTTCGGTTACCATATGGAAACACCTCGCCAACAGGCGCATTCACGCACCATAACGGGGCCTCGGCCAGTTCGCAGGCATCTCACCAGGCGTATGATAATACTGAAATTAATACTGGCTCCACTTCCAGTGAGAATGATTTTATTAAGGTGAAATCCGACTACTATCGCCAAAAGTTTATTGAAATGAGGATAGAAAACAGAAAGTTCAGCTGGAACTGGTCTGCATGGTTTTTTAATGTGATTTGGTGCTTTTACAGAAAGATGTACAAGGTGGGTTTATTCTTCACGGGCATCTTGTTACTGGGCCTTTTACTGCCTGAGATAGAGCCCATACTGAACCTGTTGACAGCCCTTTCATTGGGAGTTTTAGGAAACAACTTTTACATGCGCTATACTGAAGCTGCCCTGAAGAAGGCTGAAAGCATTCCGGACTTGCAACGGTACACCTACCTCCGTAAAAAAGGTGGAATCAGTATCGGCGCAGTTGTCCTATTTTTCGTTGGATTATTCATTGTTGGCATCATGATTGGAGTAATCACGGAATTCATGTCCTATATGGGTTGATGGGAGTGAATCATGAAAGATTTCTCTGTTGAAATAGAATTGCTCAAAAACATAAATATGCAGGACAGCCCTCTTCAAATTCCCAAAAACAACCTTAAAAAGGGAACCATACAGGAAGATGATGTCAGAGTTTATATACAGGAGTATGTCAATACCCAGATCGAGGAACTGGCTTGCTCAGATACAAAAAAAGAACTGGGCAGTATTCTGCTGGGAAGTCCGGTGCAGCTCAACGGGAAAATCCATGTGATCATATCTGCTTTTATTGAAGCAAAATATGCGGATGCGACAGCTTCGACCTTAACCTTTACCCATGAAACGTGGAATTATGTCCATTCTGAGCAAAGCAGACTTTATCCGGGTTTGAAAATTATTGGCTGGCAGCATACGCATCCCGGTTATGGTGTGTTTTTATCGAGCTTTGATCTGTTCATCCAGGAGAATTTTTTCAATATGCCTTTCCAGATTGCCTATGTGATCGATCCCATCAGGAAAAACTGTGGTTTTTTCCAGTGGAAGGATAACAAAGTTCAAAGGCTTGGTGGATTCTTCCTTTACCACGATGCCTGACCAGGAGGGATAGGTACCTTAGTGCTTTTCTTCTGTCATGATGCTGAAAAATAAAATGAAAAACCCCCGGCGGTTTACCGGGGGAATGTTGGGCGCCCGGTGTGGGCGCAATCTTATTTTAATGAATACAGTGTCTGCTTCCAAGTGCATTTTCTATTGCCAAACTGGGTGAACGTGCCATCAGTAACGACTGTCATACCCGTACATTTTTCCCTACGATCAAAGGCCAGTTCCGATCCCCGTTCAGCTGCTTTCCAAAGCTGATGGAGACGTTTTTGTCCAGAATGCAATTGTTCAGCGAGGCGTTTTCAAAAACCTCGGCGTTCTGCATGATGATACTGTTACGAACAACAGCGCCTCTGCGAACATTCACACCGCGAAACAGGATACTGTTCTCCACACTGCCTTCAATAATGCATCCATCAGCCACAATTGTGTTTTTCACGATGGCCTCTTCATTGTATTTCGCCGGCGGCTCATCCTTGACCTTGGTAAAGATTTTTCCGTTTTTCAAAAAGAGCTCATACCGTACTGCGGGATCCAACAGCTCCATATTGGCTCTGTAATAAAGCTGAATGGTGCTTAACGGGCGCCAGTAGCCTTTAAATTCATAAGCATAAAGCCGCAGCTCGTTAATCCTTCGGATAAGGATATCCTTCACAAAATCGGCATAGCCGTGCGCTGCACAGTCCTCCAGAAGCTCGATCAGCAATTTGCGCTTGATCAGGTAAATTCCCAGAGAAGCAAAATTACTTTTTGGGTTCAGTGGTTTTTCCTGAAAATCGATGATTTTTTGATCGCTGCCCCGCTCGACAACACCCAGATGGCTCAGTTCATCCTTGGGAAGATCGTCCATCTGCCTGCAGGCGATGGTAATATCAGCATCTTTGTCCACATGCTGCTCCAGCATTCCGGTATAGTTCATATTATAAATGGCATAACCCTGATTGATGAGAACAAACTCTTCATTGCTGCGCTTGAGGAATGTAAGATTGGCATACATTGCATCTGCAGAGCCCTTGTACCAGCCAGTTCCATACTCCGACAGGTAGGGGGGGAATATAAACAAACCATCGGTTTTTCTGTCCAAATCCCATTCTTTGCCCGACCCCAGATGATCCATGAGAGAGTGGAAATTGTATTGTGTAGGAATACCCACATTGCGTATGCCGGAATTGATCATGTTGGACAATGAAAAATCGATGGCGCGGTATTTTCCTCCGAAGGGAACCGCAGAAATGGAACGCTCCATTGAAAGCTCCTTGAGGCGATTGTTTTTTTCTCCGGTTAAAATGATGCCCATGGTATTATTCATTCACTTCACCCCCCTTGATAACCGCTGAGCCCGATGGGATATCCAGTGTTTTGTAATCCTGGACCTGCAGGTGGTTGTCTAAAACGACGTTGCATCCAATGACAGCATTGTCGGGGACAGTGGTATAGGAACCGATTACGGTAATCCTGGTCTGATAAACCTTTGGATTGTAAGAGCTGTCCTTGTACTCTCCTACACCGGTTTTGACATTGGATCCGACGGTGGCTCGCTCGCCAACGATGGTGCATAAAATGCTGGATCCGGCTTTGATGACGCTGTTGGACATGATAATGGAATCTTCGATGACAACATCCTTCTCAATGGTGACACCGGGAAAAACCACGGAATCCTTCACGTGGCCATAGACCATGCAGCCCTCGGCAATGATGGAGCGTGTGACATAACCGGTCTCGCCTATGAAATGAGCGGGTTTTACGGGGTTTGGCGTATAGATTTTCCAGTCCGGGTCAAAAAGGTTGAACTGAGGAACACGGGTGATCAGATCCATATTGGATTCCCAATAAGCCTGTATGGTTCCGACGTCCCGCCAATATCCCGAAAATGGGTATGCCCAGATGCGGCAGTTGTCTGCCAGCAGCTTTGGAATGACATTCTTCCCGAAATCATGATCGGAATGCTCGCTTTGATGATCATCATTCAAATACTTCTTCAAAACATCCCAAGTGAATATGTAGACCCCCATGGATGCCAAAGTGCTTTTCGGATTTGCCGGTTTTTCCTCAAATTCAAAAATTCTACCATCTTCGGCTGCATTCATAATGCCATAACGGCTCGCTTCCTGTAATGGGACGCTGATAACCGAGATAGTGGCATCTGCATTGTTTTTCTTGTGGAAATCCAGCATTCGGGCAAAATCCATTTTGTAGATATGATCTCCGGAGAGGATGATGACATATTTGGGATCCAACTCGTCCACATAATGAATATTCTGATAGACAGCATCTGCTGTCCCCGAATACCATTCACCCTTCTGCTGCTTGGTAAAAGGGGACAGTATGGTGACGCCGCCGTTCATCCTGTCCATGTCCCAGGGCTTTCCGATACCAATATGGTGATTCAATTGTAATGGCCGGTATTGTGTTAGAACACCAACAGTATCAATTCCTGAGTTGATGCAATTACTCAGGGAAAAGTCAATGATACGGTATTTTCCGCCATAAAGAACTGCCGGTTTTGCTATTTGCCTTGTTAAAACACCCAGGCGGCTTCCTTCACCTCCAGCCAGAATCAGGGCAATCATTTCCTTGGCCATAGTGTCTCCTCCTGTTCAGGATTGTCTTCTGCTTTCTTTACACTGAGTTACAGTGTATAATTATATTCTATACTAATAATAAAATACCCTTTTTTATAGAGAATAAAAATAAAAGATTGATTTCTTTCAAAAAAAGTTTTATAATTAAGTAAGGTCAAAGAAAGTCAAAGTCGGAGGTGCGTGCCATGAAGTATTTGGATTATTACAAGGTTCTGGGTGTTGAGAAGGATGCTACCCAGGATGCCATCAAAAAAAGCTACCGCAAGCTGGCAAAAAAATATCATCCCGACGCTAACCCCGGCAATAAAAGTGCAGAGGAAAAGTTTAAAGAAATAAATGAAGCCTACGAGGTTCTGGGTGACCCTGAAAAGAGAAAAAAGTATGACCAGTTTGGGCATTCCATGAATTTTCAAAACGGCATGGATTTTGATCCTTCCCAGTTCGGCCATTATCAATCCACTGGCGGGAATAACGATTTCAGCGATTTTTTTAACATGTTCTTCGGTGAGGGCGGATTGAACATGGACGATATTTTTGGCGGCGGCTCGGGAGCTCGCTCGTTCCGTACGGGTTTTTCATCAAACCGCAGAAGCATGCGCGGTGAAGATATGGAGGCTGAAATGCAGATCACCCCGGAGGAGGGGCTGGAAGGCAGTGAAAAAACCTTTTCCATCCGTACCGCATCCGGAACAAAAACACTTTCGGTGCGCATCCCGAAGGGAATACCGGAAGGCGGCAGGGTAAAGCTTGCCGGTCAGGGTCATCCTGGTTCAGGCGGTGCTGCCAGCGGAGACTTATATATCATCATACGGTTTAAGGAAGGAAGATACAAGCTGGAGGGGAATCACCTGATCCAAAGGCTGGATATTGCCCCCTGGGTTGCGGCTCTTGGCGGTGAGATGAAGGTACAGTCGCCCGACGGTGCCATTATGGTGAAAATACCGGCGGGCATCCAAAGCGATCAGAAAATCCGCGTACCGGGAAAAGGCTATGGCAAAACCAATGAAAACCGAGGCGATATGCTGATTCAGGTAAGAATTATGAACCCGCGACACTTAACAGATGAGCAGAAAAGGCTTTATGAATTGCTGAGAAAAACGGAACAGTAAATGGTGGGTGGCAGCAGTTTTATCGGCTTGCCATAACGCCTGAGCGTTAACCAGAAACCATGGCTCATTTGGCCCAATGGAAGGAGGATGAACAGGATGAATTTTGAGAAATTTACCGATAAGGCACAGGAAGCAGTTGTGCAGGCACAACAGCTTGCTATAAAGCTCGATCACCAGCAGGTGGATGGAGAACATCTGCACATGGCTTTTTTGGAGCAGGAGGATGGTCTGATCCCGAAGCTTTTGCAGCTTTGCGGTGTCGAACCTGAAAAGCTGAAAAGCGATCTGAACCAGGAGCTGGATAAGCTGCCCAGGGTATACGGCACCAACGTAAGCCAGGTTTATGCCTCCAGGCGCTTTAACCAGCTTTTACTCAAAGCCGAGGATGAGGCGAAGTATTTCAAGGATGAGTTTGTCAGCGTGGAGCATATCTACCTTGTGATGATCGGCGAACGAAATACTCCTTCCAGCAAGCTTTTCACAAAATATGATCTGGATCGTGAAAAAATGCTTCTTGCGCTGACAAAGATCCGCGGCAAGGAGCGGGTCACCAGTAAAAACCCGGAGGAAGGCTATCAGGCACTCACTAAGTATGGCAGGGATTTGGTGGAGCTTGCCAGAAGCGGCAAACTCGATCCGGTGATCGGCAGGGATCAGGAAATCCGCAGGGTGATCAGCATTCTGTCCCGACGGACCAAGAATAATCCCGTTCTCATCGGAGAGCCCGGCGTGGGGAAGACTGCCGTTGCCGAGGGTCTTGCGCAGCGCATTTTAAAGGGAGATGTTCCCGAAGGGCTGAAGGATAAGACCATATTTGCGCTGGATATGGGCGCACTGATCGCCGGTGCGAAATTCCGGGGCGAGTTTGAGGAAAGGCTGAAGGCCGTTCTGAAGGAAGTGGCCGAATCCGAGGGGCAGATTATTCTGTTCATTGACGAGCTGCACACGATTGTGGGCGCGGGGAAGGCTGAGGGAGCCATGGATGCAGGGAATATTCTGAAGCCCATGCTCGCTCGCGGTGAATTGCATTGCATCGGTGCGACAACGCTTGATGAATACCGCAAATATATCGAAAAAGATGCTGCGCTCGAAAGAAGATTCCAGACGGTGCTGGTAGATCAGCCCACGGTGGAGGATACCATTTCGATTTTACGCGGTCTGAAGGAGAGGTTTGAAATCCATCACGGCGTGCGCATCACTGATAGCGCCATCATCGCCTGCGCGGTGCTGTCCAACCGATATATCACCGAGCGTTTTCTGCCCGACAAGGCCATCGACCTGATGGATGAGGCGGCGTCCATGCTCCGTATGGAAATCGACAGCATGCCCAGCGAGCTTGATGAAATCAATCGCAGGATCATGCAGTATGAGATAGAGCAGCAGGTTTTATGCAAGGAGACCGACAAGGCCTCCTGCGAAAGAAGAAACACACTTGAGCAGGAAATCCGCAGCCTGAAGCAGGAAGCCGACGGAATGAAGGCCCAGTGGGAGATGGAGAAGAGCTTCATCCAGAAGGAGAAAGACCTGAAGGAAGAGATTGAGCAGGTGAAGCTGGAGCTGGAGAAGGCGGAAAGGGTGTATGACCTTGAAACCCTCGCGAAGCTGAAGCATGGGCGGCTGCCCGAGCTGGAAAAAGAAATGGAGGATTATAAACGCCGTCAGGCAGATGCAGGACGACAGCTTGTGAAGGAAGAGGTCACAGAGCAGGAAATTGCAGAGATTGTGGCAAAATGGACCGGTATCCCGGTGACCAAGCTCATGGAGCAGGAAAAGGAAAAGCTGCTGCATCTCGAAAGTATCCTGCATCAGCGCGTCATTGGCCAGGACGAAGCGGTGAAAGCGGTTTCTGATGCGGTTCTGCGCGCACGGGCGGGTCTGAAGGATTTGTCCAGACCCATTGGTTCCTTCATCTTTCTGGGACCCACCGGTGTCGGAAAGACAGAGCTGGCCAAGGCGCTGTCCGAAGCGCTGTTTGACAGCGAGGATAACATGATCCGCATCGATATGAGTGAATACATGGAAAAGCACTCGGTTGCCCGCCTGATCGGAGCACCTCCGGGCTATGTGGGATACGAGGAGGGGGGACAGCTCACCGAAGCCGTGCGCCGTAAGCCCTATTCGGTGATTTTGTTCGATGAAATAGAGAAAGCTCACCCTGACGTGTTCCATGTTTTACTGCAATTGCTGGATGACGGCCGTTTAACCGACAGCCAGGGGCGTACGGTAAACTTCAAAAACACCGTGGTGATCATGACCTCGAACATCGGTAGCAGTATCCTGCTCGAAGCAGCCGGCGAAGGGGAGGATTTTTCCGAAGAAATCAAAAATGCCGTGATGGATAATTTAAAGGTACAATTCAGACCGGAATTCCTGAACCGCATTGATGATGTGGTGCTGTTTAAGCCGCTGGGCAGGCTGGAAATGTACAGTATCATCGATCTGCTGCTGGATGAGCTGCGTGCAAGGCTTGCGGACAGGGAAATCAGGCTTGAGATCACCGAACCGGCAAAGGACAGAATCCTGGATTTGGCTTATACCCCGGCCTATGGTGCAAGACCACTGAAAAGGTTCCTTCAGAAGGTGGTGGAGACGGAGCTGGGCAGAAAGCTTATCACAGGAGTTGTGCATGAAGGAGATACCGCGGTGATCGATGTGGATGGGGATGACTTGGCGATTCAGGTGAAGGCTCGCTAACAGGTTTACTGATTTTTTGTATTAGCCCCAGTGCTGCAGCGTTCAAATCATAACAGGATAAAAAGCGTTTTCCACCAAATAATTGGGTGGAAGACGCTTTTTTATCGGAACAGATGCATTTTAATGGGATGCGTAATGAAAATAAAGCTGCCGCATTTTACCGATATATTATGATTCTTGCACGCGATAAGGGTTTCTTCCTTTCACAAGGCACCAAATGAGGTATGCGAAACCTATCAGTATGCAGATCATGGAGAACCCTTCGAAGAATCCCAGCCAAAAGTCCGGCAGGTTGCGCAGAAAGAGTTTGGTTACAGCCAGTGTCAGATATCCCGCTGCATTACATATCATAAACAATAGTTGAAGCTTTTTGTTCATTGAAAACCCTCCAGTTTCAATTCCAGAATGTTTATTTCAGCAGATAATTCAAAACCGCGCCATTACTGAGCGCTTGCACTGTTCAGCAATGGTTTGCCAAAAAATTATTGGTGGGGTTCTCCTACAGGCCTTTTGAAAAAGGCTCGCTTGGCGTTTTTCAAGCGCGTGAGAACCGGACTGCATTGTAATAGCCCCAAGACCTCCAAGCCAAGGCCAGTTCCCAATCCAAGCCCGCAAAAAAACTCGGGCAGGCTGATGAGGTTTTTCAACAACAGTGTCATACTGAACAAAAAGATACCAATTGTCGTGTAAATATTTGTTTTTGATGTTTTCATGAAAAGATACCTCCATTTTGAAAGTTTGATCGATTATCTTCTACAGCTTCCTGTAAAAATAAAGCTTGCAAGCACCCCGAATCAACGAGGCAGCGGCGGTAGCGGCAAGCAGCGTATAAAAGACAGTTTCGTTAAAAAAGCCTGCTACAATGGCGGCTATGGCCGATGCAATCACAAACACAATCATACCGACTCCCCCGGTTTTTTCCATGATCATCCTCGTGCGCTCATCATTTTCTTCGATATTCAATTTTTTAAGCGTAGCCTCGTTTTTCATCGCAGTTAAGTATTTCACGGTAAAAAAGACCAGGATCAACTCGACCCCTAAAAAGGAGCCCATGTGAAAGCCCTTGATAAAGCCAGGTATGGAAGGAGTGGCAATGACCAGCCCGGAGACAAGAAGCAGATAAACGGCAGCTATAGAAATGGCTGTCAAAGCCAATATCATAACCCTTTTTTGAACCTTTACCTTAAATTTTTCCATGTTATATTTCCTCCACATCTGAAAAATCGAATACTTCCTCAATGGAAAGTCCGAAATACTTTGCGATCTTGTAAGCCAGCACGAGAGATGCCGTATATTTTCCAACTTCCAGAGAGGTGATGGTCTGCCTGGTTACGCCAACCGCGAGAGCCAGTTCCTCCTGGGACAGCTTATGCTGCTTGCGGAGCTCGGAAATTTTCGTTTTCACGGGAACCCTCCTCTGTGAGATATTGATAAATAGCAAAGCTTGCTTTGCATTTTTAGTATAGTACGCTTTGCACAAAATGTCAAGCATACTTTGCGAAAAATATATAGCCAGGATGCAAGCAGAACAAAACAGGCAACCTGACCGGTTGCCTGCTGCTTTTTACCTGATGATTGCGTCTTTGAATTTTGCTTAAAAAACAAGATAATCTGTTAGCTCTACCCGATGAAATTTTTTAATTTTGGGAATGCCTGCAGGGCATTATGATAAAAAACCTCTTCCTGATATTCCTCGGGGATCAGGTCACGGACAAATTCAATATAAGGCATGAGCGGAGCCAGTGGCCAATCCGAACCGAAAAGGAACTTATCGTATCTTTCAGCATAATCCAACGCTTGCTTGAAATGGTCCAGCATCAACCGGTTTGTTCGGTTTTTCCATATCTTTTGCTCATCACCAACAATCAAACCGGACAGATCAGCATATACGTTTTCATTCTTTGATACAACCACTGCCGTGTCCATCACCCATGGGTCGCCAAAATGGGCAATGATAAAATTCAAATGCCTGTGTCTGACGGCCAGCTGATCGACCTCCAGCGGATGGGAATACTTCAGGCAGCAGCGATCGGAATAGGTTGCTCCGCCATGAATTACAATGGCAAGGCTGTAATCCTCTGCCAGCCGGTAGATAGGCTCATAGACTTCGTCATGAACATAAAAAGGATAATACCCTGCATAAATTTTGATCCCGACCGTATTCGGAGCGGAGAGCACCGCTTCTAACCTTTTAAGTTCTTCTTCTGCTGCGCTTTGAAGCTTCAGCGGGTTGATCCCAGGGCATAGGACCATTCTCCCGGGCATTTCGTCGAGATCGAGCAGCATGGGGTTTGGCGATGTCTGATCAGGAAACCCGTCAGGGGCTTGCTCGGTCAAACCCATGCCAACAGCAGCTATTACGTTGGCTTCCCTGAATTGCTTTACAAAGCCTGCCTTTGAGTAATCCAGCAAAGACAGATCCCGGGCGGTTTGCTTGAAGCTTTCGATATTGGAAAAATGGATATGGGCATCAATGATCTTCATGGCTTTCTCCCCCAAAATCAAACTGGATATTTTTCAGATCCTGCAGCATCGCTGAGTCCAAATATTCCTGCGTAAAAATAAGGAAAATAGGCGGCAGGTTGACTGTATCTCCATTTCTCATTTCCCGGTGTATTCCGGTAAAAGCCATCAGAAGGCTGTTGTTCGCACCCACCTCAAGCAGTTGGTTATCCGTATCCGTATAAACCAACAGTTTTTCCTGTCTGTTGGGTGACTCATACAACAATGGTTCGTTACTGCTGATATAGTATTGGTTTTTGCCTGCCATCAGGCACAGTTTTTCACCATCCTTCGTTATGAATCGAGCCCTGCTGCTTGCGATGTCGGGATCCGCTTGAATAAAGATGCCGTTTTCGACATACTGCCATGGAAAATGCCGGCCTGAATTCTGATGGATCCGTGTGAAACTTACCAAAACCGGCAGTCCGGGCATGGTCAGATGATAAAGTTCAAAGGCCAGACCACGATATTTTTCATTCTTTGTTACTTGAACAGACATTTTAATTCCCTGCCACACCTGCTTGAAATGATCCGGCAAAGATACAAAACAGGTTTGCCTGGATTCATCGAGCAGGGATTCGTTGGACAAGCCGTCGAAATAAGGTGTAATGCCCCCGAACCAAGGGTTCCACCAGGCTTTTATGCCGGGTGTCGGGAAGGACGAATCAAACCATTCATGTTCCATATATTGTAATGAATACAACGCATAAGAGAAGTCTGGACATGCCTTGATAGTCATCAGGCTGTTATTCAGCCAGAACACCTTTTTTCCGGAAAGGGTCTCTGTTCCGTGCTGGATTGGGCTATTACCCTTGCGAAAGATGGCTGTTTTTAATTCCTTCACAAAGCCTGCCATCTCTACCTGTGCAGAGATGATTTCCGGATTCCTGCCGGAACACTCCGATACCTTCAGAACAGGAGGTTCTGCCATATTCCTGTATTCTTTCAAGGCAACCTTCATTTCATCCTCAACAATAGGATTGCCATCGTTTATTTGAAGTGAGGTATGACCCACAACACCGGGAGATACCACAACATCTTCCTTCAACGCAAACGCGCGGAAATCCTGCCATCTGTCAAAGACACCAAAGGCAAAGGTTACAGGCTTTGTCGACACTTTTCCGCCGGCAGGGATGATGCCCAAAGGATATTCAAAAAACAAGCTCCATTCGCCAAGCTGAACAGCTTGATCCGGCTCCCAGCAAACCCCCCGCGAAGTATGGTCGCCGCGGGAGTAAACCCAGTTTTCAGTGATTTTTCCGCTGTCCCAGAAGGTCGGCATCCATTCCGAATCCGCCCCGATGCTGACAAAACGGTTTTCATAGGGCAGGATACCTCGAAACAGATCCTGATAGAAGGTATCACTGAGGTACATCTCCTGATCGGTTCCGCTGTCCGAATTGTTTTCAACCTCATAATGATGCTTGATGATCCCGCTGGGCTCGAGCCGGGTAATGGCCGAAAGCCGAAGCCCCGGGAAATCGTTCAGCGTATACGCAACAGTCATTACAATTGCATCTCCATCCCTTGAACATTCAACGCGATCAACCTTCTTGTCAGACAATTCGGATGAAAAGGGATGCCCGATTTTTGGAAAGCCCCAGAACGGATTGCGCCGATCCGAATATATTCTGCCTGCCCACATCGAGTTCTCACGCTTGTTCAGATGAACCATAAAGGGGCCGTTG
>JAGOJH010000078.1 GCA_017995215.1 Thermoclostridium sp.
TTAAGACAGATATTTTGATGATTCTACGATAAATTCATACATTTTTTTGCAAAATCCCCTTGATTTTTCGGGGGGGTATGATATGCTAAAGGAAATTTGACGTTTTTAGAGGTGCCCTTAAATCAAATTATGGAATAAGTCTGAAAGAAGAGAAGCGGGCCCTGGTAATCGGAAGGCTTCATAAGGTATTGGAAGAAAAGAACTTCAAAAGCTTCTCAGAATATTACGAATACATACTCTCTGACACGACCGGTGAAGCGGTGGCTACGCTTGTGAATAAAATCACTACAAACCATACTTTTTTTATGCGGGAACCCAAACACTTTTACTACTTCAGGGATAAGGTTCTGCCCTATCTTTTGGAAACAGTAAAGGAAAAGGACCTCCGCATTTGGAGTGCCGGCTGTTCCTCCGGTGAAGAACCCTATACGCTTGCAATGATTATTGATGAATTTTTGGGGAAGGAAAAACTGTTTTGGGATACAAAAGTGCTGGCTACAGATATTTCAGGAAAGGTGCTTGAACAAGCATCCAGCGGCATTTATTCAAGTGAGGAGGTAGATACATTGCCCCCTCAATGGAGACTGAACTACTTTAGAAGGATTGACAGTGAAAAATTCATCATTGTCGATAGAATCAGGAATGAAGTGATCTACCGATAATTTAATCTTATGGAAAGATACTTTCCTTTTCGTAAAAAATTCCATATTATCTTCTGCAGGAATGTCATGATATACTTCGATGCACAAACCAAAAGGCAACTGGTGCAAAAGTTTTACGACAATATGGAGCCCGGAGGCTTTTTGTTTATCGGTCATTCAGAATCACTAAATCGGGAGGAAACAAGTTACAGGTATGTTATGCCTGCAGTATACAGAAAGGAACAGTAAACAGAGTAACATGTTATGCAATATATAGAACAAAGAGGTGATGAAGTGTATCCAGGCAGAAAGATAAGAATTCTGGTAGTGGATGACAGCATTTTATTCAGGGAGATCCTGGTAAGGGGATTATCATCCGATCCGGGTCTGGAGGTTGTAGCAACTGCAAAGGACCCTTTTGAGGCCAGAGATAAGCTTATACAATATCAGCCTGATGTGATGACCTGTGATATAGAAATGCCAAAAATGAATGGAATTGAATTTGTTCGCAGGCTCTTACCTCAATATACTTTGCCGGTGATTATGGTCAGTTCTCTGAGTGGTACTGTGTTTGATGCGTTGAAAGCCGGAGCCGTGGATTTTGTTGTTAAACCCGACGTAAACTCGTTAAAGGGTGTCGAGAACTTTGTTCATGAAATGGTCCATAAGGTTAAAATTGCTGTCGCTGCAAAGGTGTTGCCTCAGGAAGCAGAGCTAACGCAGATAACAGACGCTCCTCCCGGCGGGACTGTAAATGAGGGAATTATTGCAATAGGCGCTTCAACTGGGGGAACTGAAGCCATCTACCATGTTCTGAAGTGTCTTCCTGCGAATATTCCCGGAGTTGTAATTGTTCAGCATATACCTCCTGTGTTTTCCCGCATGTTTGCAGAAAGGATGAATTCTTCTACTTCATTGAATGTGAAAGAGGCAAAAACCGGCGATTTTGTGGAAAATGGTTGTGTGTTCATAGCGCCGGGAGATCAGCATATGAAAATAAAAAAGGTAGGCCACAGATATAAAATTGAATGCTTCATGGGGGATAAGGTAAATGGGCACTGCCCTTCTGTAGATGTTTTATTTGAATCCGTTGCAAAGGATGCAGGTGCAATGGCCTTGGGCATTATTCTCACCGGTATGGGCAACGATGGTGCAAAAGGATTATTCAGCATGAGACGAGCCGGTGCGCAAACTATCGGACAGGATGAAGGCTCTTGTGTTGTTTACGGCATGCCAAAAGTAGCATACAATATCGGAGCGGTGATAAAACAGGCCCCCCTGCATCAAATACCAAATTTGATCTTCTCCTGGATAGCTTATCAACAAACTAAATCATAAGGATAGCTTCTTCCAGGTTAATAGCACCGGTATAAATAGCTTTTCCAGTGATGGCTCCGGCAGCACCGATATTCTTCAGATTGGTCAAGTCTGCAATAGAGCTGACACCGCCTGATGCTATTACTTGCATGCCCACCGAGCGAATCATTTCTTCCATTGCTTCAAGATTTGGCCCCTGCAGCATTCCATCGGTAGCAATGTCTGTGTAGATAATCACTTTGCAGCCAAGCTGCTCCATGGTTTTTGCAAAATCCACAGCCGTATGGCTGCTGACCTTTTCCCAGCCTTCAATGGCAACCCTGCCATCTTTTGCGTCAATGCCCACGGCAATCCTTTCGGGATATTTCAGCAGGGCATCCTTCACAAGCTGCGGGCTGTTTACAGCTGCGGTGCCCAGGATAACCCTGTGGATGCCCAGATTCAAAACCTCATCGATGTCTTCCATGGTTCTGATTCCGCCGCCCATTTGAACCGGTATTCCCGAAACCCGTGCGATCTCGGAAACGATTTTTCGGTTCGACGAGTTGCCGCACCTGGCTCCGTCCAGGTCTACGGTATGAAGCCAGCGGGCTCCCATTGAAACCCACTTTTTTGCCATTTCCACAGGGCTTCCGAAGACCGTTTCGTCCTCGAACCTTCCCTGCAGCAACCTTACGCAGCGGCCATTCTTAATATCAATCGCCGGGTAAATGATCATCAGCTGTGTACCACCTTTACAAAATTCTTCAGCATGGTTGTCCCGATGTCACCGCTTTTCTCCGGGTGAAACTGGGTGCCGAAAACCTTGCCGCTGCTGATGGAAACATCCATCTCGATACCGTACCGGCTGACAGCGGCTAAAATGCTTTTATCCTCCACCTGTACATGATAGGAATGCACAAAATAAACATAGGGATCTGCCGGTAGATCTGAAAATAGCGGCGATTTGTTTTTAAGTATCAGATTGTTCCAGCCCATATGGGGAACCTTAAGCCCATTATCTGCAGGGATGCGCCTCACGGAACCCTTGAAAATACCAAGCCCGTGAACTGGTTTTCCGTCCCCGGCATCCTCTTCGCTATAATCAAAAAGCATCTGATAACCTAAGCAGATCCCCAAAAAGGGTGTGCCTTTGGCGATCACCTGCCTGGTTACAACATCCAGGCCTTGCGAGCGAAAGCTGCCAATGCAGTCGGCAAAAGCACCAACCCCGGGTAACACAACGCCTTTGGCATTCAAGATGAGCTCGGGTTGACTGGTAACCACCACATCTGCCCCGATGAATTGCAGCGCTTTTTCAACGCTTCTGATGTTCCCCGCTTTATAATCAACGATAACAATCATAGGGCTCCTAATCAAAAACAGACTTTTTCCGGTCAGCCATTCACAGATTCTCCCTGAGCTTTCTCAATGGTTCTCTTCAGGTAAATCTCATTTTCCCAGTTATGATGTTATACTGGTATGTCGGTAACACATAATTATATCGTGCTGTCTATAGCATCCCCTTGGTGGAAAGGACGCCCTGTATTCTTTCATCGATGGAGGCCGCTTGCCTGAAGGCTTGTCCAAAGGCCTTGAACACCGCTTCGGCAATATGGTGATTATTCTTACCATGCATCAGGTGAATATGCAGCGTAATCCCTGCATGAACCGATACCGCCCGGAAAAATTCCTCCACCATTTCAGCTTCCATATCCCCTATTTTCGGGGTTGAAAATGGCACTTCAAAACAGAGGAAAGGCCTTGAGGACAAGTCCATGGAAACCATGGCAAGGGCTTCATCCATGGGCACAAAATAGGTTCCATACCGCCGGATGGACACTTTGCCTTCAAGGGCTACCCCAATGGCCTGCCCCAATACGATCCCCACATCTTCGATGGAATGGTGGGAATCCACCTGCAGATCTCCTCTGCAGGAAACCTGTAAATCCATCAACCCATGCCTGGCCATCAGCGTCAGCATGTGATCAAAAAAGCTGATACCGGTCTGAACCTGTGCAATGCCGGTGCCCTCCAGGTTTACTTTCACATGAATATCGGTTTCGCTGGTTTTCCGGGTCACTTCTGCATCCCTCTTCATGATTTTCTCCTCCGGTTCTCTGGTTCGTCTGCCTTCAGGTTTACAAGCCTAAAGTAGCAGGCGTGGATTCTGGGTTGCCAACAACCTTTTTACATCTGCTAAGCCCATTTAGGGAGCAACCAGGTATACATCTTCATTTATGAGCATTAGCTGGCTGCAACGACTATAAACAAGCTTTGACTTTTCGATTATAACATTGGATACGATTGCATGCAATTCTCATCGCCCTATTTCAGATCCATCCCTTCAATCCGCGGTTACTGTCCACACCCCTCTATAAAGCTCATATGTCGCTGCAGAGGTATGTATCTTAAACTAAGCGCAGCGAAGGATCTATTCAGTAGTAATCGGAGAGCCTTCACTGCATTTAGCAGGCTGCACCTGCTTGCGTGTGAACAGTAACTTCTCAGAAAGCTTAAGCTTTTTAAACCCTGCCTGTTACGATGGTTTTAAGTTTTTCAACAAGAGCTTCCATCTCTTCATCGGTGCCGATGGATACCCTCAGCCAGTTTTCAATGCCGGCTTTCTGAAAATTCCTCACCAGAATTCCTTCCTGTTTCAGCTTCAGCATCAGCTCCCTGCCGGTAAAACCCGGGTGCGAAACAAAAAGAAAATTTGTACTGGACGGCAATACATTGCATCCCATCTCTAAAAGCTTTGCTCTGTTGCATTCTCTCGTGTTGACAATTTGCTTGCATTTTTGGCGTGTGTATTCCGGATCGTTCACAGCAGCAATGGCGGCGCTCTGTGCCACCCTATCGATGGTGTAGGAGTTGAAGGAGTTCTTCACCCGCTCCATCCCTTCGATCAGGGCTGCATTACCGATGGCATAACCAATTCTTAACCCGGCCAGTGCGCGGGATTTTGAGAAGGTGTGGATTACAAGCAGGTTTTCATATCGGTGAATGAGTGGAATTGACGACTGGCCGCCGAAATCGACGTATGCTTCATCCACGATGATCAATGTATCCGGAAAACGGTTCAGCAACCCTTCCACCACATCCAGGCCCACCCCAATTCCAGTGGGTGCATTGGGGTTTGCCAGCAGAATTCCCTTCAGTCCTTCCGGAAAGCTATCGGGATTAAAGGTAAAATCCTCTTTCATCCCAACAGTGACAGCCTTTACATGGAACAAATCGGCGTAAACCGGATAAAAACTATAGGTTATTTCCGGGAAAGAAATGGTATCTCCTGGGTTGAAGAAGGCTGGGAAAGTAAAGGCCAGCACTTCATCGGAACCGTTGCCGACAAAAACTTCATTTGCCTTCACCTGATAATAGCTGGCGAGGGCTTCCTTCAGCGCGGACGCGTTTGGATCGGGATACAGCCTGGCATCTGAGCAGGCTTGCGCTGCAATCGCTTCCAAAACCAATGGAGAAGGCGGATACGGGTTCTCATTGGTGTTCAGCTTGATATATTTCTTATCCAAAGGCTGTTCCCCCGGAACATAGGGTGCTATTTTACGAATGGTGTCACTCCAGAATTTCATGCTTCTTCCTCCCCAAACCGTATGCGGATGGCATTGGCATGGGCATCCAGCCCTTCTGCCTCGGCGAATCGCACCGCATCCCTCCAGACGTTTTCCAGGGCATTTCTGGAATAGGAAATAACACTGGACCTTTTCACGAAGTCATTTACCCCAAGGGGCGAAGAAAACCTTGCCGTACCGTTGGTCGGAAGGATGTGATTCGGGCCTGCGAGATAGTCTCCAAGAGGCTCTGGCGCATATTCTCCCAGGAAAATGGCCCCTGCATTCCTCACACTTCCCAGCAGCTCCAACGGATTATTAACATACAGCTCCAAATGCTCCGGTGCAATCTGGTTGGAAATTTCCACCGCCTGGGCTAAAGATTCAACCACCACAGCTGCACCATAATTTTGAATCGATTCCAGCACAAAGCTTTTCCGTGGAAGCTTTTCGGCCTGCTTATCCATTTCCTCCATGACCTGTTGAATCAATCCCTTTGATGTGCAAAGCAGCACGGAGGAGGCCACCACATCATGCTCAGCCTGGGACAGCAGGTCTGCCGCAATATAGTCCGGTCTGGCGTTTTCATCGGCAATAACGAGGATTTCACTGGGGCCCGCGACCATATCGATGCCACAAAGGCCGAAGACCATTTTCTTTGCTGTGGCAACATAGATGTTGCCCGGCCCGGTTATCTTATCTACCTTCGGAACCGTCTGTGTACCATAGGCCATGGCTGCCACAGCCTGTGCTCCCCCTATGGCAAACACCCTGTCCACACCGGCGATGGCCGCGCAGGCAAGGGTTACAGGGTTGGGCAGCCCATTTTTCCCCGGAGGTGTACAAAGGATGATTTCACTTACCCCGGCCACCTTTGCAGGGATTACGTTCATCAGAACGGATGAAGGCAGAGGTGCTGTTCCACCGGGAGCATAAACCCCCACCCGCTGCAGCGGCGTGACCTTCTGGCCCAGCAGGATACCATTCTCTTCGGTCGTAAACCAGGAATTCTCCTTTTGTTTTTCATGAAACAAGCGGATATTTTCTCCGGCTTTTCGAATAGATGCCAGCAGTTCGGGATCAAGGGCATTCAATGCGTTTTTAAGCTCATTTTTCCCCACTTCCAGGCTTTTCAGCTCCACACGGTCAAACCTCTGCGTGAAGCGAAGAACAGCGTGATCTCCTTCTTGCCTTACTGCCTGCAGAATACTTTTCACAGCGTCGGTCACATCCTGGCGCTGCTCGCTGTTTCTTGATTTCAGTCGAGCTAGTAATTGCTCTAAATCATCTTTTGATGATAGGTATAAATTCATAATCATCCCTGCTTCCCCGGTTATATCTACCTTGTTTTTTATTTCCGCACCTGTTTGAATATTTGGTTTCAGCTTGAAGCTTTACTCTCCAGCTGCCTGCGAAAGCTTTCAATGATATGGCTGATTCTCTCGCTTTCCATTTTCATGCTCACCCTGTTCACAATCATCCTCGCACTGATATCTGCGATGGCATCCAAAACCACCAGCCCGTTTTCCTTCAGGGTCTTGCCGGTTTCCACCAAATCCACGATGACCTCGGATAGCCCCACCAAGGGTGCCAGCTCTACCGATCCGTTCAATTTGATGATTTCTACCGATTCCCTGCGTTTATGTCGAAAATATTCCTTTGCAATTTCAGGGTACTTGGTAGCCACTCTGGTGATCATCAGGCTGTCCATATTCCCTTCCAGCTCTTTTGGCCCTGCTACGCACATTTTGCAGGCAGCGAACCCAAGGTTCAAAACCTCGTAAAGGTTTCGGCCCTCTTCCAGAAGGGTGTCCTTTCCGACAATTCCGATGTCTGCTGCACCGTATTCAACATAGGTAGGAACATCGGCCGGCTTTGCGAGAAAAAAGCGAATCCTGTTTTTTTCATCTGTAAGAATCAGCTTGCGGGTGTTTTCCTTCAAACCGGAGCAGTCAATTCCCGCTCCTTCCAGCAAATCTATGGTCAACTCGGTTAATCTTCCCTTTGAAAGGGCTATGGTTAAATATCTCATCCATCTCCCGCCTTTCCAGTTATTACAGCTTCATTTTTAAGAGTTTGCAGCTGCGGCTTCAAACATCTGTCTGATGAATTGTGACATCACTTTCAGTAAAGAGCACTCTTTTCATTCCCCTTGCTTTGGCATATTCCACAGCTTTATCATTATCCATACCCGATATGTCCAACTCGGCAATCAGCCCTTTTTCCCGCAGTTCGTTGAAAATCGTATATGCTTTTTTCCTTCCTGCCGCACTGTAAAGGATGAGAGTTCCCCCACCCGTTGATTGCGGCAGCTTTTTCTGCCGCTCCAGAGCCATGAGGATCATATTTACGCCCAGGGAGAAACCTGTTGCGGGGCAATCCCTTCCAAACCTTTGCAGCAAGTTGTCATAGCGGCCTCCGCTAAGCACCGGGAAACCGACGCCATAAGTAAAGCCCCTGAATACAACACCGGTATAATAGTTCATGCTTTGAACCATACCCAGGTCAATAGACACGAATTTATCCAAGCCCCAATCGGCAAGGATCTCCAGTACCTTTTTCAGGTATTCCAGTGCCTGCAGTGCCTTACCGCTTACATTCTTCTGCTGTAGTTGTTCAATCAGTTCCCTGGAACCAAAATATCTTGGCAGGTTGAGTATCAGCTCTTTCAAATCTTGTGGTATCGCATGCCGGTTTACCAGCTGCTCAACACCAACAAAATCCTTTGTATCGATGAGCTCCCGTATTTCTTCCGCTTCTGCAGGGGTTAAGCCCGATTGCTCCATCAGCCCTCTGAAAAAGTCAACCTGCCCGATATCGATCTGAAACTCATCTATGCCAGCCAGCTGCAAGGCTTTTACAGCCAGAGCTATCAGTTCGGCATCGGCTTCAGGGCTTTCAATCCCCAATATCTCCACCCCGGCCTGGGTATATTCCTTTTGCTTGCCGCCGCCCAGCTCATTATAGGAAAAGGTGTTTCCGATGTAGCAGCATTTTACCGGCCAAAGGTTCTCCTTCAGCTTTGTTGCGGCAATTCTTGCAATGGGAATGGTCATGTCAGGCTTCAGAACAAGCAGTCGCCCTTGTGAATCGGTAAACTTGAACATTTCTTCCTGGGGAATGAGGCTTTGATCCCCTGAAAAAACATCGTAAAACTCTACGGAGGGTGTTTCGATTTCCCTGTACCCGCTGTTCAGAAACAATTGCCGCAGCTGGTTTTCCAGGTTTCTTTTTATGTAGCATCGTTCGAATAAAATATCCTGCATCCCTTCCGGTGTGTAGATGTTCCACTTTTTCATTGCTTCACCCCATTATTACTTTAACTCGTTAAAGTAGCATTGTAACAATGCATTCATTATAACGAGTTTGGGCGTGCCTGTCAAGAAAATGTTTAATTACTTTTCCACTTTTCCACTGATATCGTTACCCAGCTGAAAGAAAACATAGATAAAGTAAACTTTTTCCGGAGGATAAATCTGTCCGTGCAGGGGAGCATGGTGAAGGGTTCGCCATAGTGGCTGATGAAGTGAAACGTCTGGCCGGGCAAAGCTCTGCTATTGTGAGAAACATCTGCGCTATCACATCGGAAATGTTCAACATGTCAAATGCCTTTTTTACCACTTATCATAATGAACCTTCTGTTCATCATACAGGTCAACCGCTTTTCTTTCTTCATTCTTTTGCCCGGTTACAACCAAACCGATGGGAATGATGTTTTCCGGCAAATCCAGCAGCTTGGTAAAAAATTTTGTCAGAGCTGGTACTGGGTAAACACCACACCATACCGCACCTAAACTGAGCCCATGAGCAGCCAGCAGCATGTTTTGGATAGCGGCAGAGCAATCCTCGGTTAAAAAGCCATCCTTCTTCTCCTTATCACTGTCGCCGCATACAATAATTCCGCACCCGGCCTGAGGAAGCATTTTTGCATACGGGTGGACTTTTGCGATCTGCTCAAGGGTGTCTTTATCCCGAACAACAACAAATTGCCAGGGTTGTTTGTTATGTGCGGAGGGAGCTGCAAAACCCGCGCGAAGAATCAGCTTCAGCTGCTCTTCCGTCAAGCCTTCTCCCGTATACCTGCGGATGCTTTTTCGTGTAAATATGCCTTCAAGAAGTTCCATTTAATTTCCTCCTGATTTATGCACAATACCAGCCATGAAACTTCGTAAAAATGATTCATGGAAGTGAATGCGGTATTCTGTGTAACTGAAATAAGTTTATTCTCCTGCTTTATTACAGATTTAAAACATCGTTACCTGTCTTTCTTCCTTATCTTCTTCCTTCAGATAGCACCCTATGGCTGGAATGTTCTTGGTTCTGTAATAATCCAAATCGGTAAAGGTCAGCTCGTTCAATTCGCGAATTTTACTCATGAAGCTACCCTTTTTGGATTTCATCACCTGTACGCCACCCGAATCCCTTGTGGTTTTGGCGTTGATCTCGGTGGTATTGAAGATCAGTACCTTGTCGATATTCGAGAACGCGGCCAGCTCCCGGTCTTCCTGCAGGAACCGGATATCACACAGCGGATCCAAATCCGAATAGGCGTTGGCCAGCTTTTTGCGGTTGGTTTTAGTGGCATAGCTGGATAGCGGTATTTTGGCCGATTTCCCGTTCTGATATGAAAACAGCATATAGCCGGAGTAATCTTCGGTGGAGACCATATACAAAACTCTTTCATTGGGGCCCATTTCGAGAATGTTTTCCAGATACTCGCCCAGACTGGAGGCCTTGCAGTCGTTGATCTCATGCACCTTAAGTTTGTATGCCATAAATTTGTCGGAAAAAAGGATCAAATCGGATTTATTGCGTGCATCTATTTCCTGCAGAATCACATCTTCTTCCTTCAGCTTATGATCCCCGGAGGAACGAAGCGAGATCAGCGGAATTTTCTTCAGATAGCCCTGGCGGGTGAGGAAAAGCTTTACATTATAATCCTCAATCAAATGCTCCTGGGTGATCTCTTCTACATGTTCCTCATGCAGCATTCCCGTTTTTCTGTCCTGTCCGTACCTTTTGGCAATATCCTTCAGCTGCGCGCAAATAATATGCAATATCCGGGACTCTTTTTGATAAACATCCTGAAGGTCGGCTATTTCATTTCGCAGTGAAGCAGTCTCGGAGATCTGCTTCATGATATATTCCCGGTTGATGTTTCTAAGCTTGATCTCAGCGATATACTCGGCCTGGAGCTCATCAATGGTAAAGCCTTTCATCAGGTTCGGGATCACTTCGATTTCCTGCTCGGTGTTGCGGATGATCTTGATCGCCTTGTCAATGTCCAGCAGGATTCTGGAAAGGCCTTCCAGCAGATGCAGTCGCTCTGATTTCTTTCGGATATCAAAGGCGGTCTGCCTTCTGACAGACTGCATGCGGAATTCAATCCAGGCGTCGAGAATGCCCTTCACACCCAATACTTGCGGCACGCTGTTGATAAGGATGTTGAAATTACAGCTGAAGCTGTCTTCGAGTGCAGTCAGTTTGAAGAGTTTGTTCATCAATGTTTCCGGATCGGCAGAGCGCTTCACATCCAGTGTGATTTTAAGGCCCTTCAGGTCGGTCTCGTCCCGGACATCGGAGATATCCTTGATTCTACCGCTTTTCACAAGATCCGCAATGCTGTCAATGATGGCTTCAGCCGTTGTTGTATAGGGGATTTCATAAATTTCAATACAATTGTTTTTCCTGTCGACACGATACCGGGCACGAACCTTAAAACTTCCCCGTCCGGTATCGTATATCCGATCCAGCTCCTTATCGCTGACGATCAAGTCCCCGCCGGTGGAGAAATCGGGTGCTTTCAGGTAATCACGCACATGAATGTCATCATTTTTAATATAGGCAATGGTCGTTTCGCAGACCTCCCGCAGGTTAAAGCTGCAGATATTTGAGGCCATACCCACAGCAATACCCTGATTCGGGTTCACCAGAATGTTCGGAAAAACTGACGGCAGCAGTAAGGGCTCTTTCATCGTGCCGTCATAGTTGTCAATAAAATCCACAGTGTCTTTGTCGATGTCTCGAAACAGCTCCGCGGTGATATCAGCCAGCTTCACCTCTGTGTATCGGGGCGCTGCGAACTTCATGTCCCTGGAATAGACCCTGCCAAAGTTTCCTTTCGATTCCACCAGAGGGTGCAGCAATGCGTCATTGCCGGTGGTCAGCCTCACCATGGTTTCGTAAATAGCCATATCTCCATGTGGATTCAGCTTCATCGTCTGCCCCACCACGTTGGCCGACTTTGTTTTTGCCCCCTTTAACAGGCCCATCTTGTACATCGTGTACAACAGCTTGCGATGGGAAGGCTTTAAGCCATCTATCTCGGGTATAGCCCGGGAGATGATGACGCTCATGGTATAGGGCATATAATTTCGTTTCAGGGTTTCAACAATTTTTTGTCCGGTAAATTTCATAGCGGTAGGGGAACCTTTCATTTCATTTCTTCGGGTAAGGTTCTTTTATAGTAATCAGCTTACGTCCAGCATATCCAAATACTCGTGGCCGTGCTCAGCGATATAGTCTTTTCTTCCCTGAAGATTATCACCCAGCAAAATATCAAAAAATTCCTGCGTCAGCTGGGGATCATCGGGCAAGACCTTAATCAGCCTTCTGGTTTCAGGGTTCATCGTCGTTTGCCACATCATCTCGGGCTCGTTTTCTCCCAGCCCCTTTGAACGCTGGATGTTCACCTTTTTGCCCTCCAGCCGCTGCAAAATAGCGCCTTTTTCTTTCTCGTTATAGGCAAACCAGATTTTGTCCTTATAATTGATCTCAAACAACGGAGACTCGGCAATAAAAACCTTTCCCTCCTGGAGCAATGTGGGGGTAAGGCGATACAGCATGGCAAGGACTAATGTACGGATCTGGAACCCATCAAAATCTGCGTCGGTGCAGATGATGATTTTGTCCCATCGCAGGTTCTCCATCTCGAAGGTGCTAAGATCCTTGTTGTGCTTGGTTTTAATCTCTACGCCGCAGCCCATGACCTTTAGCAGGTCGACAATGATTTCATTCTTAAAAATGCTTTCGTATTCGGCCTTCAGGCAGTTCAGAATTTTCCCACGAACAGGCATGATAGCCTGGAATTCGGCATCCCGGCCCATTTTACAGGAACCCAGCGCCGAATCACCTTCAACGATATACAGCTCGCGCTTTGAAATATCCTTGGTGCGGCAATCTACAAACTTCTTCACCCTGTTGGCCAGATCAACCTTTCCGGCTAGCTTTTTTCTAACGTCAATCCTGGTTTTCTCGGCAGATTCCCGGCTTCGCTTGTTCACAAGGATTTGGTTTGTGAGCCTGTCAGCTTCGTCCTTGTTTTCAATCAGGTATACCTCCAGGCGCTCCTTCAGAAAGTCGGTCATTGCCTCTTGAATAAACTTGTTCGTAATGGATTTCTTGGTTTGGTTTTCATAGCTGGTGATCGTTGAAAAAGAGCTGCTGACAAGAAGCAGGCTGTCCTGAATATCTACAAAGGTAATTTTGGATTCGTTCTTATTGTATTTGTTATTATTTTTCAGATATTTATCCAATTCGTAAACAAAAGCGTTCTTCACAGCCCTGTCGGGAGCGCCGCCATATTCGAGAAAGCTGGAATTATGATAGTATTCCAGCACGTTCACCTCATTGTGGAACAAGAAGGCCACCTGCATTTTCACTTTGTATTCAGGCTTGTCTTCCCTGTCCCGACCCCTGGCAGAAGCTTCAAAAAACTGCACATTTGTCAGTGCTGAAGAACCAGCGAGCTCTGTGACATAATCCATGATCCCCCGTTCATAAAAGAAGGTTTCGGTGCTGTCAGAAAGCTCGTCATAAAGGATAAACGTGAGGCCCGGGTTCACAACAGCTTGTCGCCTCAGTGTCTCCCGGTAATATTCGATGGGGATTTTAATGTCGGTAAAAACCTCCAGGTCGGGCTTCCAGTGTTGGATAGTACCAGTATGTGCGTACTTCACCTTTTCCTTTTTCAGCCCGCCGACGTTTTGTCCCTTTTTAAATTCCAGCGAGTATTTGAAGCCATCTCTGAAGACGGTGACTTCCATGAACTCGGAGCTGTACTGTGTTGCACAGGCGCCCAGGCCATTCAGCCCCAGGCTGTATTCGTAGTTTTCCCCGCTGTTGTTGTCATATTTTCCGCCTGCATAAAGCTCGCAATAAACCAACTCCCAATTGAATCGCTGTTCATTCTGGTTGAAATCGACAGGAATCCCACGTCCTTTATCTTCCACGGTGATCGAAAAATCGCTGTGACGGATGATCTTGATTTCATTCCCGTAGCCTTCACGGGCTTCGTCGATGGAGTTGGACAAAATTTCAAAGAAAGAGTGCTGGCACCCTTCAAGCCCGTCGGAACCAAAGATAACACCCGGACGAAGCCTGACACGGTCCGCACCTTTTAATGATACGATACTTTCATTGCCGTAATTCTGGTTTTCTTTCTTCATTCGTACACCCACACCCCGTTAATTTGGTTTTCTGCAGTATCGAACTGACTTACTGAGGCTTCATAGAACCCATGTTCTATTTTATTGTATTACAACAAAATGCTTTGCGCAAGCAAAACCCTTGAGTCCGGCCGGACGTTTTCACGTGAAAAAGAAAACCCGGCGTCAGCCGGATTTTATTATGAAGCAGAGTCAATATTTTCGGTTTGTTTCTTTTTCTTTGGCGGCAGCGCCTTTTTGGTTTCATTTACCACAAGGGTGGGCTCGCTCCCTGCCGTAATGGCTTCCTTGCCAAGAATGCATTTCTCTACATTTTTCTTAGAGGGAATGTCATACATGACATCGGTTAAAGCCTCCTCCATGATGGAACGAAGGCCCCTGGCGCCGGTCTTTCTTTCAAGCGCCTTATCGGCAATGGCCTCGAGGGCTTCATCTTCGATGACCAGCTGAACGCCGTCCATTTCAAACAGCTTGGTATATTGCTTTATCAAAGCATTTTTCGGTTTTGTCAGGATTTCGATCAGGGCTGACCTGTCGAGGGAATGCAATGAAACGACAATGGGAAGACGCCCGATGAATTCAGGAATCAGACCAAATTTCAGCAGATCCTGCGGGGTTGACTTTTGGAACAGCTCACCCACATCCTTGTCCTTGTCGTTGATGCTTTCGTTATTGGCGCCAAAGCCAATGGTTTTTTTACCAATTCTGTTCTGGATGATTTTTTCCAACCCGTCAAAAGCACCACCGCAGATGAACAGGATATTCGTCGTATCGATCTGGATGAATTCCTGATGCGGATGCTTCCGGCCCCCCTGCGGAGGAACAGAGGCAACAGTGCCTTCGAGAATTTTTAAAAGGGCCTGCTGAACCCCTTCGCCGCTGACATCCCTGGTAATGGAAGGGTTGTCGGATTTACGGGCGATTTTGTCAATCTCATCCACATAAATAATCCCTTTTTCAGCCCGTTCAATATCATAATCTGCAGCCTGTATCAGCTTCAGCAGAATGTTTTCAACGTCTTCACCCACATACCCGGCTTCGGTTAACGAGGTGGCATCGGCAATGGCAAAGGGTACATTCAGAATTTTTGCCAGGGTTTGTGCCAGCAGCGTTTTTCCCGAACCCGTAGGGCCTATCATCAGGATATTGCTTTTTTGCAGCTCTACATCGGTGGTGACCAGCTCGGAATTGATCCGCTTGTAATGATTGTATACCGCCACCGCCATGGCCCTTTTTGCCTTCTCCTGGCCGATGACATACTGGTCGAGGGTGCTTTTGATTTCAACCGGCTTTGGAATTTCGTCCATCTGGATATCGACACTGGTTTCTTCAAATTCCTCGCCGATAATCTCGGAGCACAGCTCGATACACTCGTCACAAATATAAACACCCGGACCGGCAACGAGTCTTTTCACCTGTTCCTGGGTTTTTCCGCAAAAAGAACATTTCAATTGTTTCTTCTCTTCATATTTTGACACTAAACTTCACCTCAAACTTTGCGCTCCATGACCTGGTCAACGATACCGTAATCTTTTGCTTCCCAGGCAGACATGAAATAATCTCTCTCCACGTCGTTTTGAATCTTTTCAAGAGGCTGTCCTGTTCTGTCACTTAAAATCCGGTTCAGTTTATCTTTTTCTTTTAAAATCCATTCAGCATGAATCTTGATATCGGTGGCCTGCCCTCTGGCACCACCTAAGGGTTGGTGAATCATGATGGTGCTGTTTGGGAGGGCATAACGCTTCCCTTTTGCACCAGCAGTCAGCAAAAATGCACCCATACTGGCCGCCATTCCAACGCAAATAGTGGATACATCGCTTTTTACATGCTGCATCGTATCATAAATGGCCATGCCCGATGTAATAGAACCCCCCGGGCTGTTGATATAAAACTGAATATCCTTGTCGGGATCCTTTGCATCCAAAAACAGCATCTGTGCTACAACCAGGCTTGCTGTCGCATCATTCACCTCATCGCTGAGGAATATGATACGATCCTCCAGCAAACGGGAGTAAATATCATATGAGCGTTCTCCTCGATTACTTTGTTCAATAACATAAGGTACCAGTGGCATGGCTATCCCCCTTTTCTTTCGATAAAGCCATCACCGAACCGAACTTCGGTTATAGCTGTACTGAGCTTGAACGGGCAGGTGATAAACTTCGCCTTCTGCCGTGAAGCCTTTATATATTTATACCCATTTCCCCTGTTTCCCGCTGTATACGGCGGGACTTTCTCAAGAAACTTCCAATCGGGATTCCCGATTTTGCTTTCTTCTAATAACCTTCCCAGCTTATGTACTGAATAAACAGAACCAGCCAGGAATCTGTTGGTAATTTTTTTCAGCCCTTGTGATTATGCCATCATCAGCTTGATTGTTTTATTCGTGATGACAGTATCTTTAATATATTCTATATCGTCATTCTTCAAATGTTTCTTAAAATCTTCCGTGCTCTGTTTGTACTTTTCGGCTGTTTCAGCAATTTCCGCCTCGATTTCCTCTTCTGTCGCATCAACTTTCTCTTCGAGGGAGATCTTTTCCAGAACAAGCTGTGTCTTTACATCCTGTAGAGCTTTATCCCTGTACTCGCTGCGAAGGGTTTCCTCTTCCATTCCCATCATATCCAGGTAATTTTTCAGATCCATTCCCTGATAACGCAGCGACATCTCCAGCCTTTTCAGAATATTATCGAGCTGGCGTTCCACCATCACATCGGGGATCACTACTTCGGCATTATCTACTGCTTTCTTGATAATATCATTCTCGAATTTTTTGTCGGCATTTTCCTGTGCCGCTTTCTCCAGACCAGCTTTAATATCAGCCTTATATTCCTCCAGGGTGTCAAATTCACTGACGTCTTGCGCAAACTCGTCATCCAGAACCGGGATCTCCTTATATTTGATCTCATTGACGGTTACCTTGAACAGAGCTTCTTTTCCCTTCAGCGCATCACTGTGATAATCCTCCGGGAAAGTAACCTTCACTTCAACCTGCTGTCCGGCAGCAGCGCCGATGAGCTGATCTTCAAAGCCCGGAATAAAAGTGCCAGAACCCAAAACAAGCGTATACCCTTTCCCAGTTCCGCCTTCAAAGGCCACCCCGTCAACAAACCCTTCAAAATCGATATTCAACGTGTCCTTATCCTGAGCGGGTCGATCCTCGACGGTAATCAACCGGGCGTTTTTATCCTGTATTTTTTCAAGCTCTGCCTGAACATCCGCTTCAGACACTTCCACCGCGTCTTTTTCTACCTGGAGACCCTTATACTGGCCTAACTTCACTTCGGGCTTTACCGTAACCTTGGCAGTAAAGATTAACTCCTTTCCCTTGCCGATCTGTTCGATGTCCAGCTCGGGCCTGTCGACCGGGATAAGCTTGTTCTCCTCGACTGCTTTTTCATAGGCTTCGGGGCAGGCTATATTAAAGGCATCTTCATAAAAAACGCTTTCGCCGTAGTACCTTTCGATATGGTTCATGGGTGCCTTGCCTTTTCGAAAGCCGGGGATGTTATAGCGCCCCTTGTTTTGTAAATATGCCTTTTTAATGCTTTCATGAAAAGTATCGGCATCTACTTCAATGGTTAATTTTACAACATTGGTTTCCACAGTTTCCACACTCGATTTCATTGTGAACAATCCTCCTAAGTTTCTTACAATATATCCAGGTAAATCTTAATTGCCTAAATTTAAGCATAAATAAAAAAAGTCTTGGTTAAGACCTAAAAGCCTTTATGATTATAACATACTAATTTATCGTTGCCAATACAAGCTTTTCGAAACAAAAATCATGTAAAAACTTAAATAGAATACAAACTATAGAGATCAACTGACGGCGGAAACACCGGACTCTTCTTGAATCTTAATCATGATGTCCACAATATCCGGATGAAATTGCGTTCCTTTGTTGTTTTCAAGCTCTTGAA
>JAGOJH010000079.1 GCA_017995215.1 Thermoclostridium sp.
TCCTCAACGCCCGTCATGAGTTTGGCTTTGACGCTTTCGTAGTCGGTTATCTCGCTTTTAAGCTGCTCGAAACGATCGTTCGGGACTATGTTGTTGGAATAATTCATCTTTCAACCTCACTTTCATTTTGTTATTGAGTGTACAGGTTATACACCTTAACCGGTTCTGCCGGTAAGCTGGCCAACTGGGGTTAATGACAGAAAAGCTATACAGGCTGTTGCATGGTGACACGCAACGTTTCATGTGTGAGAGCACAAAGCTGTTCAGTTTCGATAGAAAAAAACCACATGTTAGAATGTAAGAACAAGCGATTGAAAATGTATCCTGTTTAATCATATCAAAAAGTGGTTCTCAGTGCAAATTCCGGAAATAAAACATTTCCGATGAGAAAAACATGCAGTGAACAGGAACATACCTCTTAAATTATCTGTATCATTTCCCTGAGCAATTGAGGAAATTTATCTTCCATAATATATGCGTACTGAAACGCAAAATAACCTTTCCAAACCTCGCGTAACCCAAGCCCCATAAGGCTTGTATTCTTCCTAATGGCTTCAATCTTCTCATGATTACGCGCTTCGAGCAGAACAAAGGTACCAGTGTCGGTAGTATAGATATTGATGTCATTCCTGTGATGATTGCCTGCTGCAATAAAAGCCTTCATCCTTGCAGAGCACTTCTTTCTTAACCTTCTCAGATGCCGCTCGAAGTGACCGTTTACTATATAGCTTGTCAATGCCAGCTGCTCTGCGGAAGATACGGTGGAACGGTAATTGTGTATATTGTCCCTGTAAGCTTTTGAGAGAATGTCGGGCAGGATCATATAACTGATTCTCAGCGAGGGTGCCATCAGAGTGGAAAAAGAGCCCAGGTAGATCACATGCCCCTCATTGTCCATACTGAACAGGGATGGAACCGGCCTGCCTGAAAATCGAAGCTCGCTGTCATAATCATCTTCAAGAATATAACCATCGGTTTGCTCCGCCCAGCGAAGCAGCTCTGTGCGCTTTTGAACGGGCATAACAAGGCCGGTGGGATACTGATGTGACGGGCTTGTATAGCAGGCAGTTGCTCCGGCTTGAAAAAGACTGTCCACATTGATACCATCCTTGTCTAAAGGAATTGGATGCAAGGAATAACCGCGCTTTTGAAAAACGGGCCTAACATCTACAAAACCCGGCTCTTCAAAGGCCACTTTCGGAAGCAGCAGCTCATCGGTAATGTCACAATAAATTGAAAGAAGGGTTTGAACACCGGAACCGATCACGATCTGCCTGGGAGCACACCGAACTCCCCGGGCGCGGTAAACATAATCTGATAAGGCTTCCCTCAGTTCATGCTCTCCCTGGGGATCACCTTCCAGCAGGAGCCTGTGCGGGTAATCCTCCAATACCTGCGTATAGATTTTTCTCCACTCAGTGAAGTTGAAAATGCCGGTGTCCATATAGCTGCTGTTCACCTCTATCGGTGAAGCCGGCCTAATCTCACGGGCAGTTGAGCTTCTGCTGAAAAAGACCTTGTCAAGTCGTGACGCAAAATAGCCTTTTTGTGGAATGCTGTAGATATATCCTTCCACCATCAGCTGGTTATAAGCATTCTCTGCAGTGGTGGAACTAATACCCAGTTGCCTGGAAACCTCGCGGATGGAAGGAATCATCTGATTCTCAGAGATATTTCCCTTTTCAATCTCAGCTCGGATCACTGAGTACAGTACCACATATTTCGGTTTATCCTTTTTATCGCTCTCCGCAAACCATGCAGATTCAAAAAGCATGAAATTGTCCCCTTCAATTTAATTGAAACTGTCACTTTTAAAATGGTCAGTTGTATGATATATTCTATCATACCGAGGGAAAAATACAACAGCGAAGCTTGAGCAACCTATGGATTGGCCCTGTGGTTTCGTGCATGACAAGGAGGATGGATAATGGAAAAGAACAATGTTCAAATAAATAAAATTGTTTTAACAGGTTTAATGACAGCTCTTGTTATCCTGTCTACAAGCTTTGTTAAAATCCCTGCCGCAAACGGATATATACACCTGGGTGACGGTTTCGTATTTTTATCTGCAATCATTTTAGGGCCCTTTTATGGTGCTTTTGCCGCAGGTGTTGGCTCAATGGCAGCCGATATTCTTGGCGGTTATGCCCAATGGGCTCTGCCCACTTTATTGATCAAGTCGTCCATGGCAATGCTGATGGGGCTTATCAGCAGGCAAAAGACAAAAAAACAAACCTATATATCTGCTGGTGCCACTGTGTTGATATGGACTGCATTTTTCATCACAATCAAAAACGCCCTGGTTAACGCTGTTCAATTCTCGGCAGAAGGCCTTGCACAGACTGTAGGCGATACGGCTGAAAACATCATGCAGCGGGCTGGTGAAATACAATGGAAGCTGTCGGCGGCCATTCTGGTTTTCCTGGTGATTGTTTTTATTTTGCTGGTATGGCTGATGAAAAAGCAAACTGAAGGTTTTGGGCCGGGGATGGTTTTGGGTATAATGAGTGCAGGGGCGTGCATGGTCATCGGATACTATCTGGCTGAAGCATTGATCTATGGCAACCCAATTTCACCTGCTTTCAGTGTTCCGATGAACCTGATTCAATTCATAGTGGGTATTTTTATCACTGCTGCCATCACACCCATATTGGTAAAGACCAAAATGACCATAGGGCAGGGTTCCAGGTTCCTAAGCTCAATTTAACCATGGGCAGGGCCAGGGTCTCCTGGCAAATTCATTCTGCCCTCCGCCCCACAAGCAGTGGCGGGGGCTAGGTCCTTCGGCCAGCTCGACTGCAGGCAAAAAACATATACCTTGGCATATTATCCGCTTCCTTATACCTTTTGTTATCCCCTCAAGCCACATTTCTGGCCGTTTTTTGCTTTTCTCCCTGTTGCCGCAGTGCAAAAATCATGATAAACTATATTGGAGAGCTTCTATGTTAAATATTTACATAATGCTCTTTTACAGGTAAATTCTAGTATGGAAATGGAAGTCAGGTTTCATAATGTGCAAAGAGTATAGAATCATCGATTTTCACAACCACATTTTTCCAGATAATATTGCGCATAAAGCTGTAGAAAATATTGGGAACTATTATGGTATCAGCATGTGGGGGCAAGGCACGGTGGATGCGTTGGTTGAAAGCGTAAGCAAAATCAATGTGCAACGTTATGTGGTTCATTCTTCTGCAACACATGCGGGGCAGGTAAAAGCGATCAACGATTACATAGCCGGCGTTATCAGCAATCATCCCAAAATGATTGGATTTGGCACACTGCATCCCGGTATGGAAGATATCAGCTGCGAAGTGCAGCGAATCATCGCTCTTGGTCTGCGCGGAATTAAGCTGCACCCGGAATTTCAGCATTTCTCAATAGATGATGAATCCATGTTGCCAATCTATGCTGCAATCGAAGGAAAGCTTCCGATGTTAATACACATGGGTGATCAAAATAAAGATTCCTCCAACCCTATACGGCTTGCCCGTATTCTTGACTGGTTCCCGAAGTTGGTGGTCATTGGGGCACATCTGGGCGGTTATCAGATGTGGGATCAATCAGCAAAATATCTTGTCGGCCGAAACCTTTTTATGGATACCTCAAGTTCCCTGGCCATTTTGAGCAGTGAAAAAGCAGTCGAGATCATTCGCCGGCATGGCGTTGAAAAGATCCTTTTCGGTACGGATTTCCCCATGTGGAGCCATCAGGAAGAGCTGAGCAGGTTTCTGGCACTGGAGTTAACCGATAATGAAAATAAAGCTATTCTCTATGATAATGCAGCAAAACTTCTGGGTTTGAACGAATCAGTATAATTAAGGTTGTCTTACTGTTGTTATTAGCCTAAAAGCGAAATAATTAATGGCGCAGTTATTATAGACAGTATTGTCGACAGGATAACTGCTTTCGATGCGAACAAAGAGTCCTTATCAAACATTTCTGCGAATATGGTGGTATTCGCGGCAATCGGCATTGCTGCCGCCGTCACAATAATCGAGGTCACCATTTTCGGGGCCCCAATAAGGCTTAAAATACCGTATGCAGCAAGTGGAAGCAGAATCAGCCTGACCGACGAGGCATAATACACCTTGAAATCATTGATCAATGTGCCAAACTTTGCAGTGCTGATTAAAGCTCCGATGATCAGCATCGACAGGGGCAGTGTCATATCCCCTACATAATCTGCCGCCTGACGGATCACACCCGGAACTGGAATCTGTAAAGTATAAATAATAACACCTGCATATACAGCAATCAGCGCCGGGTTTATCAGCGCCTTTTTCACCGAATTCCGCATTCCGCCATGCTCTTTGATGTTACTGAACATGGCCAGACCAAAAGTCCAGACAAAGAAATTAAAGGCCGCAACATAAAAGGAGCCCAGAAAAACACCGTCATCTCCAAACAGTGCTTTCATCATTGGAAGCCCCATAAACCCGCAATTCGAAAAAACAGCAGTAAAACGAAGAATGGGCTTCACCTTGTCGTCATATTTCTTAAACAGAACGGCGGATATGAATATACTGAACAAGAAAAAGCCTGATCCGAACAAAAGAACCAGCAGAGCATTCCTCATTTTCTCAGCAGAAAACTCAAAGAAAAAGGAACTCAATACCAACATGGGGTTTGTGATATATAACAGAAGCTCTGAAAGCTTCTTGGATGCCCCTCCGGCAATAATACCGGTCTTGCCAGCCACAAAGCCAATGATTAATATAATAAAAAGGATAAGCACCTGGTTTAATACAATCTGAAAACTCATTTTGCCCCCTGTTAAGATGAATTCTCGTGAGATGCCTCGCATGCCCCGATATATTCTAACACAGGAATTCGAATCAGGGAACAGAAGTTTTCAGGGGTTCAACCTGTCATTCTTCAATCTTTACAACATCATACCCGGCCTCTTCCACGGCTTCCCTTAATTTGCCGTCCTCGACACCGCCGGCCAGGTCCACTGCTGCAACCTTGCTTTTCAGGTCTACCTTCACATCCTTAACGCCGTCCACATCCATTAACGCGTTGGTAACATGCTTCACACAATGCTCACAGCTCATACCTTCAATGTAAATTTTCTTTGACATAAAATCATCCTCCTGTTCTTAATGAAGTGGTTTAAAACGTTTCAATCTCAATGCATTTGACAGTACCGACACCGAGCTGAACGCCATCGCGCCTGCTGCAATCATTGGGTTTAGCAGCGGCCCGCCGAACAGATGCAATAACCCGGCTGCGATTGGTATCCCGGCAGTATTATAGGCAAAAGCCCAAAATAAATTCTGTTTGATATTGCGGATAGTCCTCTTGCTTAGCTGAATTGCCGTTGGAACATCCATCAGGTCACTTCTCATCAGAACAATATCAGCCGACTCCATCGCCACATCAGTACCCGAGCCAATCGCTATGCCTATATCAGCCTGAGCCAGTGCCGGTGCATCATTGATACCATCCCCTACCATGGCGACCTTTTTGCCTTCCGCTTGCAGCTTTTTAACCTCCTTGGCCTTATCTTGAGGCAGAACCTCGGCCAGCACCCTGTCGATCCCCACCTCCCTGGCAATCGCTTCAGCTGTACCTTTATTATCACCAGTAATCATCACAACATCAATACCCATTTTGTGCAGCAGTTTCACAGCCCTTTTACTTCCAGGCTTCATAATATCCGCCACCGCAATGATCCCTGCCAGGTTGCCATCAATGGCAATAAACATGGGCGTCTTGCCCTCTCCTGCCAACCTGTCCGAAGCTTCCAGCAGCGTTATTGCTATATTTTGATCTTCCATCAGTTTCTTATTCCCCAGCAGTATTCTACGATTCTTAATCTCTGCAGCAATTCCATGCCCAGGAATAGCTTCAAAGCATTCAACGGGAAGCAGTTCCAGGTTTTTCTCAGTTGCCCGGTTTACAATGGCTTCACCTAAAGGATGTTCCGATGCTTTTTCAGCAGAGGCTGAAAGCTGCAGAAGCTCTGTTTGGCTAACTCCGGTGGTTGTAACAATATCAGTAACTACAGGTTTCCCTTCCGTTATCGTTCCTGTCTTGTCAAACACAATGGTGTTGATTTTATGAGCCGTTTCCAATGCTTCCCCTCCTTTAATCAGCACCCCGTATTCCGCTCCTTTCCCGGTTCCGACCATAATTGCCGTAGGTGTTGCCAACCCCAGTGCACAGGGGCATGCGATTACCAGAACAGCAATGAAGATCGTCAGCGAAAAAGTGACGGACATGCCGGATATATACCATACCACAGCGGCCAGAATTGCGATGATGATGACGACCGGAACGAAATATCCGGCAATGATATCGGCCATCTTTGCAATGGGGGCTTTCGAGCCCTGGGCATCTTCCACAAGCTTGATGATCTGCGCCAGCGCCGTATCCTTCCCTACCTTTGTGGCCCTGAATTGAATGGTTCCGTTCTTGTTGATGCTTGCACCAATCACCTTGCTGCCTCTGTTTTTTTCCACAGGGATACTTTCACCTGTAAGCATCGATTCATCCACCGATGTTCTGCCTTCCACAACTTCCCCGTCTACAGGGATTTTTTCTCCCGGTTTCACCAGCAGGATGTCGCCGGCCTCCACTTCTTCGATTGGGATTGTGAGCTCTTGCCCATCATGAATCACAATTGCTGTCTTTGGAGAAAGGCCCATCAGCTTCTTAATGGCTTCCGAGGTTTTTCCCTTTGTTACCGATTCAAGGTATTTACCAAGCATGATCAATGATATGATCACCCCGGCTGACTCAAAATACAGCTCATGGGCATATTCATTATTTCCGCCAACGATCTGCATGATGGCGTATATACCATACAGAAAAGCCGCACTGGTTCCGATTGCAATCAAAGAGTCCATGTTGGGTTCACGGCGGATAAGCCTGGAAAAACCAACGGTATAGAATTTATAGCCCGCTATCATCACCGGGGTTACAAAGAAAAGCTGAGCAAGAGCATAGTTCAGTGGATGCTCCTCAGGTACGATGAATTGTGGCATAGGTAAATTCAGCATATGTCCCATAGCGATATAGAACAAAGGAACCGTGAAGATGGATGCAATCAGAAACCTTGTCCATAGCGTTTTGTTTTTCTTTTCATGCTTTTGCCTTTCATTATCCGCCTGCTCTCCTGTTTCAATTTCCAGGGCAGTATACCCCGCCTTTGCAATGGCATTTTTAATTTCAGAGATTCTGGTTTTATCAGGATCGTAAACCACTTTCGCTTTTTCTCTGGTAAAGTTTACGCTGACATCCAGTACTCCCAGTTTCTTAACAGCCCTTTCCACAGCGTTTGCACAGGATGCGCAGGTCATTCCAGAGATGGGAATAAGAACTTCGCGCGTCTTTTTTTCTTCCTGCAGCACATCATAGCCTGCCTTCCGGATTGAAGCAATAATGTCGGAGAGTTGAACCTTATCTTCATCAAATTCAACATTCAACTTTTCAGTTGCAAGATTCACATTGGCAGAGCTTACTCCTTCCACCTTACCCACATATCGTTCAACTGCTTTCACGCAGGATGCACAGGTCATCCCGGTTACAGCAAGTATTTCCTTTTTCATGACTCAGCCCTCCCTTCTGTCAGTTTCTACTGCTTTTCTGTTATTAATGCATGAGTAGACATTATTCCATAGGTTCATCACTTCGCGTATTTATCAATCAGTTCGATGATTTCATCAACCTTTTCATCTCCGCGCCCCTCTGTAAAGGCTTGCTTTACACAATGCTTGATGTGCTGATCAATTATTTTCAGGTTTGCTTTTTTCAACAGCGCCTGTACCGAAAGAATCTGCTTAGATACATCTACACAATACCTGTCTTCCTCAAGCATTCTGATAATCCCCTCAATTTGTCCCTTTGATGTTTTTAAAAGATCCATAACCTTCTTTCTGTCCGTATTCTCCACGATCACACCTCCTCCATATTACACTTACAAATCTATCGTTTTAAGATCTATTGTTATCTGTTCCCCGTCTGTTGTTTATATAGTACTTGTAAAGTTACAGCTACCAGTTCTTAATAAAGCACTTACAAAGCGATAGCTACCCCTCCCCGTATGGGGTAGGGTATATATTGATATTATATCTGAATATCCTTTCTGTCAATGAGAAACATACCGTCGTCTTGAAGGTTTTAAATTTCAAATTCGGCAGACAAAACAAACTTTGTTGCATAAGGCACTAAAATGTAATTAGGAAAGAGAAAAATCGCTGGATTTTGCTATTGACAGTTCAAGATATAGAGAGTAAGATTAAAAGTGTCATTTGAACCATTGTTCATATGTTCATGTTTAAACAGCCTTTAAAGTACGACCAAATTGGAATGGTTATTCCTGCCTGGCAATGAAGGCTGCAAAAGGTGGTCTGGAGATGCGAGCAAGCTGATATAGGTATGGTTATATGGGAAGGGAGGTTACTCGAAGGTGGCCTGGAAATACGAGCAAATTGAAAAATGTGATTGTGATGTCATTCATGAGGAAGTCGTGAATCAGGTGAGAAACCAGATGCCACAGGAAGAGAGCCTTTACGAACTGGCCGAGCTGTTTAAGGTTTTCGGGGATTCAACCCGAATAAAAATACTTTGGGCTTTGGATGCATCTGAAATGTGTGTCTGTGATATTGCCGTCCTGTTGAACATGACGCAATCGGCTATCTCCCATCAGCTCAGGGTCTTAAAGCAGGCGAAACTGGTTCGCAGCAGGAAGGACGGGAAAATTGTTTATTATTCCCTGGACGATGAGCATGTGCGGCAAATATTCGATCAGGGGCTTATTCATATCGGCGAAAGCTAATGATCCGGCGGAGATGTTTGTTAACTGATAAATGAACTGTTCTTTTTACCTTTTACTTGAATGTTTGTTCAACTATTCACTCAACAAATGTTATTGAAAAATTAATAGAAGGAGCGAATAAATATGACAAAAAAATTTATTTTACAGGGGCTGGAGTGTTCAAATTGTGCAGCAAAAATCGAACGAGCCATTAAAAGGTTAGATGGCGTAACGGAAGCAACTGTAAATTTCTTCACACAGAAACTTGTGATCGAAGCAGACGAAAATAAAATGCCGGAGATTATCCAGCAAGCCGAAAAAACTATTCAAAGCATAGAATCCCAGGTAGTATTGAAGAAACTTTAATGCCCAGTGATATAAAGGTTTTTTAACAGATCGTAACCGGTACAGGTTTGTTCGCCTCAGCATTAATCAAGGAAATTAAAGAAAGCGTAGGGCTACAGTTATGAAAAGGCGGCTTTGGCAGATCATCACAGGTGCGGTATTGTTCGCCGCAGCGTTTATCATCCCGGAAGAAAATGAAGGAGTACGGCTTGCTATATATATCGCAAGTTTTACTGTCGCCGGTGGAGATTTAGTATTGCAGGCAATTAAAAACATCTTGAAGGGGCAGGTTTTTGATGAAAATTTTCTGATGAGCATTGCTTCCATCGGCGCGTTTCTCATCGGAGAACACCCGGAGGGTGTGGCTGTGATGCTGTTCTACCAAACAGGTGAGCTTTTCCAAAGCTATGCGGTAGACAAATCAAGACGGTCGATAGCAGATTTGATGGATATCCGCCCGGATTATACCAATGTCAAACGTGGGGATGAAATTGTCCGGGTTACTCCCGATGAAGTGAAGGTTGGTGAGCTGATCATCGTGAAAGCCGGTGAAAGGGTTCCGTTGGACGGAAAGGTTCTTGAAGGGACCTCCATGCTGGATACATCTGCCTTAACAGGAGAATCCATTCCCCGTGAGGTCGAAGCCGGGAATGACATTTTAAGCGGATGCGTGAATATGAACGGTGTTTTGGTCGTGGAGGTTGTACATGAATTCGGGGAGTCCACCGTGAACCGTATTTTGGACCTTGTTGAGAACGCCATCAACAGGAAATCCAGATCCGAGCAGTTTATTACAAAGTTTGCACGGCATTATACCCCCATTGTTGTCAGTATCGCTGCAGCCCTTGCCATTATACCTCCTCTTGTAGTTCCGGGAGTAACCTTCAGTGACTGGATATATCGTGGGTTATCCTTCCTGGTGGTCTCCTGCCCCTGTGCCCTGGTTATCTCGATACCGCTAAGCTTTTTTGGCGGAATTGGAGGATCCTCCCGAAAAGGGATCCTGGTCAAGGGCGGCAATTATCTTGAAGCTTTGGTGCAAACTGATATATTGGTTTTTGACAAAACAGGAACCCTGACAAAGGGTGTTTTCAATGTACAGGAGATCCATCCGGAACCGGATTTTTCGAAGGATATGCTGCTGGAACTGGCTGTTCTGACCGAAAGCTATTCGAATCATCCCATTTCCGCATCACTGAAGAGAGCTTATGGAAAGGCTGTGGATGCTGCACGCATTACGGGCATGGAAGAGATCCCGGGCCATGGCGTTCATGCAACCGTCGATGGGAGAAGGGTTCTCACGGGTAATTCCAAATTGATGCGCAGGTTCTCCATTGATATTCCTTCCGGGCAAACGGTCGGTACTGTTGTCCATGTGGCCGTTGACAAGCTTTATGCTGGGCATATTGTCATTGCCGATGAGATCAAGGATGACTCTGCACAAGCCATTCGGGAACTAAAGTCGGCAGGCATCAGGCAGGTTGTGATGTTAACCGGTGACAGCCGTGCTGTTGGTGAAAAAGTAGCTGCAGAGCTTAGCTTTGACAAGGTCTACACAGAACTTTTACCGGCGGACAAGGTAAGCAAGCTGGAAGAAATGCTTTCGCAAATGCCTTCTGGACGCAAGCTTGCTTTCGTGGGCGATGGAATGAACGATGCTCCTGTTCTCGCCCTTGCCGATATTGGAATTGCAATGGGTGGCCTGGGCTCGGATGCTGCGATAGAAGCTTCAGACATCGTTATCATGAACGATGAGCCATCCAGAATTGCGACGGCTATCAAAATATCCAAAAAAACACTGAAAATTGCCATGCAGAACATTGTTTTCGCAATTGGTGTTAAAGGATTGGTTCTTGTACTTATTGCATTTGGGATAACTTCGATGTGGGCAGCCATATTTGCCGATGTGGGCGTATCCATCCTGGCCATATTAAACGCCTTCCGGGGATTGAACGTGAAAAAGCTGTGATAACAAAACCTGGGGGCGCTTCTATCTTAATAAAACCGCTCCTCTATTTTATATATGGAAAAGAAGACCCAGAACCTGATGACTAGAATTCTTAAAATTGGAAATACTCTTTACAGGTTTATGGAATTCGGCGATACGACGAGGAGGAGTTTATGGAATTTGTCACTTTGGATCTAGAAGCCAGAAACAGCTTTGGAAAGTTGAATAGAATAAGGAACAGCGGCTATATTCCCGGAATTGTTTACGGCGAGGGTATGGAACCCTCTCCCGTTCAAATTAAGGAATCTGTTTTTTGTGATAACATGAGGCATCATGGCATAAACACCATTTATGATGTTCATTTGAATGATCAGAGCATGCAGGCGGTGATCCGCGATCTGCAGGTGGACCCTCTGAAAAATACCTATATGCATGTTGATCTGCAGCGCGTTTCCATGGATCATCACCGGCAGGCGCATGTTCCCATTCGTATTGTTGGAAAATCAGGACAGCAGCTCCGGGAAGGTGTCATCAACCAGCAGTTGGATCATATTGATGTAAAGGGATTCCCTGCTGATATTCCGGAATATATTGAGTTGAATGTATCAGATATGAAGCTCGGTGAACACATCACAGTGAGTGATTTATTGGTACCAGAAAATCTGCTTGTTGAAAACGATCCAGGAGAAGTGGTAATTTCTTTTTCTCCTGCTCGTTCGGTTATTGAAGATTTGAACACAAAGGATGAGACCCCAGCCAATGCAGTGCCCATCATTGGGAACGATGAACGTGAAACAAACGCAACATAGTTAACGACTTATATCCGGTGTTCCCATTTGACCAAATCCCAAATGACGTACAAGAATCATCTCCGGTAAACTCTAAATCAGCATTAAATGTGCAGAAAGAACCGTTTCCGTGACGCACCATGACGAAAAAAACCGCAGGTAATTGTTATACCTGCGGTTTTGATTAGTAGCGTATTTTAATTATTTTTCGCAGCAACCGTCGGGGTAGCATTCACGGGCTGTGTAATGGGTATGCAGCAGCTCGTGGGACTTATGGCTGCCCGGCTTTTCGAAGTATTCCTCGTAAAGCTTCATCATCTTTTCATTTTTATGGGATTTGCGGATGGCTAAAGCCTGGTCTTCGGTATAGATAGCTTTCGCCCTTTCGGCGCGAAGATCGATTTCGTTGCGAACACTGGCCGGTTGAATGGGCTGTCCGCCGCCGTTTACGCAGCCGCCCGGGCAAGCCATGATTTCAATGAAATCCAGTTCAACTTCGCCGTTTCGAACCTGCTCCATCAGCTTTCTGGCATTGCCAAGGCCATGGGCCACCGCCGCGCGAATGGTTCTGAAGCCAGGGACATCCACTTCGGCCATCTTGATATCATCCACACCGCGAACCACTTTATACTCAATGTTTTCGTTATCTTGTTCGGTTAAAATGTCGACAACGGTTCTTAAGGCTGCTTCCATAACACCGCCGGTTGCGCCGAAGATAACGGCTGCGCCGGTTGCTTCTCCCATTGGATCGTCGAACTGTTCGTCAGGCAGGTTGTTAAAGTCAATACCGGCTTCCTTGATCATGCGGGCTGCTTCCCTGGTGGTAATGGATACATCCACATCCGGATAACCTTCTGTGGAAAGCTCGGGACGCTGAACCTCGAATTTCTTGGCAGAACACGGCATGACTGAAACCACAAACAGCTTTGCAGGATCAATGCCCATCTTCTTGGCATAATAAGACTTTAGTACGGCACCGAACATGTTCTGCGGGGACTTGCAGCTTGAAAGGTTGTCGAGCATGTCGGGGAAATTGTGTTCACAGAACTTAATCCAGCCAGGGCTGCAGGAGGTAATGAGCGGCAGCTTTCCGCCGTTTTGGATTCTTTCGATCAGCTCTGTGCCTTCTTCCATAATGGTCAGGTCGGCAGCGGTATCGGTATCAAAAACCTTACTGAAGCCCAAACGCTTCAGAGCAGCAACCATCTTGCCTGTGCAGCGGGTGCCGATGGGGTTTCCGAACTCTTCACCGATGGCAACACGAACAGCTGGAGCCGTTTGAACCACAACATGCAGATCCGGGTTTGCAATGGCTTCCCAGACCTTATCGGTATCATCCTTTTCACGCAGCGCGCCTACGGGGCAAACATTGATGCATTGGCCGCAGTTTACGCAGGGAGTGTTTTTCAAAGGCATATTGAACGGAGAAGAAACGATGGTATCAAAGCCTCTTTCGTTGGTTTCAATGGCTGAGACCGTTTGAATTTCTTTACAAACGCTGACACAACGGCGGCATAAAACACATTTATTGGGATCCCGTACGATAGAGGTGGATAAATTGTCGATGGGGAAATGCTTCATGTCCCCTTCAAACCGGATATCCCCCACATTCAAATCCTTTGACAGCTTCTGCAGTTCACAGTTTTCACTGCGGACGCAGGATAGACACTTCTTTTCGTGGTTGGAAAGCAGCAGCTCGAGAGTAACCCTTCTGGATTCGCGCACTTTTGGGGAGTTGGTAACCACCTTCAGCCCCTCGGCTACCGGGTATACGCAGGAGGCTTGCAGGCTTCTTGCACCCACATCCACAACACACATACGGCAAGCGCCGATTTCGTTAATATCCTTCAGAAAGCACAGCGTCGGGATTTTAATACCGGCAAGCTTTGCCGCATCCAAAATGGTTGAGCCTACAGGCGCTTTTACTTCCCTTCCGTCTATTGTTAAGGTAACCATATCACTCATTATCTTCACTCCCTTCCTTTATGCCTTTTTACTGATGGCACCAAATTTACATGTTTCCATACAGGCACCGCACTTGATGCATTTACTTTGATCGATAGTATATGGCTTTTTCAGCTCACCGGAAATGGCATTCACTGGGCATTTCCTTGCACAAAGACCACAGCCCTTACATTTTGCTTCATCAATAACGTAACGCAGCAATGCCTTGCAAACGCCGGCCGGACATCTCTTGTCTTTGATATGGGCTTCATATTCATCACGGAAATACCGCAGCGTACTTAAGATGGGGTTTGGAGCCGTTTGGCCCAGACCGCAAAGCGCGGATTGACTAATGTTTTTGGCAAGGGTTTCCAGCTTCTCGATATCGCTTTCTTCACCCTGACCCTTGGTGATTCTGTCAAGAATCTCGTACATTCTCTTGGTTCCAATACGGCATGGCGGGCATTTACCGCAGGATTCATCCACGGTAAACTCCAGGAAGAACTTCGCGATATCCACCATACAATTGTCTTCATCCATAACGATTAACCCGCCGGAACCCATCATGGAGCCCAGTGCGATGAGGTTATCGTAATCTATCGGTGTATCGATGTGGCTTGCGGGAATACATCCGCCGGACGGTCCGCCTGTTTGGGCTGCCTTGAACTTTTTGCCGTTGGGGATGCCGCCGCCGATCTCATAAACAACTTCCCGCAGGGTTGTTCCCATGGGGATTTCCACCAGGCCGGTGTTGTTAATTTTTCCACCCACTGCAAAGACCTTGGTGCCCTTGCTCTTTTCGGTTCCAATGCTGGAGAACCATTCCGGGCCCTTCAGGAATATCATCGGGATATTCGCATAGGTTTCAACATTATTCAGGATTGTAGGCTTTTGCCACAACCCCTTGTGTGCCGGGAACGGAGGACGTGGCCTGGGTTCGCCGCGTTTTCCCTCGATGGAGGTCATCAGCGCGGTTTCTTCGCCGCATACGAACGCACCAGCGCCAAGACGAATGTCTATATCAAAGGAGAAATCGGTTCCAAAGATATTCTTCCCCAAAAGTCCGTAGTTTTTAGCCTGTTTCAAAGCAATTTGCAAACGCTTTACTGCAATGGGGTATTCAGCACGAACATAAATATAACCCTGGTTGGAGCCGATAGCATAACCAGCAATCGCCATGGCTTCGAGCACCGAATGAGGGTCGCCTTCCAAAACGCTCCTGTCCATGAATGCTCCCGGGTCACCCTCGTCGGCATTACAGCAGACATATTTCTGATCGGCCTGAGATTTCGATGCGAACTCCCATTTCAGGCCTGTGGGGAAACCAGCGCCGCCCCTGCCACGCAGGCCCGACTTTTTCAGCGTATCGATGGTCTGCTGCGGGGTCATTTCGGTTAATACCTTACCCAGTGCTCGATAGCCGTCCTTTGCAATGTATTCGTCAATGTTTTCAGGGTTGATAACACCGCAGTTGCGCAGCGCAACCCTGAGCTGCCGCTTGAAAAAGCCAACATCGTCCAGTGCCCTGGATACGTCTTCAGCTTCCTTGTCGCCCATAAGCAGCCTTTTTACGATACGGCCTTTAACCAGATGCTCTTCAACAATTTCTTTTACATCCTCAGGCCTGACATGGGCATATGACGCACCTTCAGGATAAACCACCACGATGGGTCCTTTTTCGCAAAGGCCGAAGCATCCTGTTTTTACAACCTTTACTTCGTTTTCAATGTGATTGTCATGAAGCAGTGTTTCAAACTGTTTCATGATCTCCGCGCTTTTGGATGCCGTACATCCTGTTCCGCCGCAAACCAACACATGTGATCTGTATATCATAACAGAAACCTCCAATCCATTTTGCACCAGGCCGACATTACCTGTTCTCTTCGGCCTCACTGATGGTGTATTCTACGACAGGATGACCATTTACCAGGTGCTCGGCAACGATTCTTTTTGCTTTATCCGCATCCAGCTTGACATAGGTTGTTTTTTCGCCTTTTGCGTTGATGACCTCGGCAATGGGCTCTAAACGACATACCCCAATGCAGCCGGTCATAGTGACATTTACATTTTGTATATTCCTTTTATTCAGCTCTTCAACGAAAGTATTCATGACAGGCCTTGCCCCTGCTGCAATACCGCAGGTTGCCATGCCTACCACCACACGGATCTTGTCCGAGTTATCACGAAGATTGATTTCCTTCAGCGCTTTGTCTCTTATCGCTTCCAATTCAGCCAGTGATTTCATTGAGTACACCTCCAAATATTTCTTTCATACCTTCCTGAATGCTTTGCCCTATCCATTGAGTGATATCAGGGCTACAGATGGGAACGCCATTCAGTACTTTTTTAATTTCCATCGTTTTTAATTCAAATGTTCGTAATGCATTTTCAAAATAAATTTCAAAGTCTAATTCCGGATTTGCCTGAACTAAGACTTTCATGGTTTCGTCCATATCACCCACGGGAATTCTGTCGATGCTGCCCACAACAAATTCTGCCGTTACTGTTGTCCCTTTACCCTTTTGTGAACTGATTGTAAGGCTTCCGCCTGTCATTTCAGCGGAAAGCTTTAACAATGGCAGCCCCATACCAACCTTTCGGGTGGTTCTGGTGGTGGTGAAAGGGTCGGTGACCTTTTCGAGCATTTCCTGCGCCATGCCGCAGCCGTTGTCGGTGATGATAAAACGAAGCCTTCCTTCATGGTATTCCAGGTGAATTCGAACCAAAGTTGCTGCGGCTTTTATTGAGTTTTGGGCGATATCCAGCAAGTGCAGCGACAGGTCTTTCATTCCCTGTTGCGGTATTGTGCGATAATCCGTGGAACGTCGTCGGCAACCAGCCTGCCGTATACATCATCGTTTATCATGATAACAGGAGCCAAACCACAGGCGCCAATGCAGCGGCATGCTTCCAGTGAAAACAGACCGTCGTCGGTAGTACCGTCTTCCTTAAGCCCGAGCTCCTCTTTCAGCTTGTCATAAATTTGCCCTGAGCCCTTTACATAGCAGGCTGTGCCAAGGCAAACCTGAACCTTGTATTTGCCCTTTGGTACCAGAGAGAATTGGGTATAGAAAGTAACGACCCCGTATATTTCTGCCAGCGAAACACCCAACCCTTCTGAAATCTTTTTCTGAACCTGTATCGGCAAATACCCATACAGTTCCTGTGCTTCGTGCAAAGTCGGAATCAGAGCACCCTTCGTGCCCTTATACTTTTCAATAATGGTTTGAAGTTCTTGCGCCTTTGGATCAACGCAGACGCTATTGCATTGACAGCTCATAGAATAAATAACCCCCTGTCTCCATAGCAGTTGTTTTAAAGTGTAAAAACTTGTTATAATTTTAACAAAACAACTTTGTTAATATTATAACAAATATAGTTCTATAAATCAACTATGTCATAAAAATTTTTCTGTGCTTTACAACCCTTATTTTTCAAGGCTTTGACCCAAGTTAACAAAAATATAATCAGTATTTTGTATACACAATCGAGTAGGAGGCGGATAATTATTTCATCCGCCGACCTCTCACACCACCGTACGTACCGTTCGGTATACGGCGGTTCCAAAGTTCACACATTACTTCGCAGAGTAGCATTCCATAAAGCTAAGA
>JAGOJH010000080.1 GCA_017995215.1 Thermoclostridium sp.
TACCAATGTAAATGATGATAACCTCGATGCAGTTAACACGGCAGTAGCGGAAGCAAGAACAACAAAGGGATCTAACTTAACAAAGGCTGAGATTCAATCAGAAGTAGATGGAGTGTTAGCCGCAATGGCTGCTATCAATGCAAGCAACGCAACCTTACAGGACTATGAAGCTGCCGGAATTACCGGTGTAAATGATGATAACCTTGATGATGTTAACACAGCAGTAGCGGATGCAATATCAACAAAGAGAGCTGACTTAACAAAAGCTGAGATTCAATCAGAAGTGGATGGAGTGTTAGCCGCATGGGCAGCAGCAGCATTGGAGGAAACAGCAATAGCTGCTATTAATACAGGCAACGCAACCTTACAGAACTATACAGATGCAGGAATTACCGGTGTAACCAAAGATAACCTTGGTGCAGTTAACGCGGGAGTAGCGGCAATAAAAGCAACAAAGGGATCTGACTTAACAAAAGAAGATATTCAGAATGTGGTAAATAATTTTTAGGATTGATAAAGGGCGTTGCGGAGACCGTTCTTCTGACAGGTTTTATCAGAGGGTCAGAGGTTTATATACATAATAGTTACATCACTCTCGTGATTCTATTTATCGTATTATTTTTTTAAGCTCTGTCTCTTTCTTCAAGATTGGTCTCCTTTTTATTAGGGCTTGCTTAAGGTTCATATTACGCCTTGCCCCGCTGCGTTTTTTATTAAAAAAAATACTTGCAACAGTGAAAATAATGTAGTATAATTGTGAACGTTGTGACATGGCATACGATGAAGTTGGAGATGGCCGGGCTGCGACCCGGGGAACTTCAATGGAGAATGTCCGATTCAGAGAAACCGGGCGACAAGTCACTGTACATCCTATATGTCCGTATATAGTGTTATATGCGTGAAGTATGTTTGTTACAGAGCCCAGGTTTGCAAACAGCAATGTTTGTTAGTCCTGGGTTTTTCATATGAACACTCGCGATACACCCGGCTGAGTGTACAGAAAAAACTTGTTGCGTCATTACAAAATGTGCCTGAAGGCATAAACAATGAAGTGCTTTCCAATCATCGAGTTGCATGGAAAGCATGCGTGAGGAGGCTTAATATGGCGAACAAACAAAAAATCCGTATTCGTTTAAAGGCTTTTGATCATCAGGTTCTCGATCAATCCGCAGAAAAAATTGTGGAAACTGCAAAAAGAACCGGTGCTAAAGTTTCGGGTCCGGTGCCACTGCCCACCAGAAAGGAAATTATCACCATTCTGCGCGCACCCCATAAGTATAAGGACGCACGTGAGCAGTTTGAAATGAGAACCCACAAGAGACTGATTGATATTCTGGTTCCAACACCGAAAACGGTTGACGCTCTGATGAGAATGGATCTTCCGGCCGGCGTGGATATCGAAATCAAGCTGTAAAAGGAACAATATTGTTATGTTCGGCTCAGCTGAACCTATGACAGGAGGGAAAACAAAAAATGCAAAAATGCATGCTTGGAACAAAAATTGGTATGACTCAACTTTTTACCGATGAAGGCATTGCGGTTCCTGTAACCGTCATTCAGGCCGGACCGGTATCGGTTGTGCAAAAGAAAACTAAGGATTCCGACGGCTATGATGCCATCAAGGTTGGTTTTGTGGATGTCAAGGAAAAGAAGCTCAACAAGCCTCAGAAGGGTCAGTTTTCAAAAGCCGGGGTCTCCACGAGAAAGGTCTTGAGGGAATTCAGGCTTGACAGCATTGACGCTTACGAAGTTGGAGCAGAAATCAAGGTTCAGGATATGTTCCAGCAAGGCGACAAGGTTGATGTATCCGGTATTTCCAAAGGAAAGGGCTTCCAGGGTACTGTGAAAAGGTACGGAACCGCCCGTGGTGCTGCGGCACACGGTTCAGGTTATCACAGAGGTGTTGGTTCCATGGGGCCAAACTCCAGCCCAAGCCGTGTATTCAAAGGCAAGAGGCTCCCAGGCCAAATGGGAAGAGATAAGGTAACCGTTCAAAACCTGGCAGTTGTCCGCGTCGATTCCGAAAGAGGCCTGCTGCTTGTTCGGGGAGCAATTCCCGGTCCGAAGGGCGGTCTTGTTGTCATTAAGGATACTGTGAAGGTATAAGCACTTACTTTATGGAAGGAGGGCCTGAAATGCCAAAAGTAGATGTCTATAATATGAAAGGTGAAGTCGTTGGGCAAGTTGATCTCAGCGATGATATATTTGGCGTAAAAGTGAATGAAGTCGCTATGCATACCGCTGTGGTCAATCAACTGGCAAACAAACGCCAGGGAACCCAGTCTGCTAAGACCGTCAGGGAAGTCAGAGGCGGCGGCAAAAAGCCCTGGAAGCAAAAAGGCACAGGTCGTGCCCGTCAGGGAAGCATTCGCAACGTTCAATGGAAGGGTGGCGGAGTAGCGTTCGCACCCAAACCGAGAAGCTACAGCTATACCATTCCCAAGAAGCTGAAGCGCGTAGCGCTGAAAAGCGCACTGTCCAGCAAGGTTCTGGAAAACAACATTATTGTTCTGGACGATCTGGCACTGGCCGGCATCAAAACGAAGGAATTCGTGAAGGTTCTGAACAATCTGAAGGTAGATACTTCAGTATTGGTTGTGCTTCCGGCAGTGGATGAAAAGGTTGTCAAGTCTGCCAGAAACGTTCCCGAGGTAAAAACAGCCTGGGTGAACACCATTAATACCTATGACATTTTGAAATATCAGAAGTTTATCATCACCAAAGATGCAATCGCCAGGGTTGAGGAGGTGTATGCATAATGCGTTTAGCAGAAGATATCATCATTCGTCCGTACGTCACGGAAAAAAGCAATGACGATATGGCACAGGGGAAATACACCTTTATTGTGGATCATCGCGCCACCAAAACAGCCATTCGTAACGCCGTTGAAAAGCTCTTCAATGTTAAGGTTGTTGATGTGAACACCGTCAATTACGAAGGCAAAGATAAGAGGATGGGCGTGCACCTGGGCAAAACAGCAAAATGGAAAAAGGCTATCGTGAAAATCGATACCGATCCGAAAGCCGTTGCTTACCTCGATAAGGCCGGCAAGAAGGTAACCACCAGCAAGAAGTACAAAACTGAAATTCAGGAATTTGGTGGAATGCAATAATCGTTCATTTCGTTATTAAACGAAATGAACACGTACACTTTACGGTATCCGTAGAGTTGTACTTGTACATTTTGCCTGAACAGCAGAATCGTACACGGCAATCAATGCGGGTTATCCGGTTGAATAGGCTTAACAGTCGGCCTGCTAACGGAATAACCATTTAGAGTAAAGGAGTGAATGTCATGCCATTAAAAAAATACAGACCAACTTCTCCTGCAAGAAGACAGATGACTGTGTCCACCTTTGAAGAAATTACAAGGACAGAGCCCGAGAAATCATTGCTGGCTCCGTTGAAAAGGTCAGGCGGGAGAAACTCATACGGTAAGATTACCGTAAGGTTCCGCGGGGGCGGCGCAAAACAGCAGTACAGAATCATTGATTTCAAGCGCGATAAGGACGATGTCCCTGCTAAGGTTGCATCCATCGAATATGATCCGAATCGTTCGGCAAACATTGCCCTGCTGCATTATGCAGACGGTGAAAAGCGTTATATTCTGGCACCAGTGGGCTTAAAGGTTGGAGATACCGTTGTATCCGGTGCAAACGCAGATATTCGCACAGGAAATGCAATTCCTCTTTCCAATATCCCGGTAGGTTCCATCGTTCACAATATCGAGCTGAAGCCCGGTAAAGGCGGCCAACTGGTTCGCTCGGCCGGCAATATGGCTCAGCTGATGGCCCGGGAAGGGAAATATGCCCAGGTCAGGCTTCCATCAGGCGAAGTCCGTATGGTCAGCGTAAACTGCAAGGCAACCATCGGTCAGGTGGGAAATGTGGAATATGAGAACATTTCCATAGGCAAGGCCGGAAGAAAACGCTGGATGGGCCGCAAGCCGCATAACCGTGGTGTTGTTATGAACCCGAACGACCATCCTCACGGCGGTGGAGAAGGCAAGTCTCCCATTGGTATGCCGGGCCCTGTTACACCTTGGGGTAAACCAACCCTTGGTTACAAGACAAGGAAGAAGAGCAAGCAGAGCAGCAAGTTCATCGTCAAGAGACGTAATCAGAAGTAAAATGCCGGGAGGAGGTTTGTTCTGTGGGAAGATCATTAAAAAAGGGACCTTTTATATCTGAAAGGTTATTGCAAAAAATTGAAGAAATGAATGACAAGGGCGAGAAGAAAGTGCTGAAAACCTGGTCAAGGGCTTCCACCATATTCCCCCAAATGGTCGGGCACACCATCGCCGTTCATGACGGTAAAAAGCATGTTCCTGTGTATATGTCAGAGGACATGGTTGGCCATAAGCTTGGTGAGTTCGCTCCCACCCGTACTTATAGAGGTCACGGCAAAGGCGAAAAAAGCAGCAAGCTGAAGAAGTAATCAGCTTTGCCACAAAACCGGCTGATAGTCGAAACAAGCTGATACATTTTCAGATTCAAGCAAAGTTGAAATGCATCATAAGGGAAATTGCAGGAAAAGGCTGTGGAACCTCAGGTTCCGGATGCTGACAACCTGGAAGGAGGAATAGACGTGGGCAAAAAGGTTATGTCCAAGGACGAACTTCTGGAGAAGAAGGATGAGCTGCTTGCAGCGTATGCGAAAGAGCAAAGATCATCCAAAAAGCTCCCGATTCTAACCAAAAAAGAAAAAAAGGTTCTTGGGATTGGTAAAGACGAGGGCCGAGCCGTATTGAAGCATGCCAGGGTACCATCCAGAAAAGCCAAGTTGGTGATAGACCTGATTCGGAACAAGGGAATTGACGAGGCTTACGCAATCTTGAAATATACGCCGAGAAACGCGGCGGATATTCTTGAAAAGATGCTGAAATCTGCGGAAGCAAACGCAGTGAACAATAACGGATTAGATCGCGGCAACCTTTATGTGGCCGAAGCATATGCCACACAGGGACCGACGCTGAAAAGAATCTCACCAAGGGCGCAGGGGCGTGCGTTCAGAATTAACAAGAGAACAAGCCATCTGACCTTGGTACTAAGGGAAAAGGCGTAAAGAGGAGGTTTTCGAATGGGCCAGAAAGTGAATCCGCACGGACTGAGAGTCGGGATCATTAAGGACTGGGACACTAAATGGTATGCAGGGAGCAAAGACTACGGCGCTCTTTTAGTTGAAGACTTCAAGATCAGAGAGTATATCAAGAAGAAACTGTATATTGCCGGTATCGCAAGAATGGAAATTGAGCGCGCCGCCAATAAAATCAAGTTGAATCTTCATACCGCGAAACCTGGTCTAGTCATCGGCAAGGGCGGTCAGGGTATTGACCTGCTCCGCAAGGAAGTTGAAAAATTAACCGGGAAAAACGTTTTGGTAAACATCACCGAAATCAAGTCTGCCGAAACCAATGCCCAATTGGTGGCAGAAAATATCGCAGGCCAGCTGGAAAGAAGAATTTCCTTCCGCCGCGCCATGAAGCAGGCCATGACAAGGGCCATGAAATTTAACGCAAGAGGGATCAAGACATCCGTTTCAGGGCGTGTAGGCGGTGCGGAAATTGCCAGAACCGAGCACTATCATGAAGGAACCATTCCCCTTCAGACACTGCGTGCCGACATCGATTACGGCTTTGCAGAAGCCAACACAACCTACGGAAAGCTTGGTGTCAAGGTTTGGATATACAAGGGTGAAGTACTTCCCGTCAAGAAAGACAAAAAGGAAGGGGGAGACAAATAATGTTAATGCCCAAAAGAGTGAAATACAGACGCGTACAACGAGGCAGAATGAAGGGTAAGGCAACGCGCGGCAACGTGGTATCCAACGGCGAATTTGGCCTGCAGGCCACCGAGCCCGGCTGGATTACCTCAAATCAAATCGAAGCAGCCCGTATTGCGATGACCCGTTTCATTAAAAGAGGCGGTAAGGTCTGGATTAAAATATTTCCCGATAAGCCCATTTCCCAAAAGCCTGCTGAAACCCGTATGGGTAGTGGTAAAGGCGCACCGGAATATTGGGTAGCTGTTGTCAAGCCCGGACGTGTAATGTTTGAAATGGCAGGCATCGGTGAAGAGACAGCAAGGGAAGCATTGCGTTTGGCTGCTCACAAATTGCCAATCAAGTGCAAGATCATAGCACGGGAAGAGGTAGGTGGAGCAAATGAAGACGAATGAACTAAGAGATAAGAATATGACTGAACTGACGCAGGAATTACAAGAACTGAAGAGCGAGCTTTTCAAACTGCGTTTCCAGCATGCGACCAATCAGTTGGACAATCCGATAAAACTGAAGAACGTGAAAAAAGACATTGCCCGTGTAAAAACCGTCATACGGGAAATAGAACTCGGGATCAAGCGCTAGGAAGCGGAAGGAGGTTTGTTCGGTATGGCTGAGAGAAATTTAAGAAAAATTCGTGTTGGCAAGGTCGTCAGTGACAAAATGGATAAAACCATCGTTGTGGCTGTAGAAGATAATGTAAAACACCCGTTATACAAGAAAATTGTTAAAAGAACCTATAAGCTGAAGGCTCATGATGAGGAAAATTCCTGCCAGGTTGGCGATAAGGTTCGTGTGATGGAGACCAAGCCACTGTCCAAAGACAAGAGATGGCGTCTGGTTGAAATCGTTGAGAAAGCGAAGTAATCTCTATTGGATATATGGCACGCGTTACGGGAGAGCTGCTGCTGTTTTGGAGCAAAGATTCGAAAACACGTGCAGAGCTCTCAATTAAGGATTGAAGGAGGTGCCGGAAAATGATTCAGATGCAGACATTGCTGAAATCCGCAGACAACACTGGTGCAAAGGAACTGATGTGCATCAAGGTGCTGGGCGGCTCTAAAAGAAAATATGCCAATATTGGCGATGTCATCGTATGTTCGGTTAAACATGCAACACCCGGCGGTGTGGTTAAGAAGGGCGAGGTTGTAAAAGCTGTTATCGTCCGCTCGGTAAAAGGTTTACGCCGAATAGACGGATCCTACATCCGCTTTGATGAAAACGCGGCTGTAATCATCAAAGATGACGGAAATCCGAAAGGAACCCGTATCTTTGGGCCTGTTGCAAGAGAATTAAGAGAAAAAGATTATATGAAAATCATATCTCTCGCACCGGAAGTACTGTAGAGAGGAGGCACTTGAATGAAAAACAAGGTTCACGTTAAAAAAGGTGATAACGTAATCGTACTCAATGGAAAAGACAGAGGCAAAAAGGGCAAGGTCCTCAGCGTACAGCCATCCAAGCATATGGTTCTGGTAGAGGGAGTGAACATGGCAACAAAGCATGTGAAGCCAAGAAACCAGTATCAGCAGGGCGGGCTTGTACATCAGGAAACCCCCATTAATGCCGATAAGGTTATGCTGGTTTGCGGAAAGTGCTCGAAGCCGACAAAGGTAGGAAGCAAATTCCTGGAGAACGGCTCGAAAGCAAGAGTATGCAAAAAATGCGGCGAAGTCATTGACATAACCCGCCCGAGCAAGGATAAAACTGAAGGGAGGTTAACCGACAATGCCAAGAATGATAGATAAATACAATAAGGAAGTCGCTCCGGCATTAAAGGATAAATTCCAATATACCACTCCAATGCAGACACCGAAGCTTGTAAAGGTTGTTGTGAACATGGGTGTTGGCGATGTCAAGGAAAATGCCAAGGCTTTGGAAGCAGCAGTCGGTGAATTGGCGAAGATATCCGGCCAGAAACCGGTGATTACCAAGGCGAAGAAATCCGTTGCCAATTTTAAGCTTCGTGAAGGCATGAACATTGGCTGCAAGGTCACCCTGCGCGGTGAAAGGATGTATGAATTCGTAGATAAGCTGTTTAACATAGCGCTCCCGAGGGTGCGTGACTTCAGGGGAATCAATGCGAATTCCTTTGACGGTCGAGGCAATTTCTCCATGGGCGTTAAGGAACAGCTGATATTTCCTGAAATCGATATCGACAAAGTGGAAAAGGTGCGCGGAATGGACATCACTTTTGTTACTACCGCCAAAACCGACGAAGAAGCGAAAGAACTGCTGGCACTCCTTGGATTGCCGTTCAGCCGCTAAGGGAGGTATTAAGCTTGGCTAAAAAATCTATGATCCATAAACAACAACTCGAGCCAAAGTTTTCAACCCGCTACTACAACCGTTGCAAACTCTGCGGAAGACCTCATGCTTATATGAGGAAGTTCGGAATTTGCCGTTTGTGTTTCAGGGACTTGGCTTATAAGGGCCAGATACCTGGTGTGAAAAAAGCCAGCTGGTAACAGTCCTGAAAGGAGGTCGTAAACCATGCATGCAACCGACGTAATTGCGGATATGCTTACAAGAATCAGGAACGCCGCGTCATCAAGACATGACACGGTTGATGTTCCCGCATCCAATCTGAAAAGAAGAATCGCCGAGATTCTTTCAGAGGAAGGATATATAAAAAATTTCTCCGAAATTGACGACAAGAAGCAGGGTGTCATTCGCATTACGCTGAAATACACCGAAAACAAGCGGAATGTCATTTCAGGGATCAAAAGAATCTCCAAGCCGGGCCTGAGAGTTTACGCAGGCAAGGATGAGCTGCCGAAGGTATTGGGCGGTCTTGGGGTTGCAATCGTATCAACATCAAAGGGTATAATGACGGACAGAGCGGCCAGAAAAGAAGGCGTGGGCGGAGAAGTGCTCGCTTTCGTATGGTAGTCATGAGCTGCAGCTTTAAAAGCAGCGGCAAATGTTCTGAAAAGGATGGAGCAAAGGCTTCCATCTTCAATGTAAGAGCGGAGGTGCAAAAATGTCCCGTATAGGAAGACTGCCGGTGGTAATTCCCGCCGGAGTAGACGTTAAACTGAATGGAAATGAAGTGACCGTAAAAGGTCCAAAAGGAACGCTCACTCAGGTTTTTCATCCCGATATGACCATTGAACGCGAAGGGAATGAAATCATTATCAAGAGGAAAACCGAGCAGAAAAAAGACAAGGCGCTGCATGGTTTAACCCGGTCCCTTCTGAAAAATATGGTTGTTGGCGTGACCGAAGGTTTCTCAAAGACGCTTGAAATCAACGGTGTTGGTTACAGGGCTCAGAAGCAGGGCAACAAGCTTCTTCTGACGCTGGGTTTCTCCCATCCGTGTGAGATGGTGGAACCAGATGGCATCACCATTGATGTTCCGGCACAGAACCAGATCATTGTCAAGGGAATTGACAAGCAGGCCGTTGGCCAGGTTGCGGCTAATATTCGTGAGAAGAGACCACCGGAACCTTACAAGGGCAAGGGTGTGAAGTATGCCAACGAAGTGATCCTGAGAAAAGAAGGGAAAACTGGCGCCAAGAAGAAGTAGAAGGGAGTGAGTTGTTCATGATAAAGCTGATCGACAAGAGCAAAATCCGGGTCAGGAAACATATCCGGGTTCGTAAAAAAATCACCGGTACGACTGAAAGGCCCAGGCTGTGTGTTTTCAGAAGTGCTAAACATATTTATGCTCAGGTTATTGACGACGTGACCGGTAATACACTGGTTGCAGCCTCCACTCTGGACGAAGCCGTCAAGGGGAAGCTCGCCTATTCGGGCAACAAGGATGCTGCGCATGAAGTTGGAAAACTGGTTGGCGCAAAAGCCATTGAAAAAGGGATAAAACAGGTTGTTTTTGACAGAGGTGGATACCTCTATCACGGAAGAGTCAAGGAACTGGCGGATGGTGCAAGAGAAGCCGGTCTGGAATTCTAATAGTTGGAACAAAGGAGGGGAGTCACTTGCTGAAAATTGATGCCAGCACATTGGACCTGAAAGAAAAGGTTGTTAATATCGGGCGTGTTACCAAGGTTGTTAAAGGTGGCCGTAATTTCCGTTTCAGCGCTCTGGTGGTTATCGGAGACGAAAATGGTTATGTAGGCGTAGGAAGCGGCAAAGCAGCCGAAGTTCCCGATGCAATCCGCAAGGGGATTGAGGATGCAAAGAAAAATTTAATGCGTGTACCTCTTGTAGGAACCACAATTCCCCATGAAACGATTGGAGTATACGGTGCGGGTCAGGTATTGCTGAAGCCTGCCGAAGAAGGAACCGGTGTTATTGCCGGTGGTCCCGTACGTGCCGTACTGGAGCTTGCAGGGGTTCGTGATATTCGTACAAAGTCATTGGGTTCCAGCAATCCCACCAACATGGTTCGCGCTACCATTGAAGGTCTCTCCCAACTGCATACGGCAGAAGAAATTGCCAGGCTGAGAGGGAAGTCGATGGAAGAAATCTTGGGATAGGAGGCTTTTTCCATGAGTAGTCTAAAAATAACTCTGGTCAAGAGTACAATAAAGTCCAAACAAAACCAAAAAGCAACTGTTGCTGCGCTGGGGCTTCATAAGACCGGCAGCAGCATTACACAACAGGATAATCCGCAGATCCGCGGAATGATCAAAAAAGTTGAACACCTGGTCCAGGTGGAAGAAATATAGGGAGGTGAAGAACCCATGAATCTGTCTGAATTGAAACCAGGCGCTCCTACCAAGAAAGCATACCGCAAGGGAAGGGGTCCTGGATCCGGTAACGGTAAAACAGGTGGAAGAGGACATAAGGGACAAGGCGCACGTTCAGGCGGCGGTGTAAGAATCGGCTTTGAAGGCGGGCAGATGCCTCTCTACAGAAGACTTCCAAAAAGAGGCTTCAATAATATCTTTGGTAAAACCTTCACTGAAGTAAAGCTATCTGATTTGGAAAGCTTTGATAACGGAACCGTTGTGAATGCCGAACTCCTTCTTGAAAAAGGAATAGTTAAAAAAGTAAATGACGGAATTGTCATATTGGGCTCCGGTGAACTTACCAGGAACCTTACCGTGCAAGCCGCCAGGTTTACAAAGACAGCTCAACAAAAGATTGAAGCTGCAGGAGGAAAGGTAGAGGTGGTATAAGTATGGATAACAGCATGGTTTCATCCATCAGAAACGCCTGGAAAATTCCAGATCTTCGTAAAAAGATCATTATGACGGTTCTGATGCTGTTGATTTTCCGTTTAGGCACGCATATTCCCGTTCCCGGACTAAGTGCTACTGCACTGAAAAGCCTGGCTGAGGGAGGCAGTTCCCTTTTCGGCTTTTTCAACATCATCTCCGGCGGGGCCTTTCAAAATGCGAGTATTTTTGCCATGTCCATTGGTCCATATGTTACAGCCTCTATCATTATTCAGTTACTGACCATCGCCATACCCAAGCTCGAACAGCTTTCCAAGGAAGGCGAGCATGGAAAAAAGATTATGGCACAATGGATGCGTTATGGAACAGTCATTCTCGGCTTTATCCAGGCTACTGCGCTTTACTTTGGTATCCGTGATGCCGTTACAGTAAAGAATTTCTGGTCCTACCTTACCATTACACTGACGTTCACAGCCGGTACCGCATTCTTGATGTGGCTGGGTGAACAAATCAACGAATATGGTATTGGAAATGGTATCTCCCTGCTGATCTTTGCTGGTATTATCAGCCGTCTGCCCGATGGCGTGGCTACAATAATCGGGTATCAGCAAGCCAAGGTTTTTGGTGAGGGTGTTATCAGCTATGTTGTAATAGCCCTGATCGTTCTGGTTCTTGTTGCGATGATTGCTCTGGTTGTGTTTGTACAGGAAGCTGAAAGAAGGATTCCTGTTCAGTACGCCAAGCGAGTGGTCGGTAGAAAGATGTATGGCGGCCAGAGCACCCACATTCCCATCAAGGTGAATGTATCCGGTGTTATGCCCATCATCTTTGCAATGTCCCTGATGACATTCCCCCCGACGATCATTAACCTGATCTGGGGAGCAAGGGAAACCGGACCATTCCTCACAGCGCTGAAAACCATGAACGAGAAATGGTGGTTCACATTGGTCTATGCACTGCTGGTCATGTTCTTCACCTTCTTCTATACGATGATCGCATTCAACCCCATAGAACTGGCCAACAACATCAAGAAAAACGGTGGTTTTGTTCCTGGGATTCGTCCTGGCAAGCCCACTTCGGACTATATTACAAAGGTGTTGAACCGTGTTACATGGTTCGGAGCATTGTTCCTGGCCCTGATCACGATCCTGCCAAGCCTGCTGCAAACCTTTACAAAAATTTCAAACGTCTGGTTTGGTGGAACATCGCTGCTGATCCTGGTTAGCGTTGCAATGGAAACCGTAAAACAAATTGAATCCCAGATGCTGATGAGGCATTACAAGGGGTTCCTGGATTAACCTGAAGTGAGAGGTGAGATGTGAGAAGTGAGAGATGCTCATTTTCACATCTTGCCCTCATTGATTTGAACGGATGGACTGGGTTATATGAGGGGCAGATCATGAGTAATTCACGGATAACCTCTCATTTCCAGAAGTTTGGGAGTAATGACGGATGAGACTGATTTTATTGGGTGCACCCGGTGCGGGTAAAGGTACACAAGCGGTTAACCTGTCAAACGAGCTTCAGATTCCACATGTTTCCACAGGAGATATTTTCCGGGCCAATATCCGGGAAGGTACTGCCTTGGGGCTGCGGGCGAAAAGCTTTATTGACGCGGGAAACCTGGTACCCGATGAGTTGACGGTCACAATTCTCATCGACAGGATTCAAAAGGATGACTGCAAAAACGGTTTCCTGCTCGATGGTTTCCCAAGGACCATTCCCCAGGCTGAAAGCTTAGAGGCAGCTTTACAAGACATGAATGCCGAGCTCGACGCTGTGATAAACCTGGAAGTGCCGGATGATGTGATTGTGCGCAGAATGGCAGGGCGAAGGGTGTGTAAAAACTGCAGCCGAAGCTACCATGTGGTGACAATCCCTCCAAAACAGGATGGAATTTGTGATTCCTGCGGTGCTCAGCTGATCACTCGTGATGACGATAAGGCAGAAACCGTTTTGGAACGCCTGAAAACATATCATGAGAAGACAGCCCCTCTGGTTGGCTTTTATGAAAAAAGAGGGCTATTGCTCAATTTTGATGGAAAAAAGGAAATCCCGGAGACTACCCGGGAGATTCTGGACACAATTGGAAAGCAGGACAACAACCTATGATTACCATAAAGTCCGAGCGTGAGCTGGAACTGATGCGTATAGCCGGCAGAATTGTCATGATGGCTCATAACCGGATTCGTGAATTGGTCGCTCCCGGGATCACCACCAGGGAACTGAATCGCGCTGCCGAAGAAGTCATTCGGAAAGCCGGAGCGATTCCATCCTTCCTCGGTGTACCCTGTGCCTATGGCGGAATAGATTATCCAGCGAGCATCTGTGCGTCGGTAAACCATGAGGTCATTCACGGAATCCCCAATGACAAGCCGTTAAAGGAAGGGGACATCATCAGCGTGGATATCGGGGCCATTTTTGAAGGTTTTCACGGAGATGCTGCCAGAACCTTTGAAGTGGGTACCGTTTCACCGGAAGCGCACAGGCTGATTACCGTCACCCGTGAAAGCTTTTACAAGGGTCTTGAGATGGCTCGGGAGGGCATGCATATCCGTGATATCTCAAGGGCGGTTCAGCAGCATGTGGAGCAGAATGGCTTCTCAGTTGTACGGGAGTTTGTTGGCCACGGTATCGGTACTGAAATGCATGAACCCCCGCAAATCCCGCATTATGTCATAAAAGAGCGCGGGCCCAGGCTGCAAAAGGGGATGACCATCGCCATTGAACCCATGGTTAACCAGGGGACCTGGCAGGTAGAGGTATTGAAGGATAACTGGACTGTGGTTACAAAGGACGGGAAATTGTCGGCTCATTATGAAAATACCGTGGCTATCACAGGAAATGAACCGGAAATATTGACAAAAACCTGAGAAATTTTCTCTGGGTATTGAAAATTGAGTGAACTTCCTTTAAAATAATATAGTTAGGCTTAAAAAGGATGGTAATGATGGATGTCCTGAATCCTGCAATCGGCAGGGCTGCTTATTCTAAAGCCGGCAGAGACAAAGGGAAATTATTCATTGTCGTTGGCATTGTTAATGAAGATTTTGTACTCATTGCGGATGGGGATTTGCGACCGGCAGAGCGGCCAAAAAAGAAGCGGCTGAAGCATTTAAGGTTTATCAACCAGGCAGCTGGTGCCATTGTTGAAAAAGTGAGCAGCGGTAACCGGTTTGTCAGTGCGGATCTCAGGGAAGCTATCCGTGAAATTCAGCAATTGCTTGATGGTTAAGGAGGGTTTCAATTTGTCAAAGGAAGATGTCATTGAAGTTGAAGGTAAGGTGCTTGAAGCTATGCCAAATGCCATGTTCAAGGTAGAACTTGGCAACGGCCACAAAATTCTTGCACACATATCCGGAAAACTGAGGATGCATTACATCAGGATACTGCCCGGTGATAAGGTTACGGTTGAAATGTCACCCTACGATCTTACCCGTGGAAGGATAACCTGGAGAGGCAAGTAAATTTGTACACAGTTTATGCACGAAAATAAAACAGATGGCGTATTGAGCCTCTGCTCTTTATTTGATAGAATGAACGACTAACGGGAGCCGGAGAACAGGAGGGTCGAAGATGAAAGTAAAACCTTCAGTAAAGAAGATCTGTGAAAAGTGTAAAATAATCCGCAGAAAAGGCAAAGTCATGGTAATCTGCGAAACCCCGAAGCACAAACAACGTCAGGGATAATACGTTTGTGCGGGATATGAAGTTTGCAAATTATGAGGGTTCCGGTTTTCCGGAGCCTGAAGAATATTGAGGTTCCGACGGCGCGGCTGAAACAGTTATGGAAATGTACGCGGCGCAGGCGGGGTTTTGCATGGCAAAGCCCCTGGTAATACACAATTGGCGCAAGCGCTCATTGAATAATGTTGCTGGACGAATCTTTGATTATACAACAGTTTAAACCACGTTGACTATTAAACATTCCCGCAGCACTCATCAAGCCGGGAACGATACAAATGGCAGGCTTTGCTGGCCGCCACGAATATGTGATTACTTTCGGAGGTGTAAGACATTGGCTCGTATTGCAGGTGTGGATCTGCCAAGAGAAAAAAGAGTTGAGATAGGGCTCACCTATATATTTGGTGTAGGAAGAACCCGCTCCAATGAAATATTGGCAAAAACAGGCGTCAGTCCGGATACACGTATCCGTGATCTGACCGACGATGAAATCAACAAGTTAAGAGATATCATCGAAAAAGAATATATTGTTGAAGGTGATCTTAGAAGAGAGACCGCCCTTAGCATCAAGCGTCTTATGGAAATAGGCTGCTATCGCGGCAGGCGCCACAGATTAGGGTTACCTGTACGTGGTCAGAGGACAAAAACCAACGCGAGAACCAGAAAAGGTCCTAAGAAGACCGTAGCCAACAAGAAGAAATAACAGGAGGTTGGGTTATCAATGGCGGCTAAAGTTGTAAGAAGAACAAGAAAAAAGAAGGAAAAAAAGAATATAGAGCGCGGATGTGCCCATATTCATTCATCCTTTAACAATACGATTGTAACCATCACAGACGTTATGGGCAATGCGGTATCATGGGCAAGCTCCGGTGGCCTTGGTTTCAGAGGCTCCAAGAAGAGCACCCCCTTTGCTTCACAGCAGGCGGCTGAAACGGCTGCAAAAGCTGCAATGGAGCATGGCATGAAGACCGTGTCCGTGTTTGTAAAGGGTCCCGGCTCGGGACGTGAGGCTGCGATTCGTGCGCTTCAGGCTGCAGGGCTTGAGGTAAATCTGATCAAGGATGTTACCCCAATTCCTCATAACGGCTGCAGACCCCCAAAGAGAAGAAGGGTATAACAGGCTTTGTATTTCCAGGTTTTTCCCTTGTGGAATAGGATATGCAAAAACTGGCAATGATTTAGAAGAACAAGACTCAGGCCCCGCTCAGGAACATCCAAAACAATAGGTAAGGGGGCCCAAAATGAAGGTTACATTAATCGGAGGTGTAAAAACAAATGGCAAGATATACGGGCGCATCTTGTAAATTGTGCCGCCGGGAAGGCCAAAAGCTTTTCCTGAAGGGCGAAAGGTGCTATACCAATAAATGCTCTGTTGACAGAAGGCCATACGCGCCGGGTATGCACGGGCAAAACAATCGCAAAAAGGTTTCTGAATACGGTGTCCAGCTTCGCGAAAAGCAAAAGGCAAAACGCTTTTATGGCATCCTGGAAAGCCAGTTCAGAAGATATTATGAAATGTCTATGCGGAAAAAGGGAGTCACCGGTGAAATTCTGTTGCAGCTTCTGGAAAGCCGTCTGGACAATGTTGTGCACAGAATGGGATATGGCAGCTCCAGGGACGAATCCCGCCAGCTGGTCACACACGGTCACTTTTTTGTCAATGGAAGACGCGTCAGCATTCCTTCCTATCTGGTTAAGCCGGGTGATGAGATCATCGTTGCCGAAAGCAGCAGAAAATCCACACGGTTTAAAGACATACTGGATATCACAGGCAGCAAGGTTGTGCCGAAATGGCTGGAGGTTGATCAGGAAAACCTGAAAGGAAAGGTTGTTTCATTACCCGCAAGGGAAGATATAGACCTGCCGATCCAGGAACACCTTATCGTAGAATTGTACTCCAAGTAAAACCGGTATTATAGCAGGGAGGGTCTTTGAATGATAGAAATTGAAAAGCCAAGAATTGAATGTGTTGAAATGGCCGAAGACTACAGCTATGGCAGGTTTGTTATTGAGCCGCTTGAAAGAGGATATGGGATCACCCTGGGAAATTCGCTCAGGCGCATTCTTTTATCATCGCTACCGGGTGCTTCCGTTGTTTCGATCAAGATAGACGGAGTACTGCATGAGTTTTCAACCATTCCCGGGGTTGTGGAGGATGTGACCGAGATTATTCTCAACATCAAGGAACTGGCGATCAAGGTACATTCCGAAGGACAGAAGGTCATCTACATTGATTATGAAGGCGATGGCGATATCAAGGCGGGTGACATCAAAACCGATGCAGATGTAGAGGTTTTGAACCCCGAGCTGCATATCGCAACCCTTAGCGGGAACCACCGGCTCTATATGGAATTGATGGTTGACACCGGCCGCGGTTATGTACCGGCAGAGAAGAACAAGCACTCCAATCAACCTATTGGCATCATTCCAATCGATTCCATCTATACCCCGGTTAAAAAAGTGAACTATACTGTGGAAAATACCCGTGTAGGTCAGGTCACCGACTATGACAAGCTTACCATCGAGTTGTGGACAAACGGAAGCATTAAGCCGGATGAAGCCATCAGTCTTGGTGACAAGGTTTTAAGCGAGCACCTGAATTTGTTCATTAACCTGACCGATCATGCGCGCAACACCGAGATCATGGTGGAAAAGGAAGAAACGAAGAAGGAAAAGGTACTCGAGATGA
>JAGOJH010000168.1 GCA_017995215.1 Thermoclostridium sp.
ACTCAGAATGCAGACATTCTGGATAAGGCTAATGATGTGAATTTAACGTTCCAGATAAAGTGATGCTTTGGTCTAAAAAATTATGCGCTTGCCCGGCAAGCATTAATTGGAGGTTATAAAATTGATTCAAAAAATGCTGAAAACACTTGAATTTGATAAGATCCTTGAAAAATTACAGGAACATGCTGTTTCAGAGAGTGTCCGTACAAAAATTTTTGCTTTGAAGCCTTCTCTGTCTGAAGTAGAAGTGAAACAGAAGCTTAATGAAACCACCGAAGGAAGAATCATCATTGAGCATTCGGGAACACCGCCACTTTCACCAATGATCGAATTGAACAAGGTATTGTCTCTGGTGGGAAAGGGCTCTCTGTTAATGCCCGATCAGCTTGAGGCCGTCGCTCAGTTTCTGACCAGCTGCAGAAGGTTGAAATCCTATTTGAAAAAGGCTGAGGTTACCAATACCGCGGTTGCCTTGTATGGAAACTCGCTGTATGACCTGACGTCGCTTGAAGATGAGATTAAACGTGTGATCCGTGGCGGCCAGGTGGATGACAGAGCCACTCCCGCCCTGGCTGATATCCGCAGAAAGATTATCAATGGCGGAATGCAGATCAAGGCCAAACTGGACTCACTGCTTCGCAACAACAGCCAGTGGTTTTCCGAAAGCTTTGTTTCCATCCGAAACGGACGCCATACCCTGCCTGTGAAAAAGGAATTCAAAGCCAGGGTTACAGGAACGGTCATTGATATGTCCCAAAGCGGAAGCACCTATTTTATCGAACCAGCCTCGGCGGCAAAGCTGCAGGATGAGTTAGCCATGCTTCAGATAGAAGAGGAGAATGAAATAAGGCGAATCCTTTATGTCCTCACCGCGCAGGTAGAGGGAAAATTAACCTTGATCCGTCTGAATATTGAGGCGATGGAAACCCTGGATTTCATCTTTGCAAAAGCAAGGCTATCCATCGCGATGAAAGCTTCCGCCCCGGCAGTAACAACCGAACGTGAAATCCGGATCAAAACCGGCCGGCATCCCTTGTTGAAAACCGAGAGCATTGTGCCCCTCGACTTTCATATCGATGAACAGACCCGTGGAATGGTGATCACAGGCCCGAACACCGGTGGAAAAACCGTAGCGCTGAAAACCATTGGCCTGTTCTCCCTGATGGCGCAGAGCGGTTTGCATATTCCTGCAGAAGAAGCCCTGTTAACGCTGAGCAACTATGCTTTGTGTGATATTGGTGATGGACAGAGCATCTCTGAAAACCTGTCCACATTCTCCTCGCATATGACCAACATCATTGAGATTTTGAAAGTGGCCGATGACCAGTCACTGGTGCTGTTGGATGAGCTGGGCTCGGGAACTGATCCGGCCGAAGGCATGGGCCTGGCCATTGCCATATTGGAAGAACTGTTGCGAAAGAACTGTTTGTTTATTGTGACAAGTCATTATCCGGAGATTAAAGCCTTCGCACAACAAACAAAGAGCCTGATGAACGCCCGGATGGCCTTTGATAAACAAACCCTGCTGCCGCTGTATCGGCTTGAGATTGGCCAAGCCGGTGAAAGCTGCGCGCTGCATATAGCAAGCCGACTTGGATTACCGGAACGACTCGTTCAGAGGGCACACAGGGCAGCTTATGAAGAAAATTGCCAGTCTCTTCATGAATGCGGCAATCCAATGGGCAGTGAGGGCGGTGTTGCGAAACAGATCACTGGGCAGAGCACGGCATCGGTTGCTCAAACTGTGTGGGTTAGTCAAACCATGAAAGCCCCGAACAACAGAATTAAGGCGGAACCTCCAAAAAAAACCGCTGAAGCTCCCCGCTGCATGCGTTTTAATGTTGGAGACAGTGTGATGGTTTATCCGCAAAGAGACATCGGTATCGTTTACCGAAAGGCAAACGAAAAAGGAGAAGTTGGCGTACAGGTGCAAAAGAGAAAACTTCTTGTAAACCATAAGCGGCTGAAGCTGCAGGTTCCCGCCAGCGAATTGTACCCGGACGATTACGATTTTTCCATCATTTTTGACTCGGTGGCAAATCGGAAAGCACGCAAAATGATGGGAAAGAAACATGATCCCAATCTGGTGATTGAGCTTGATACAAATGAAAGAGGTGAACCCATATGAGCATCATCATTACTGAAAAGCTAAACAAGGAATTCAGACGGTTTAAAAAGGAGGAAGGCCTGAAGGGTAGTATCAAAAGCCTTTTTAATCGTGAGTATATTGAAAAGAAGGCTGTGTGTGATTTCTATCTTGAAATCGAAGAAGGCGAATTCGTCGGGTTAATCGGCCCTAATGGGGCTGGTAAAACCACTTTAATGAAAATGCTGACCGGGATCATCTCCCCCTCCTCCGGGAGGATCTCGGTACTTGGCTATATCCCCAATGAACTGAAGAACACTTACAAAAAACAGTTCGCCCTTGTGATGGGCCAAAAAAGCCAGCTTTTTCAGGACCTTTCGGCAGCGGACACCTTTCTGCTGCTCAAAGAAATTTATGATATTCCCGAAGCTGAATATCGTAAGAGCTTGGACTACCTGACAGAGCTGTTTTCTGTAAATGAGTATTTGAATGTACAGGTTCGAACCCTTTCCCTGGGAGAGAGAATGAAAATGGAGTTGATTGCAGCATTGCTGCACGAACCAAAAATACTCTTTCTTGACGAGCCTACCATTGGTCTGGACGCGGTGGCACAGAAACAAATTCGCGGGTTTTTACGGGAGGTAAACCGTGACAAAGGCACGACCATCCTGCTTACAAGCCATTACATGGAGGACATTAAGAGCCTGTGCAAGCGCTGTGTTGTGATAAACCACGGCCATAAGGTTTATGACGGTAGCCTGGAGGTGTTGTTCTCCCGCTATCAGACACATAAAAAAATTACCGTTTCGTTTGAAGAAGCCACCCACTTTGTCCCGGTTCCGGAAGTTCAAATCACCGAGCAGAACCCCTTCAAGCTTTCGTTGATGGCCAGACGCAAAGATGTAAACGGAATTCTGCAGCAAATCATGAATTCCTGCGCCGTGGAAGACATCTCCATTGAAGAGGAAGAGATCGGGAATGTGGTGGAAAGAATTTATGCTGAAAAGGAAGAACAGGTGTTATGAGAAAATATCTTGAGACCGTTAAGGTCTTGTTCAAATCCCAGTTGGCTTACAGGTTTGACATCCTGATGAACATCGTTTTTTCAGTTTCAAGAATCATTTTGGCCTATGTGCTTTGGAGTGCCATTTATGATAAGGAAAACGTAGTTGCAGGCTTTACCTTCAATGCGATGATGTCCTATTACATCATCAGCTCCTTCATGGGGCAGTTGAACCAGGCCAGCTCCACCGGCTGGCAGATATCTGCTGAAATCCGTCAGGGCTTGTTCTCCAAGTATATGGTTCGGCCAATGTCAATCTTCGGGTATTTTTCAGCCCAAACAACGGGGGTGGCCTTGTTTTACCTCTTATTCAACCTTGTGGCTGCTGTGCTGTGGAGCCTTTTGTTCGGCGTAAAAATCGTGCTGACAGCCAGCCTTCAAGACATCCTGCTGTCAGTAGGTTTGATATTGCTTGGGCTTTTATTCATGATGCAGCTGAA
>JAGOJH010000169.1 GCA_017995215.1 Thermoclostridium sp.
AGCGTTCGCGGCTGGCTTCATCTTCATAGTACATTCCTACCGCGTCGTACACCCCATCACAATCTGAATGTTGCTCGAAAACAGCCTGGGCAGCTGAAAAACGCGCGGGCAGGTAAAAATCGTCCGCATCCAGAAAAGCGATGTAGGGGCAAGTGCTCTTGATTATGCCCAGGTTGCGTGAAGGTCCAGCCCCGCGATTGACCCCGCCCGGGTGCTGAAACAATTTCACTTGAGGGTATAAGCAAGCTAATTGCCGGCAAACCGCCAAGCTGTCATCCGGGGAGCAGTCTTCCACCAGTATCACCTCGCGCACTTCGGGTTGGGCGAGAGCTGATTCAACCGCACGAACAATGTAAGAAGCTGCGTTGTATACGGGCGTGATAATGCTTACACTTAAATGCATATTCAATATAATTATTCTATGATACCTTACACAAAGTTCTCAATGTTTTATCGAGCGGTTAGGAATTCTATATTGAATGTAACGCTTCAGAAATGAGCTCAAAAATCGACCACTTATAAGCATGAGTGGATGCTTGTGAACTGCCTTGGCGGTGGTGTTTAGTTTGTTGAGAAAATCTTTCATGATAGCAGAAGATTCACCCTCATCTAAATCCCAGCTTTCTGTAGCATCCAGTAGCTTTAGATAAAGAGAGATAACTCTTCGAGCATCTGAGGTGTCTTTAATTTTTTTTGGCCACTTAATACCTTCAATGAGATTTTCAGATACTTCTTCACCGATATACAGATTCACCTGCCTGCGGATTACATCGTTAGTATTTTTCTTTTGATCATCGGCCTTTCGTACTGATATGTTATCGCTATGCCACCGGTAGAAATAAAGGGTCTTATTAAGGTTAGCGATTTTGTTGGTTTGAAGGATTCTCGTCCAAAGTTCAAAATCGGCTGCGGTCCTCAGATTCTCCAGATAGCGATAACCTTGTTGAGAAAATAGACACCGCCTCATCATCACAGAAGCTTGGCATATTGCACAATGAAAAATAAAATCCCAACGCAATAACCCGGGAAGATTGGCTGTTTCCATCAAATGTGAACCAGAATTATCCTCCCTAAAGATCAAATAGTCTGTACCCAAAACAGAAATTTCAGGGTTCATATCTAAAAAATCGACTTGCAAGTCAAACCTGTGAGGATCGCACCAATCATCAGCGTCCATCATCGCGATATACTCACCTCGGGCAGCAGCAATACCTCTGTTCTTTGAATAACTTTGACCAAGATTTAGAGTATTATCCAGAATCCGTATCCGCGAATCTTGAGATGCAAACAAAGAAAGCACTTTTTCAGTCTCATCTGTTGAACCGTCGTTAACAATAATGAATTCAAAATCTTTGAATGTCTGACCCAATATGCTGTTTATAGCTTCAGATAAGTGTTTTTCACCATTCCAAACACACATAACCACGCTGACTTTTGGATTGGTCTCATTTGAGCTAGCTGTCATTTTATCATCCATGGTTATAGGGAAATTTTAGTATTCCTACTATATGTAATAAAAGCTGAAATCGTTTGAGATCTCTTTAAGCCTTTATCCATTTTTATTTAAAACTGAACCCCACCATAATTTTACGTAATGTTTTAGAAATACTCCCCATCTTTCCATTCTTATCAGCACAAATGGTTGTTTTTTTACAGCTTTTGCCGCAGTTTTAAGTATTCTGAGAAAGTCCTGCATAATGGCTACTGATTCTTGACTGTTAAGACCCCAATTTTCTGTGGATTTTAGGAGAAGCAAGGTTATACCAATTATGCTGCGAGCGTCCTCTAAATTTTTTATATTTTGTGGATGTCTAAAGCCATCTATTAATTCCTGTGGTATTTTGACACCGGTAAAATATTTTATCTGCTCGAGGATGGTCAGGTTGTTATAGGTTATAAAAGTGGAAGCCTTTACGACTGTGAGATTTCCGTCATGCCATCTATAGATATGCAATGGTTCCTCAAGATTTGAAATTTTATGATTTCTTGAGACTTTGGAAAAAAATTCAAAATCTTCACCTTCAATACCTTCATCGTACTTAAACCCTTCCTCAGAAATGAGGCTTCTACGCATCATGACAGATGGATTATTTAGCGCACAATAAAAAATCAGATTCCAGCGAACCAGACCAGGCAGATTGAACCTTTTCATTAGCTTAGTGGAATTATCCGATTTAGCTTTTACATAGCTGGTCCCAAGGACGGCCACATCAAGATTTTCATCCAGAAACTGGACCTGCCTAGCAAACCGTTCCGGGAGGCTTTGGTCGTCTGCGTCCATGATTGCGATATACTCACCTCGAGCAGCTGCGTTGCCTATGTTTCGTGAATAGCCGACTCCCATATTTCTTGGGTTAGTTAATATTCGGATGCGAAGGTCCCTTGAAGCATAGTCATTGAGAATTTCTGAAGTTCTATCGGTGGAACCATCATTAACAATGATGAACTCAAAATCAGTATAAGTCTGATTCAAGATACTGTCGATGCTTTCCTGTAAATATTTTTCGCCGTTCAAAACACACATTACAACACTAATTTTCGGGGTTGTAACTGATTCATTGATTTTCATTTTTTGATATCCAAATTTTGCTGTAGAATTGCACGATTTCGCGAGGAAAGTTGTTTACTTGAGTCCATTATATATCTTCTCAAGTTCTACTGTCCTAATTGTGTCCACTTTGCCGGCACTATCACTGGGTAACCCCTGGCATCAACATAAATACCCTCTTGAAAGGATCCCGACTTCACCTCAAAAGAATACACCTGTAATAGCCAATCAAAAGTAATCTTTCCTGAACCAGCCCACAAATTTACAGAATATTTTCCTGGAGCCAGATAAAGCGATTCCAGATTCGATATGATCTGAGATATTCCAGGCTTGATTGCTAACCCTTTTTGCATATGACCAGAATGCATTTGAAAGACTTTGTTTCCATCTTCACTAGTAAAAGAAATAGAAAAATCTGTAGTAATGCTTGTATTACCATCATTTTCTACATCCACAAAACATTCAAACGGTCTCCCTGTTACAGGGAGGGCAGGTTTGATATAAAAATTGTGTATTCGAATGCGCTGATCTCCAAACCGCTGTTTTCCGATAATTGAAAATTCATTTGTCTTTTGATCATCATGTAAATATTCGGTAATGATTTCATCCGTGATACCCTCATTCAGAATCTGGCCATCCTTCAATAAAATCGTTCTGGCGCAAAGATTTCGCATAGAAACCATGTTATGACTGACAAAGAGAACAGTGCGGCCATCATTGGCAACATCGCCCATCTTGCCCAGGCACTTCCTCTGGAACTCCACGTCCCCGACTGCCAGCACTTCATCCACAATCAAAATTTCGGGATCCAGATGCGCTGCGACTGCGAAGGCCAGGCGGACGTACATGCCGCTGGAGTAGCGCTTGACGGGGGTATCGATGAATTTCTCGACGCCCGAGAAAGCCACAATCTCATCAAACTTGCGCGCCACCTCTACTTTTTTCATCCCCAGGATGGCGCCATTAAGGTAGACGTTCTCACGGCCGGTCAGCTCAGGGTGGAAGCCAGTGCCCACCT
>JAGOJH010000081.1 GCA_017995215.1 Thermoclostridium sp.
CAAGTGGGTCACCCATTTTACTGAGCCTGTCAAGGCGATTATCTTCGGCAAAAAAATTTATCTGTTTCATAGGTATATTATATCATATTTGGGCGAATATTGCATGAGGTTTTTAGAGATGCCCATTATAGAAACATAATCAAATGCATAAAATAAAATCTTATCATAAGTTCATTATGTCATAAGGTTTTTCAACAATAAGGCAACAGGTCAGAAATGCATGTAAATGAAGGAGTCACTGTCAACACATCCACACGCTTCGAGCATTTGTTTACTTTCACATCATTATATGATATATTCAACATATAGCTGCGAGGTTTTCTACGGTAAACAACGTAAACCTGGGTATACATTTTTTATTAACTGGTTTGAATATAGCCAGCAGATAGAAACTAACAGCACGGCAATTACGAAGCGAGGGATTTTTTTTGATTGAAGCTCTGAATGGAATTCATGAAACAGTTGATTATCGCGGTGATTTTAAAGTCCGGGTTCATCTTAACAAGGAAAATGAAGATTATCCCCAACACTGGCATACCGACACCGAGATCATCATGCCTATCGAGAATTCCTATAAAGCTGTTATTGATGAAAACACATACCACCTTAATGTCAATGATATCATCATTGTTCCCCCCTGTGAGATGCACCGGATATTGGCGCCATCAACAGGCAAACGCATCATAGTTCAGTTTGACTGTACTATGCTTTACAGCCTGAACGGCTTCAGTTCAGTTTTTCATATGTTTCACCCTTGTGTAACCGTCACCCCAGCCTTGATGCCGGAAATACACCATGAGCTTTCTTCTCTTTTACATGAGATCAAGACGGAATATTTTTCAACATTACCTCTTCGGGAAGCTGCTGTATATTCCCTGCTCATCCGCTTTTTCACCATCCTCGGGCGCAATTGTATTCACGGGAACGATAAGTTTTCCGACTTAAAAAGCCAAAAGCATCTGCAGTACGTAAACCTTTTTTTCAATGTTTGTAATTATATTAATGAACACTGCGCCGAGAACATCAAACTCGATGATATTGCCAGCACGGCAGGCTTCAGTAAATTCCATTTCACCCGCCTGTTCAAACAGATTATGAATATTTCCTGTTATGATTACCTGATCAACCGGCGCTTAATGGAAGCCGAGAAATTACTGGTCCAGCCCGAGCTGTCCATCATGCAGGTTGCGATGAAATCAGGCTTTAGCTCTCTTGCAACCTTTAACCGCCTGTTCAAGACCAAAAAGCACTGTACGCCTACGGAGTACCGCGCATACCTGCGCAATACTCCCATGCTTACCGACAAAACCAACTGAATCAATTCATGCTTTTTTCGGATGTAATTTATTGCCTGTATGCAGTGTGTCATCAAATATTGCTATGGGTTTTTCTTATGAAAAATCAATGCACGCGCGTTAACTGGTCATCATTTGACTAAAAAAATAACAGATCAGCAAATATTATCAAATTGTGATCGCAGTCTGCACCTTACTGATACAAATAAAAGCAATATTTGAGAAGGAAATAGCAATATACAAAGAGCATGCTTGGTAAATATGTTATATAATTTGAATGCATATGTAAGAAATACTTATGCACATTTCATAAAATTAGAGGAGGGAAACCATGAAACGAGTTCTTGCTATTCTACTCACCACAGTTCTTTTGGCAGCAGTTGTATTAACAGGCTGTACACCAGTTGCTCCTGCAACTCCGGATACGCCCGCTGCTCCGACAACCGCTCCGAAGACTCCAGACCCGGTAAAACAGATTACAGACGATCCGAATGTTAAATCAATCAACCTCTGGGCTTTCACAGACGAAGTTCCGAAGATGCTGGACAAGTACAAGGAACTCAACAAAGATTTCAACTATGAAATCAAGACCACCATCATCGCTACCACAGACGGCGCTTATCAGCCCGCTCTCGACCAGGCTCTTGCAGCTGGCGGCGCAGACGCTCCTGATATATACGTTGCTGAGGCCGCATTTGTTCTCAAGTATACCCAGGGCGATGCTGCTGAATATGCTGCTCCCTACGAAGCTCTCGGCATTGATGTTGCCAACAAGCTGAAGGAAGCTGACATTGCTCCGTACACCGTTGATATCGGAACCAGACCTTCTGACAAGAAACTGGTTGGTCTTGGATATCAGGCAACCGGCGGCGCTTTAATCTATCGTCGTTCCCTTGCCAAAGATACCTGGGGCACCGATGACCCGTCAACAATTACCAGTAAGGTTGGCCCGGGCTGGGATAAATACTTCGCAGCTGCTGCTGATCTGAAAGCTAAGGGTTATGCTATTGTTTCCGGTGACGGTGACATGTGGCACGCTGTTGAAGGTGCTTCCGAAAAAGGCTGGATCGTAAACGATAAGCTGTTCATCGATCCTTCCCGTGAAGCTTTCCTGGATCAAGCCAAGATGTTAAAGGACAATGGCTGGTCCAATGATACCCAGGACTGGACTGACGCTTGGTTTGCTGACATGAAGGACGCCGGACCGAAAAAGGTATTCGGTTTCTTTGGTCCTGCATGGTTGATCAACTACGTTATGGCTGGTAACTCCGGCGGAGAAAAACCGGGTGAAGGTACATATGGCGACTGGGCTGTATGCGAACCTCCGGTAGGCTTCTTCTGGGGCGGCTCATGGATTATGGCTAACAAAGACACCAAGATTCCGAACGCTGTCGGAAAAGTCATTGATTGGATCACCCTTGATTCTTCCGAAAACGGTCTGCTGTACTACTGGGCTAACGGAACGCTCAATGGCCCTGGTGGCACAAAGGATACCGTTTCTTCCGGAACCGTTATGAAGAAATCTGACGGTACAGTAGCATTCCTCGGCGGACAGGATATGTTCGACGTATTCGTACCTGCTGGCGCATTTGCTACAGGTAAGAACAAGACCCAATACGACGAAACCATCAACAGCTACTGGCGTGCACAAGTACGTGAGTACACCGCTGGTACCAAGACCCGCGACCAGGCTATCAAAGATTTCAAACAGCAAGTTGCGGACAATCTTGATGTAATCGTAGACTAATTTTATCCTTCATAATATGGGGCGGGCGGATGCCTTTCTGTCCGCCCCATATTTATATTTTAGAAAAATCTACGCACTCTACCGGAGGTGAACGCTCATGCGACGAAAAAGTGTAAATTATGCAAAATATGGATACCTCTTTTCCTTGCCTTTCGTGCTTGCGTTCCTTATTTTCTCGTTGTATCCCATAATTTATACAGCCTTAATTGGCTTTACCAACCTTAAGGGTCTGGGAAAAACAGATTATCAAGTTTTAGCAAATCCTTTTCAAAATTATCAGGCAGTTATCAGCACAGTCGCATTCCAGAAATCATTGGTGAATACATTGATCTTATGGGTTGTGAATTTTGTTCCTCAGATACTGCTGGCGTTGCTCCTCACGGCATGGTTTACGAATCACCGTTATAAGATTAAGGGGCAGGGCGCATTCAAAGTTTTGCTTTATATGCCAAATATAATTACAGCAGCAACCATCGCACTTCTCTTCAACTCTTTGTTTGGATACCCGAAGGGGCCTGCGAACGACCTGCTCATGATGTTGGGCTTAATCGAAACACCTATTTATTTCGTAATGGACAAGTGGACAACAAGAAACATTATTTCATTTATCCAATTCTGGATGTGGTATGGTCAAACCATGATCGTGTTCATATCCGGCGTACTAGGCATCAACCCCGAATTGTTCGAGGCTGCGGAAATCGACGGTGCATCCGGACCACAAACGTTTTTCCGTATCACTCTTCCAAGCTTGAAAACAATCATGCTCTTTACCCTGGTAACCAGTATGATCGGCGGCCTGCAGATGTTCGACATTCCGAGGCTGTTTAACCTTGGCAACCCTGATCAGTCTACGCTGACAGTAAGCATGTTCATTTTTAATCAGGCCTTTAGCGGCAGTTATCTGTATAATCGTGCTTCAGCCGCCAGTATGATCCTGTTTGCAATCATTGCCGTTCTGTCAGGCATTCTTTTCTACGTCATGCGTGACAAAGAAGCTATCAAAGTGGCGAAAGAAAAGAAAGCCAGGATTAAGGCATGGAAGGCAGAAAGGAGGGCGGCAAGATGAAGTTTCGCGGCAGCAAATCCACTAGTTTTCCTCATGTTGCATTTACATCCCTAAAATACGTGGTATGTATTCTGCTTTCAATTTTAAGTATACTGCCATTTTGGATCATGTTAATGAACGCGACCCGCAGTACTTTTGAAGTTCAGCAATCTGCCATAGCTCTTTTGCCTTCAAAGTATTTGATCAACAACCTGAATATCCTGTTAAATAAAAGCTTTAATCCCCTGGTTGGGTTTTTTAATTCTCTGATCATTGCCGCAGGTGCTACAGGTTTAACGGTTTATTTCTCGTCGTTAACCGCTTATGCCCTCACAGTCTATGACTGGAAGCTCCGTCAGCCATTTTTCACTTTTATTATGGCTATTTTGATGATTCCTGCACAAGTATCGGTCATCGGGTTTTATCAGTTTATGTACCGTATTGGATGGACAAACAGCTTTTGGCCTTTCATACTGCCAGCTATAGCAGCACCCGGTGTTGTATTTTTCATGCGGCAGTATCTGCTCGCAACGCTGCAGCTGGATATTGTCAATTCCGCACGTATTGATGGCGCCCGTGAGTTGTATACGTTCAACAGAATTATCATACCAATCATGAAACCGGCCATTGCCACACAAGCTATCTTCGCTTTTGTGGGCAGCTGGAATCAATTTTTCCTGCCTTTGATATTGCTTACCAATAGTGATAAATACACCATGCCCATCATGGTAAGCTTGTTAAGAGGTGACATTTACAAAACTGAGTTCGGCTCTGTCTATCTGGGGCTGACCTTAACAGTGCTTCCGCTGTTTGTAGTATATTTTGCATTATCGAAGTATATCATCGCAGGTGTTGCACTGGGTAGTATAAAGGAGTAATTTCCTTAAGCCCAGCAATCTAAAAAAGCGCAACTTGATTGTGCGTTATCATTTAGGATCATTGTTATGAAAAAACCTCCTGCCGCATAAGTAAGCGTCAGGAGGTTTTTGATCATTTACCGACATAACCAGTTAGTTGTAGAATACAACGATTAACCATTTAATCAAATGCCTTCACTAACAGGCCGAAGCTCTGTGATTCGTTTCCAATTAATACGCACCTCCGGTGGGGGATTGTATCCGCCACTGAAGAAGAAATCGGTTTATATCCGACCCGCGTTTTTAAGCCCAGCGGGTTAAAAACGCGTTATGAGGAGGGGTCTTAGGGTATAAAAAAACAAGGGAGATTTTCTTCTCCCCTGCTTTGTATCAAATACTATTGTTGCAGGATAGCCTGTGTAACTTTTGAATCTACCGGTATTTCAATGCTCTTCCCTTCGTTATGACTCGGTTTGTTCTTTGAATCCAACTCCATATACTTTAGTTGGATGAATCCGGCATTACATTCCTTGCACCAGTCCAGATGGATGTCATAATGTTCCCCTTCAACTGGAATGCCGTCACTGTGAACTAAGGCCGATATCTCCTGAGGCTGCATTTGTGTAATATTTTTAAAGCGAATAACCCTTTCCGTGTCCTGTACGGAGAACTTTAATAAATCTTTTTGCTTCATATATCGCTTGCAATTATCACAGTATTTTTTATTTCCGATAACCAAAAAGCGTGCAAAAAAAGCACCTAATAGAACGCCCAGAAAATCAACCAGATAAAAAATCCAGTTCACAACCTTATTTCCTTCCACTTCAAAAAGCTGACGTCCTCTTCTGCTGAAGGATATTACTCTTGAATTAACCATTTCCTGTGTAAATGTAAAAAAGTTAATCGGTTCATCAGATTCACCTATGGCATAAAGGCTGATATGTTCACCTTGCATTTTAAAGTTCAAATCCATGTTTTCATCCAGATAAGCCGTATAATAAAAGCCATACTGAACGAGAATAAAGCAAACTAAAGCAATTACGATACCTGTCCACTTAATGGCTTTAGTGATTTTAATATTTGTTTTTAAAACGCCTAAATAATAGCCCAGGGTACCCAATCCGCCCGTAACTATAGCACCAACAGGCACAACGAAGAATAATGAAAATGAACTTAAGTCAAAAGAAGTAAATGAATGGATCGCGACAACCAAAACTGCGGCAACAAAAGCTCCAATCAGTCCTAAAGCAACAAACATTGTAAAACATCCTCCTCAAATCATACTCAGGTTATTAAAAATGAATTCTCCGGATATATCTTTCTGAAGAATATAATCACTAATATAGAATAAGAAACTTATCAATATTTGTCAATTGAATTTTCGTGATATATCATAATCCATTTCGATAAAAACTTGCTTTTTAAGCTGTCCAAGCTTCAGATTTTCTCAGCAATGAATACAGCTACTTCAACGCATCATAAAAAGCCTTGGCAAGACGCTCGGTACCCTTATTCACTTCGTCGCACATCGTAAGCCCCTGCTCTGTGCAGCCGGGTTGAATGCCGATAAATGTCACTCCGCAGCCTGATTCGGATTGGAGATATTCAAGCATGACAGACATGGGCAGCATATGCGTGGAAAAGGAAAGCCCGTCGATATCACAGGCTGGCACTGCTTTTGATTCGCCAGGGGAAAGCCCCATATAGGCAGCATCCACAATAAACAGCCTTTTCGGTGAAAAACGCTTAATCACACCGGTAAAGTTTTCAGGTGCGGTTGATCCGGCAATCAAAAGTACATCCTCACGCTTTATCAGACTGCTTAACAGTTCGATAAGGTACATGCCCGCGGCATCATCCGAACAAAGAACCGACCCGACGCCCAGCACAGCGTATTTTTCTCCCGGTTGAATATGTTTCTTCAGGAAATCACTTGCTTCCATTAAAGCTGCACCTTCAATTCGTCCTTGTCGACTGTTGACAGCTCGATTTCCCGTGTGAACGAAATACAATTTTTTTTGCAGGAGTCAACACATTGACAACAAAAAATACAATGCCCCATGTTGAGAACTGCCTTCATTTTTCTGTCTTCCTTTGTTCCTTCGTTTACAATACTTAATGCCCCCGCCGGGCAGTCACGAGCACACAGTCCGCAGCCGGTACAGTTTATTGCATCGTATATAATCCTTCCACGGTATTTTTCTGCTATTTGCATCGTACCGTTCGGGTAGGATATTGTCGCTGGTTTTTTGAATAGATTCCTCACTGCCATTTTGATGATTTTCCCAGGTTTTTTTGTCAACATATCAATCCTCAGCTTTCATCCTCATTGAAACATGCCTTCTCCATTATCATTATAACGAAGCCTCAATGTCTCCCGCCTCGATATAAGAACCTTGCCGCATTGGCGGCCAGAACCTTGTTGCTGGGCTGGTCGCAAGCATAGCTTGCTGCTCGCCTATGCAGCCTATGTGATGGTTTTGTTAAAGTAAAACCTGCTGTTGCAATAGCGGGGCTGGTCGCAAGCATTGCTTGGCTGGTCACAAGCTAAAGCTTGTTGCTCGCCCATGCATCCTGGCTGGTCACAAGCTAAAGCTTGTTGCTCGCCCATGCATCCTGGCTGGTCACAAGCTAAAGCTTGTTGCTCGCCCATGCATCCTGGCTGGTCACAAGCTAAAGCTTGTTGCTCGCCCATGCATCCTGGCTGCTCGCCTATGCAATCGGAGCCGGCTTGGCTCTGCTAAACGGTCTCCCCTATGTGTTGCGATTGCAAGCAATCACTTCCGTTGTTATAAGCGTAAACTGCCCCGTACCAATAGATTCAGAACAATCTGCGCAACTGCCACAGGTGTTAGTATTTTCCAACAAAATCCGACCATTTGATCCACCCTCAGTCTCGCCATCGCAGAGCGTAAAAGAACAAGGAACATCAGCGCAGCAATTGTTTTTACAAAGTAAAGCAGGAAATCCAGAATTGGGGTACCTGTCATAAAAGGCAGAAATACTGCAGAAATGATGGATGCCAACACAACAAGCTCGCAGTCCATTGCCATTTTAAAGAGCGCCAGCAGTTTTCCACCATATTCCACAAGCGCGCCGGAAACAACCTCGGTTTCTGCTTCCGGTGCATCAAAAGGAGCACGTTCAAGCTTTCCCTGGCTGGAAATCAACGCTACGAACAGAGCTGGAACATTCAAAAGGGTGTATAAGGGATGCGCGGAATAAAATGCAGCCATTCCTGTAACAGACCAGGTACCGGCTATCAGTGCGGGTGCCAGCAAAGCCATAAATAATGGAACCTCATAAGCAAACATCTGTGTGAGCGTGCGGGCAGATCCTATCGTTGCATAAACACCTCTCGAGTACCAACCGGCTAAAAATGCAGTAAGTGTCGGAATGGTGATAAGATAGAGGACAATGATCAGATCTCCCTCAAAGGAATAATTGGATCTCGCCCCAAATACCGGTAAATAGATAAATGCCGTCGCGACAGCTGAAATAGAGATCACCGGCAGTGTATGAAACATCCCTCTGTTTGCACCCGCCGGAATGATAGATTCCTTCCCGATAAGCTTCAAAAAGTCTGCAAGTGGCTGATACCATGGCGGTCCTGCACGGTTTTGAAGACGCGCATATACCTTCCTGTCAAGATATTGAAGAAACATGCCGTAGGCCGCCAAAAATGCAAAGCCTGGGAATATGAATATTTTAATCAAATTTAACAACATATTACGCCTCTATCTATACTCTCATCATCTTAAGAGGCGGTAAGCCTTAAACAGGCCACCGATCCTCAAGTGCTGGGAGCGTTATCTGTCTCAATCTGCAGAAAGCAGGAGAGCCTGCTGATTGACATCAATCATTGCTCAATCATGCTCCGGTATTTTCAATGACGGGACATCCACGCCCTGTTTTTTATACCAATCAATGCTATACTGACGAAGGTTCTGCCAGTTCGTTACTTCGTTCCGGTTTTCGGAACAGATAACAATTGCGCGGTCAGTGCATGAATAACACGGGTCGATGGCCGCAATGGTGATGGGCACATCCGCGAGATATTGCCCCTCCAGCATATGGGCCATGCCATGCCAGTTTGCTTCCGATGGTGCCCGGACGCGGATTCTGTCTGGCATATCGGTGCCGTTGGACCTGATATAATGTATATTCTCACCACGCGGCGCTTCGGTTCTAGCGATGACCTCCCCTGCCGGAATGCGACGCGGAGCCTTAACAGCAATACTTCCGTCCGGTAGATTGCTGATGCAAAAACGGATTATATTCAGGCTCTCCAGCATCTCATTGATTCGAACGACTGTCCGTCCGAATACATCGGCATGGTTATCGGTTATGAGCTTTATCGGAATATCTGCATATGCCGCATAGGGTTCCGCGATTCGGATATCATAGCCGATGCCGGCTGCCCGCGCAACAGGCCCAACGGCTCCGAACTTCATCGCATCCTCCGGGGAAAGCCTGCCGATTCCGGCAAGCCTTGCTGCTAGCGTTGTTTCGGTTAAAGCAAGCTCCAGATAATATTGGATCTGCGTCTGTAATGCATCCGTCATTTTGGATATATCCTGCAGCATGGCTTCATCAAGGTCTCTTCGCACGCCGCCAATAATATTGATACCATAGTTGACACGGTTACCCGTCACTTCGGCAAGGCTATCCAATACTTTTTCACGATCCCTCCAGGTATACATGAACAGCGTATCAAAGCCTATTTCATGGGCAGCTACGCCAAGCCACAGCAAGTGGCTGTGCAGGCGCTCAAGCTCGGCAATAAGGACACGGATATAGGCTGCGCGTGGTGGAATGACAATCTCGGCCAGTTCCTCAATACCCTGGCAGAACGCAGTACTGTGTGTATGGGAACAAATACCGCATACCCGCTCGATCAGATATAAATTCTGAATATAGGTTCGGCTCTCACAGGCCTTTTCCAGTCCCCTGTGGTTATAGCCAATGCCAACAACCGCCTTGATAACCTTTTCACCTTCAAGCGTTATCGTGAAGCACCCAGGTTCCTTTAATGACGGGTGTTGCGGGCCTATCGGAATGACGATACGATTATTCTTTTCCATTCGTTTCGCCCTCCTTTTTCCCGTCAGGTACAGGAGGATTGTAAGTCATTGTATTTTTATCGAAATATTCTGTTTTCCATTCCTTACGCATCGGATAATTCCCCTTGGGCCAGCCATCAGGCAACGGATAGGACGGACCCTCCGGAAGGCCCTCAACAACCGCACCGAAAAGATCTGTCAGTTCACGTTCGTGCTGGATAAGGGAGGGGTAGATGCCTGTCATCGTGTGAATTCTCGGATCAGACTTCGGCGCACTCTCCTTCAGCGCAAGAATGATATTGTCATGGTTGGATACAAGATAAGTAAATCCCAAATTTTCACCATCATCTGTTCCTACCACATGATGCGCACGGAAAAAGCCCATTTCCTCACAAACATATTGCAACACCTTCTCAAATTTTTCTGCGGTGAGCGGCAGTGAGAAAATGCGTTTTACTCTTTGTATATAAATATTACCATGCAAGAAATCAAATTTGTCACAAAGCTTGTCAACAATCTCCTCTTCCCTCTGCATTCCTTCCACCTCCTAGCTTTTAGTGCCTGAATCGGTTTCACTCTTTCCCGGCTTCTTCTTTTTGGGTTCGAGTGTACCCAATAGCTTATTGACGGCATCGATCAGGGCTTCCGGGCGGACCGCGCACCCCGGAACATAAACGTCTACCGGGATAACCGTGTCGATACCGCCGGTAACACAATAGCAGCCGTCAAAAATGCCTCCTGTGCAGGCGCAGGTTCCAACGGCGATGACGAATTTTGGATTCGGCATTTGATCATAGATCTGCTTCAGGCGTTCCCTCGTCTGTAATGTAACCGCGCCGGTGCAAACCAGTATATCTGCATGCCGCGGGCTGCCCTGCTGAACGATCCCCAACCGTTCGAGATCGAACCTGGGCGTTAATGAGTCTATCGTTTCGATATCACAGCCATTACAGGCTCCTGCATTGAAATGCAGTATCCATGGCGATTTTCGTGTCCCCCACGCAATTGCTCTTTGCAACAGTCCCATCGGAGTATCACCTCCTGAAAATAATAACCAGCGAAAGTATTCCGGAAAGCGTATAAATAATGGGTAAAAGCGGCGCATCATAGGGTGCGGTCGCTACGATCAGAACCAGAACATGCATAATCGTAAAGAAAAACGCATATGGGAAAAACTGACTGAAGTCAGGATTGACATAATGTTGAATGTTTTTCTGACCACAGGCATACGAATCCGTTTCATTCACGCCCCGCACCCCCTGGTGCGAAAAAAACGATATACCTTGGGAAAAGGCAGCAAACAACACAAAAAACAAAACCAAAACAATGGGTGGTGAAAAAATCAAGCTCCCCATATTAATAACCTATCCCTTCAACTTTCTTAAATTACGGATGTCCATGCTTCCGTATTTTTTGTAAAGGTTAATGGCTATACCCGCTGCAACTACAGCAACAACAACCTCTATAACAATAATCGTAATGATGAAGGTTTGTGCCAAATCGCTGTTGCCGTTGACAAAGCCGGCAAGCGTGATGAACATCGTCACAGCCTTCATTGCGACTTCAATACCAATGATAATTTTCAGCATGTGGTATGTTCGTACCAGGCAATAGCAGCCGGCGATAATCAACAGAAAACCGGCAATCAGCATGATCGTTTCCAGTCTGAATGCGTTCATCATGCATCACTCTCCTTGAATAACACGACAACAGATACCGAACCTGTGATCAAAACAATGATTTGTCCCCAAATATCGGCCTGACGATGGTTCCATAAGATTTCCCTGAAATTATTCGCAACCTCGGCTGCCGGTGCCGGAGAAACCGGAGAAAAGCCTATCGCCAGAGCGATTACAGCCAGTGCGATCCCACTGACAATCAGGATAACCGGCAGGTATCTCATTCGATTTTTATCCGCATATTGCTTTTCAACATCTTTTTTATCTATTTTGGAAAGGCTGATCGCACTGATAAAAATGACCGTAACCAAGCCCGAGCAGACTGATACCTCAAACAGGGCGGACCAAACCGAATTGAGCTCATACATGATAATGCCCAGCATCACGCTGGCAGCAGCCAACGCAATAGCGGATTTTAACACACTGCGGAACATCACGGCCATCACACCGAAGATGAGCATAAACCCAAGACAGATATACACGATTGCTTCCAAGCTTCTTCTCCTCCCTTATAGTATCCCTCTGTTTTGAAGATATAAAAGTGCAAATGGAAAGGCCAGCCCTGCCGCGATCATGATAACCGTCAGCAGGATCTCGGCAAACCTGATGCTTCCGTTTACTTCCTTCAAATCCGCATATTTTTCATTCGGTTTACCAAAGAAAACCTTTCTTTGCAGGCGTAAAAAATAGACGGCTGTAAAAATACTGGAAAAGAGCGCAATGCCTGCAAAAATATTCATATTCCTGTTCCAAAGCGCCAGAATGATGAGGAGCTTGCTCCAGAACCCGGCAAACGGGGGTATGCCTGTGGTGGATAAAAAAGCTGCAATGGAGGAAAAGCCTGTTACCGGCATTTTCTTCTGAAGCCCGCCCATTTCATTAATATCCAGTGTTCCCGCCTGTTCATGCAGTGCGGCGGCATTCGAAAACAAAGTACATTTGAACGTAGCATGGTTGAAAATATGCACAACAGCACCTAAAAGCCCCAATGTGCTGCCGGTGCTTAACCCAAGCAGAATATATCCCATCTGGCTTACTGAAGAATATGCCGCAATACGCTTGAAGTGATCCTGTTTCAATGCAAGCAATGCTCCCGTAAGTATCGATATCACTCCAATGACGGCCAATGTGATGCTGAGTGCAGGCACTTCGGCGAATAGATCGGTCAAAACAATAAAACCATAAACTCCGGCCACCTTGATGACAATACCGCTGAGCAGCACCGAAATGGATGTGTCAGCGCTTTGATGCGCATCTGGCAGCCAGCTGTGGAAGGGAACGGCACCGGTTTTAATCGCAAAGCCCGCAATCAGGAAGATTAGAGCCATATAAATCGGGAGAGCCTGTGATAAGCTGAGACCGCTGAGCATATTCATATGAATCTCTGTATATTGAAGGCTCCCCTGCTGCATAAAGACAAAGGCCAGCCCTGTCAGGATCAAAATACTTGCCAGCGAGGACATGACCAGATATTTAAAGGAGCCTTCAAGCCCGGTTTTCGTTTGAAACATGGCAATCAAAACGAAGCTGGATATCCCAACAATTTCAAGAAATACATAAAGGGAGAACAGGTCTGTAACGATCACCATTCCATTCATTCCGAGGATGAGCGTCATCAAAAGGTTGACGTAGGCTGTTTTTTTCGTTGTGATGGTTCGGTTTGCTATCAATACCGATATGAATGCGACAAAACCGATGCAAAACAGAATGACCAGAGAAAGGGAAGTAACCGATAACCGCTCCGCCCCTATCGTATCCATATCCCAGAGCATGGTGAACTGATATTCATGCAGCTGATAGAGGGAAAGCATGAAAAAGCCTGCCACCGAAGTCAGAATCTGAATGACTGCGGCTGAACCGGCAAGGATGAAGCTTACCCTCTCGGTCAATCGTTTCGATAATAAATTGTTGATCAGGATGATCACCAGCGGCACGGCAAACAATGAAACCGTAATACGCGCTAAACCCTGCATTTTGGAATGCCCCCCTAAAAAAGCACAGCGATAAAGATGATTGTTATACAGGCAATACCGGCAACCGCCGCCAGCAAATAGCGGGAAAGGCTTCCGTTGTTCAAACGGTGCAGCAGGCTTCCCACACCCTCTGTCAAATTGACAACCGCTTTATCATAAAACCAGCTGATACCACTCTCTATTAAAACACAAGCCCTTGAAAAAGCATTCACCACGGCCATCATCCATACATACGGGTCAAAACGCTGTTTTTCCGCAGCCTGATAGATGTTCCTCAGAACCGGTGCATGATGAATATGATCCGCCGCATTGATGGCACTGCCGGACTTTTTGCAGCCATAAATATGATCACAGACTGCCAATATTAAAACAATAACGGATATCACAACAAGCAGCATTGAATGCGGCCATCCGGAATAGGTTTCAGAAACCCCCAAAGCAGGACAAAGCAAGGAATCCAGAGGCCATTTATTCGCCACTCCGAACAACAGGCACAATACCGCCAGAACCATCATCGGTATCAGCATGCCGACGCTCGATTCCCTGACGTTTCTTTTACCCGGTAAAGATTTTAATTCACCTGCGAAAGCCGCCCGTCCCATTTTCAGGAAGGATACCGCCGTTAGAAATGCGCCCAGCAACGCGCCAACATAAAATATGGGGTTGATCTCCAACGCCGCATCAAAAATCAGCTCCTTCGAGAAAAAACCGTTAAACGGGGGAACCCCAGCGATGGCAAGGCCGCTTACGGTGAAGCAGATCATCGTGACCGGCATGCTCTTCGCAAGCCCGCTGATTTTGCGCAGATCCGTTGTTCCCGTCTGCTGTTCAATGCTTCCCGCGGTCATAAACAGACAGCTCTTATAAATCACATGGTTCAGCATATGGAAAAGCCCACCGACAATTCCAACCGGAAGTGCCGTGCCTATGCCCAGCACCATATATCCAACCTGGCTTACGGCATGGTATGAAAGCAGCCGCTTCATATCCTTTTGTATCAGAGCCATCGCCACTGCAAACAGAATCGTCAGCGTGCCAAGCATCATCATCGCGATGCTCATGCCGCTCTCAGGCTGAAGATCATAAATATCTGTAACGATACGAATGGCAAGATAAATTCCAACAAGCTTTTCAAGAGAACCCGGGAAGGCCGGCATAAAAGGGGTCGGAGCATCATCCGCCGCATCTGGAATCCAGCTGTGGAACGGCATGCTTCCCGCTTTTCCGACAGCGCCAAGCATCATGCAGATAAAACCGATACCCGATACACCGGTCACAGGCAGTTTTTGCATTTGGCTGATATAAGGCGTTCCTGCCTGAACTGTGGTAATAATCATCCCGAGCATAAGAAGAAGATCGGCAGATCCTGACAAAGCTAATGCTTTCACGGCTGTTTTTGGTTTTTGCTGATTGCTGATCAGCAGTATTCCAAAGAGGGTGCACAGAAGCCCCTCCCAAAAAAAGAGCATGACTCCCAGGTTATCGGACAAAAGCGCGCCATTGATCATCGCAAGGCTGACATACAGATAGAACATGAATCGTCCGGCAGCCCTTTCACTTTTTAAAAACATCACACTATACAGACCGACTAATAAAAATGCCGCCCCGATAAAGACCAAAAACAATGCAGAAAACTCGTAAACCCTCACGGCAATATCCAGGCCGTTTCCTGCGAACGGGAATATCCTGTAAAACCCTTCCGAACGGTAAAGGCTTATGGCAAAAAGAAGGTTCACAGCTGACGAGAGCAGAACAACAATCAGCCGCAAGACATAATGCTTTCGCAAAAGCCATGCAACTGTACCGATTACAACAGGCAGAATTATCATAAAAAAGATGATGTTGGCATTCCTGCTTAAAAACAGGCTGAAATCATTCAACATATCACAAATGCCCCCCTATCACAGCTGCGAGGCCCGATGGAATGCTGATCCATATTCCCAGCGCTAGGGAAAGGATGGCCAGTATCACCACCGACGCCAGCATAGCCGGCGTGCCCTCTTTCGCATCGGGGATGGACTGCGGCCCAAGGAAAACCATCACAAAAACCCGTGCCAGGTACAGGACGGTCATCACGGCACCGAGAATGAATACGATTCCAAGTACGATATTTTCCGTTTCAATAATGCCATTAATCACAAGGTATTTCGCAAAAAAACCACCGAACGGGGGGATTCCCATGACCGAAAAGCCGCACAGGATGAAAGCAAGCGCAGTCAGCGGCATTGTTTTATACAGCCCACCCATTTTGGTGATGTCCTTTGTATGAACTGTATGCTCAACGATACCGGCACACAGGAATAACCCGCCTTTTGCAACGCTATGCATGAGGATGTAAAGCATGCCTCCCACAACACCGATTTCACTGCCACAGGACAATCCCAAAAGAATGAACGCCAGCTGGCTGATTGTGGAATAAGCGACGACACGCTTGATATCGTTTGCACGCAGTGCCGCACCACTGCTGATAAGCATGCTGACGGCAGCAATAATCGGGACGACGACAGTAAACACTTCATCAATCTTAAAGTTGATAACAAAAAGCCGTGCATATGCGTATACACCAATCTTCACAAGCACTGCCGCATGAAGCAGCGATGTGACCGGGGAGGGTGCGACACCTGCATCTGGCAGCCAGCCGTGCAATGGGAAGGTTGCGGATTTGGAAAGAATTCCGAATAATATCGCAACGGTGATCCACCCTGGAAGCGTTGTCCCTTTTATCGCCATCAGATCAAATGAGCCTGTCTTCCCATATATTCCGATGAACCCGATCAGCATTACAAGCGCGCCCGCCACGGTTGTGATAAAAGCTTTATTAGCCCGGAGTACGGTAATCTCTTCACGGTAAAAGCCGATAAGCCGCCAGCAGCATATCGCCGAGATCTCCCAAAACATGTACATAAAAATGAGGTTTGTGGAAAAAACCAGTCCCATCATCGCGCCGATGAACAGGCAAACCATCATATAATATTCATTCTGATTGTCATAATGCTTCATATAGCCAAAAGAATACAGGATGATCACTGTTGCCACACCAGATGCGGTTAATGCCATAAACACAGCCAGCGGGTCAGCCAGGAAG
>JAGOJH010000002.1 GCA_017995215.1 Thermoclostridium sp.
TACCTAACAAGCCTTCCAAACCGTCTGTCACTCAAAGATTATTTGGATCAAGTCCTGCTTACAGATAGCACGTCACAGTATGCACTTTTCTTTATCGACACAGACAATTTCAAGTATATCAATGATTCGTTGGGGCATTCGACAGGAGACCAGCTTCTGGTCATGATTGGAAATCGGTTAAGTGAAAACATTACTATAAATGGATCACTATTTCGTTTTGGCGGGGATGAATTCATTATTATCGTAAAGGATGCCACCGAATCTGAGTTGAAGGCCCAGGCAGAAGCATGGCTCAATGCCTTTAAAAATCCATTTGAATTGAATTACAGCATTTTGCACATTTCCATCAGTATTGGCATTGCTACATACCCTGATGCCGGAGTCAGCGTGGATGACCTGATTCGAAGCGGAGACATCGCGATGTATCATGCGAAATCACGCGGGAAGGGACAATATGTGCTATTCACTCAAAGCATGGACTATAGCATACGGGAAAGGCTTTCCATTGAAAACCATTTGCGAACCGCGTTGGAACAGAAGGAATTCCTGTTGTATTACCAGCCGCAAATTGATATTGTTACTGGAAACATTTGCGGGTTTGAAGCTCTGCTGCGCTGGATAAACCCCGAGCTGGGCCTTGTAATGCCCAATTCTTTCATTTCTGTTGCAGAAGAAACCCAGCTGATTATACCCATAGGCAAATGGGTTTTGAAGGAGGCCTGCTCATTTGCAAAGGCTCTCCAGGCCAACAGCGGCAAGAATTATACGATGTCCGTCAACATTTCCATATTACAGCTGCTGCAAACAGATTTTGTGGATATGGTCATTGACACGCTGAAAGAGACTGATCTGAATCCAGAGTTGCTTGAATTGGAAATTACCGAAACAATCCTGATGGAATCCTTCGGGCTGATTGAAGCTGCCATTCAAAAGCTTAGGAGTGGAGGCGTACACTTTGCTCTGGATGATTTCGGGAAAGGCTATTCTTCCTTGACCTGTTTAAAAAATCTCCCCATCAATACTTTGAAAATTGACAAATTATTCCTGAACGAAAATGTTCCCGATATGAATGAAGAGTCCATCACGGGTTCGATTATATCAATGGGGCTTCAGCTGGGCCTTTCGGTGGTTGCTGAAGGTGTTGAGCTGGACGAGCAGCTGCAATACCTGGCCAAGCATAAGTGCAGCAAATATCAGGGCTATTTGTTCAGCAGGCCCGTAACGGCCGAAGCTGCAATGCAAATGGCAGTGCAAAGCGTGAATGCGCCGCGTGAATGAAACACTTGAGTTTCCAAACACCTCTGGCAGGCTCAATGAGCGCTTACCAGAATGGTGCACCTGAAAATACAATTCTTAAGCATTCGCTTATTCCATTACCCAGGGCCTTAAAACATCTGCTACAACACGATAACCCGGAACAGTAATGTGCAGACCTTCCACGGTATATTCCAGTCGGATGTTCCCCTCTTCATCTGCAAGGTGGCTGTGTACATCGATATAAGGTATGTTTTTTTCCTGTGCCAGTTTCTTTAGCTTATCATTGATACTGCGGATTTTTTCATTGGTTCGTTTTCCTACGATGACTCTTCGGATTTTTTTGTGCCTGAGGGTTGATACGGGATAAAGAGACTCCAGGTAAATCTTCGTATCGGGGCAATTAGCCTGGATAGCCGAAATGATTTGATCGATGTTATGTACGATCTCCTGCTCGGATTTGTTATCTGCCACATCGTTGGTACCGATCATCAGAAATACTTTGGATGGCTGAAGCTGATAAACGCTTTCGGGCATGCGCAATAGAACGCCATCGGTCGTATCCCAGCTGATACCGCGGTTAACGACATATACACCGTGAAAGTATTCATTCAGGCGGAAAAAGTCGGTAATCGAGTCCCCAAGAAAAACAATTCCGCCAGGTTCAGCGCATTCATTCAGTTCAGAAAACGTTATTTCAATTTTGCTTTGATAAAATTGGACGATTTTGCTCAACAACCCCATCTTCAAACCTTCCTCTCTCTAGATTCTATGGTAAACGACCTTTCCGTCAATCATCGTCAGCTCCACCTTTGTCTTATAGTCAAAGGGGTGGCCGCTGAATACGACGATGTCTGCATCCTTGCCGGCCTCAAGGCTTCCCACCCGGTCTTCAATACCTGCTGCCCGCGCAGCATTGATGGTGATGGCACGCAGGGCATCTTTTTCAGGCATGCCTTCCCTGACAGCCACCCCCGCACAAAGCAGCAGATGCTGTTGGGGAACGCAGGGATGATCGGTCATAATGGCTACCTGCACGCCATGTTTTGCAAGAATACCCGGGGCCTCTATATTTTGATTTTTCAATTCGATCTTGGATCGGTCTGTCAGCAATGGACCCAGGATTGCACTAACCTTCTGTTCCTTTAGAATATCGGCGATCATGTACCCCTCGGTGCAATGATCGATGGTGAACCGCAGGTTAAACTCCTTTGCAATCCGGATCGCCGTCAGGATATCATCCGCCCTGTGGGCGTGGATTTTAGCGATCAGCTCCCCCTTCAGAACAGGCATCAGGGCTTCCAGCCGGATATCGTATTCGGGTTTATCATTTTCCTCGGTGTCCTTATAGTAATCCTCCCAGGCCTCCATGTATTCCTTCGCCTTAAACAGCTGCTCACGCAGGATGGCTGCAGTGGCCATTCTTGTAGAGGGGGTATGATTCTTTTCATGGTATACGGCTTTGGGATTTTCTCCAAAGGCTATCTTCATGGCACACGGATGCTTAATAACCATTTCGTCAACGCTGCGGCCAAAGGTTTTCAGCGCAGCAAACTGTCCGCAAATAACATTCCCGCTGCCCGGCCCGCTGACAACGGTTGTTACACCCCATTGCCGGGCTTCCTCGAAAGATCGATCAGCATGATTGATCCCATCGATTGCCCTAAGATGCGGTGTGACCGGATCGGTCAGTTCATTGGCGTCATCACCCTCAAAGCCCAGTGAATCTTCCATAATGCCGATGTGCGTATGGGAATCCACAAGACCGGGCATTACGCTCTTCCCTTGTACGTCAATCACTTCGCTGTTTTCGGGGCATTCAGACATGAACCCGATTTCCTTAATCTTTCCCTGGGATATTAGAATATATCCATTTTGAATGTCGTCATCGGCTTTTTTGTTTTTGCGGTATTTTTTTTCTTCTGCCATGGTCATGATATGCGCATTGATTATCAGCATATGCTCCTCCTGAGGCTGCGGCCTTTCCGGGAAAATTCCCCCGGCAGGTAACAATAAAAACTTTTGCGGGTATTAATCCTATTATAACAACGGAAGTGATTGCTTGCAATCACAACACACCGTTACAAGGTTCTTATCACGTAGTGATAAGGTTCTTATAACAACGGAAGTGATTGCTTGCAATCACAACACACCGTTACAAGGTTCTTATCACGTAGTGATAAGGTTCTTATAACAACGGAAGTGATTGCATGTAAATACAAGAAAGTAAGTGTGCAAAGAGCTTGTCAGGAAAGATACAGTGACTGTTTGCATTGAAAAAGGAAGCAGGGAACCGTCCCCTGCTTCCTTCTCATTATTTTTTTTGGTTAATGCTCTACTGTGGCTGCTGCCTCATCCTTGGTTTCCCGGCCCAGCAAGGCGTTCTTTTTTTCATTGCTTTGGCTGCCAGGAGAACCAGGAAAACGTACCAAAGCTTCTTTCATGACCTGCTCCATGGATTTGACAGGTAATAATCTGATTTTTCCCCGAATATTTTCCGGGATTTCCTCAATGTCTTTCTTATTCTCCATGGGCAGCAGAATCGTATCGATGCCTGCCCGATGGGCTGCAAGAACCTTTTCCTTCAGGCCTCCGATGGGAAGCACCCTGCCTCGCAGCGTAATTTCCCCGGTCATGGCAACATTTCGCTTTACAGGGATTTGGGTTAATGCCGATATCATGGCCGTTGCCAGGGTAATCCCCGCAGACGGGCCGTCCTTGGGGATTGCTCCCTCGGGAACGTGAATATGCATATCATATTTTTTATGGAAATCAGCCTCAATCCCTATCATTTCCGCAATCGAACGGACATAGCTTCTGGCAATGCGGGCGGATTCCTTCATCACATCACCCAATTGCCCGGTCAGTTCAACCATGCCTTCTCCAGGCATCAGGTTCACCTCTATGGACAGTGTGTCGCCACCAACCGGTGTCCAGGCCAGGCCGCGGGCAATACCCACCTCATCCTGCACATTGGCCATATCATACAGATACTTTTTGCTGCCCAGGTACCGGCTCAGGTTTTGCTTTGTAACCCGAACCGCTTTTTTCTCTTCGGAAACAATAATCTTTGCTACCTTGCGGCATATGGTTGAAACTTGCCTTTCAAGGTTTCGTACACCTGCTTCGCGGGTGTAATAATTGATGATGTCCCTGACGGCGCCCTCATCAAAGCGGATTTGGGCTTGTTTCAGCCCGTGGCTGTCTATTTGCTTCGGAATCAGGTGGCGTAAAGCGATCTGCAGCTTTTCTTCCTCAATATACCCTGAGATATCGATAATCTCCATCCTGTCCAGCAGTGGACGTGGGATGTTTTCCTTATAATTCGCAGTGGTCAGGAACAACACATCGGAAAGATCGAAAGGGATCTCCAGATAGTGATCGCGGAATTCCCTGTTCTGCTCGCCATCAAGTACCTCCAGCATGGCAGAAGCGGGATCTCCCCGAAAGTCACTGGACATCTTATCGATTTCATCCAGCAGGATCAGCGGGTTCTTTGATCCGGCCTGTTTGATGGCGCTGATAATCCTTCCAGGCATGGCGCCAACATAGGTGCGCCTGTGGCCGCGTATTTCAGCTTCATCCCGAACACCGCCCAATGACATTCGTACATAGTTCCGGTTCAGTGCTTTTGCGATGGAACGGGCAATAGAGGTTTTACCTACGCCAGGAGGCCCTGAAAGGCATATGATGGGACCATGAAGACCGTTTTTCAGCTTCCGGATGGCCAAATACTCCACCATGCGTTCCTTCACCTTGTCCAACCCATAGTGATCCTCATCCAGAACTTTTTCTGCATTTTGCAGATCCAGGTTTTCTTCTGATTTTATGTTCCACGGCAGATCGATGATCCAATCCAGGAAGGTTCGTATAACCCCGCTTTCAGCGGAGGTCGAATACATCTTGGACAGCCTGTCCAGCTCTTTCAGAGCCTTTTCTTCGGCATACTTCGGAAGACTGGCATTGGTGATCTTCTCGTGGTATTCATCAATCTCATCGCTCTGCTGCTGGCCTTCGCCCAACTCGTTCTGAATGGCCTTCAGCTGTTCGCGCAGATAATATTCCTTCTGGCTTTTATCTATTTGCTGACGTACCTTATGGTTGATGTTTTGCTCAACTTCGAGGATTTCTATTTCCTTGACCAGGGTTTCCAACAGCTTTTCCAACCGTCTTTTGGGGGAAATTTCATTGAGGATACCTTGCTTTTGTTCCAGCTTCAGCATCATGTTGGCGGCAATAACATCTGAAAGCCTGGCGTAGTCTTCCATGGCCGTAACGGTAAAGGTAGTGTCTGAAGGAATGCGGTTAGTCAGCTTCGCATACTTCTCGAAATAACTGATCACCTGCCGGATCAATGCTTCAATTTCAGGTTTTTTTATAAGCTTTTTCGGGTTTGGGCATTCCCTGACCTTCACTTGATAATAGGGATCGCTGGCCGTATAATCCATGATTTGGGCGCGATCCAGCCCTTCAACGAGAACACGGATGGTCTCGCCGGGAAGGCGCAGAAGCTGTTTGATTTTTGCAATGGTTCCTACAGGATATACATCTTGCGCAGACGGCTCTTCCAGACCAGGGTCTCTCTGTGCGGCAAGAAATATCATTTGATCCTTCATCATGGCTTCTTCCAGCGCTTTGATAGACTTCGCGCGGCCTACGTCAAAATGTAGAATCATATGCGGAAATACAACAAGCCCCCGAAGCGGCAGAAGCGGTATCACCCTGTTTTTTTGACCGTCTTTTTTCTGAGTCATCTCTGTACCTAATCCTTTCAATTTTGTCCTGTACAGTTGCAACGAATAAACAGATCCGGCCTGCATTCAAAACGGACTGTACAATCATTATTGCAGCTGTTTATCGATGGTTTCAGAATAGCAGTGTTGCAGTTGATTCGGTTGCTACAATAACCATACCCCGTGTCAAATGATAATGTATAGTTATTATGTACGGAAAACTGCCGGCTGTCCGACCGTTGGAAAAGACGCTCCCGGTTGTGTGGGTTTAACATTGAGAGTATGAAACAATTCTATTATAACCCCTTCTCCACACCGGTTTCAATGTTTTATTCTGGACAGGCTAACATGTTATAGGGAATTTGTGTTCCATAGAAACGTCTGTAAGGCGTTGATCTGCTGCCAGACCCTGAACCAGGAGGGACTGGCAGCATGGTCAGATTATGCCAGGGCACCTTTCCCTTATGGTCGCAATAGCAAAAGCCGGATGGAAACCATCCGGCTTTTGGTTACTTCATTGAAAGGAAAATTACTTCCTAACGTCGGCAACACGGCCTGAAGCAACAGTTCTGCCGCCTTCGCGGATGGAGAAGGTTTGACCTTTTTCCATAGCGATAGGGGTAATCAGGTTGATGGTCATGGTGATATTGTCACCAGGCATAACCATTTCCACGCCGTCCGGAAGCTTGATGTTTCCGGTAACGTCGGTGGTTCTGAAGAAGAACTGCGGTCTGTAGCCATTGAAGAACGGGGTATGTCTTCCGCCTTCTTCCTTGGTCAAAACGTATACTTCAGCGGTAAAATCAGTGTGTGGGGTGATGGATCCGGGCTTTGCCAGAACCTGACCTCTTTCAATGTCTGTTCTTTGAACGCCTCTTAACAGAGCGCCGATATTGTCGCCTGCGAATGCCTGATCCAGAAGTTTTCTGAACATTTCAACGCCGGTAACGGTAGTCTTTCTGGGGGATTCTGCAAGGCCAACGATTTCAACTTCTTCACCAACCTTCAGTGTTCCTCTCTCAACTCTGCCGGTAGCAACGGTGCCGCGGCCAGTGATGGTGAACACGTCTTCTACGGACATCAGGAAGGGCAGGTCGGTTGCACGTTCCGGAGTCGGGATATAGGCATCGACTGCTTCCATCAGCTTCAGAATGGGAGCGTATTCAGGAGCACTTTGTTCGGTGGAATTGCACTCAAGAGCAACCAAAGCGGATCCGCGGATGATCGGAATATCGTCACCGGGGAATTCGTATTGGCTAAGCAGCTCTCTCAGTTCCATTTCAACAAGTTCGATCAATTCATCGTCATCAACCTGGTCACATTTGTTCAGGAAAACAACCATGTAGTTAACACCAACCTGATGGGACAGCAGAATGTGTTCGCGGGTTTGCGGCATCGGGCCGTCAGCAGCGGACACAACCAGGATGGCACCATCCATCTGGGCAGCACCGGTGATCATGTTCTTAACATAGTCGGCGTGGCCAGGGCAGTCAACGTGAGCATAGTGACGGTTTTGGGTTTCATACTCAACGTGGGAAGTATTGATGGTAATTCCTCTTTCCTTTTCTTCAGGTGCAGAGTCAATCTGGTCATATGATCTAACTACTATGTTTTTGTCGCCAAAAGACAATACCTTTGTGATTGCCGCAGTCAAAGAGGTCTTACCGTGGTCAACGTGACCAATGGTTCCAATGTTCACATGGGGTTTGTTTCTTTCGAATTTTGCTTTTGCCATCGAAATTCTCCTCCTTATACAGTTCGGTAACTGTTGATCATTATATAATTTGTTTTAACAAAATTCAACTATGTTTTGCTTTGACCGGTTAAAGTTTCCTTGTGTTTCCCTGCCGGCCAAAGGCCTTTGATGGTGCAAACAATTTATTTTCCGGTTCACCGGCCAGTATTAACTATACTATACCATTCCGGCTTTATATGTCAACCATCACAAGCTTTGTTATCCGTCAGCTCTTCTGCCTTCGGTTACCTTTTCCTGAATGCTTCTGGGAACCTCAGAGTAATGATCAAACTGCATCGAGTAGACTGCACGTCCCTGAGATTTGGAACGAAGATCTGTCGCGTAGCCAAACATTTCACTAAGGGGCACAAAAGCTGTAATCACCTGGGCACCCATGCGGGCTTCCATACCGTCAATGCGTCCGCGACGCGAATTCAAATCACCGATGACGTCGCCCATATACTCTTCAGGGGTAGTAACCTCTACTTTCATAATGGGTTCGAGAAGGACAGGATCCGCCTTCTTCATGGCTTCCTTGAAGGCCATCGAGCCGGCAATTTTAAATGCCATTTCCGATGAGTCCACTTCATGGTAGGAACCGTCGTAAAGCGTAACCTTGATGTCAAGAACCTGATATCCGGCAATAACACCTGTATTCATGGCATCTCTGATACCTGCATCTATCGCTGGGATGTATTCCTTCGGAACAACACCGCCGACGATAGCGTTTACAAACTCATACCCACCGGTCTCAAGAGGTTCCATCTTGATTTTACAGTGACCGTATTGACCGCGGCCACCCGATTGACGAACAAACTTCCCTTCGGCCTCGACTGCCCTGCGAATGGTTTCCTTGTAGGATACCTGCGGTTTTCCAACATTGGCCTCAACCTTGAACTCCCGCAACATCCGATCCACGATGATTTCAAGATGCAATTCGCCCATTCCTGCAATAATCGTCTGCCCCGTCTCCTGATTGGTGGAAACACGGAAGGTAGGATCCTCTTCAGACAGCTTTTGCAGTGCAATGGACATTTTTTCCTGCCCCGCCTTGGTTTTGGGCTCGATGGCCACATTGATAACAGGTTCGGGGAACTCCATGGATTCCAGAATGATCGGATGGTTTTCATCGCAAAGGGTGTCTCCCGTGGTGGTAAACTTCAGGCCTACGGCTGCAGCAATATCCCCCGAGTAAACCACTGTAAGTTCTTCACGGTGGTTTGCATGCATCTGCAGAATCCTGCCAATACGCTCACGTTTGCCCTTTGTTGAATTCAGTACATAAGAGCCTGAGTTCATCGACCCGGAGTAAACGCGGAAAAAGGCCAGCTTGCCGACAAATGGATCCACCATGATTTTGAATGCCAGTGCTGAAAATGGAGCATTGTCGTCTGAAGGTCTTTCAACCTCTTCCATTTCGTCGTCGGATTCCGGGAGCAAGCCCTTTACTGGAGGAACATCCAGCGGGGACGGCATATAGTCGATAATGCAGTCGAGCAGCTTCTGTACCCCTTTGTTTTTATAGGATGATCCGCATGTTACAGGGATCATCGCAACATTGATCGTTGCATGGCGAATTCCCTTTTTGATCTCATCTATGGTGAGTTCTTCGCCCTCCAGGTACTTCATGGTCAGCTCTTCATCCTGCTCGGCAACCGCTTCTACCAGCTTTGCGTGATACTCCTCCGCAAGCTCTTTCATGTCTTCAGGGATATCAGTTTCATCAATCTGCTTGCCCAGGTCATCCCTGTAGTAATATGCCTTCATTTTTACCAGATCAATAATCCCATAAAAATGATCTTCCTTACCAATGGGTAATTGGATCGGCACCGCGTTTGCTTTCAGGCGGTCCTTCATCATTTTGATGCAGTTGAAAAAATCTGCACCCATGATGTCCATTTTATTCACATGGGCAATTCTAGGAACTCTATATTTATCAGCTTGACGCCAGACAGTTTCAGATTGGGGTTCAACGCCGCCCTTCGCGCAAAAAAGCGTGACCGAGCCATCCAGCACCCTTAAGGAACGCTCCACTTCCACTGTAAAGTCAACGTGTCCGGGTGTGTCGATAATGTTAACCCTGTTCCCTTTCCACTGAGCGGTTGTTGCAGCTGATGTGATTGTAATTCCTCTTTCCTGTTCCTGCTCCATCCAGTCCATCGTCGCCGCACCTTCGTGCGTTTCTCCGAGCTTATGAACACGTCCGGTATAGAACAGAATACGTTCGGTGGTGGTTGTTTTCCCTGCATCGATATGCGCCATGATACCAATATTTCTTGTATTTGCCAGACTAAATTCCCGAGGCATCTATGTCCTCCTTTCCAAAGTTTTTCATGCAGATTACCACCTGTAATGTGCAAATGCTTTATTGGCTTCTGCCATCTTATGTGTATCGTCCTTTTTCTTGACTGAGTTTCCGGCGTTGTTGACAGCATCCATAATTTCACCGGCCAGCCTTGCACTCATGGTACGTTCGCTTCTGTTGCGAGAATAGTTTGTCAGCCAACGTAAACCAAGAGCCTGCCTTCTTTCGGGGCGAACCTCCATTGGTACCTGGTATGTGGCGCCGCCAACCCTTCTTGCCTTTACTTCCAGCACCGGCATGATGTTGTTGAGCGCTTGTTCAAATACTTCACGGGGATCTTTCCCTGTTTTTTCCTTAATGATGTCAAAAGCATCATAGATAATCTTTTGAGCAACACCTTTTTTACCGTCCAGCATAATGTTGTTGATGAGCTTTGTCACAATCTTGTCATTATAGATTGGATCCGGTAAAACATCCCTTTTGGGCACATGTCCTCTTCTTGGCACTTTTCTTCCCTCCTTTTCATGATAACTACAGGCTTTGCCTGCGTATCACAGGTACTCGCCCCGGGACCCCCGGGACGTCAGCGCTGGCAGTTGCTCAAATCTATATGAAACAACGTGCATTCCACGCTGCAGCATCCTGTATGAAATTAATATCGTTGGTTAAGCTTTACTTCTTGGGTCTCTTGGCACCGTACTTCGAACGGCTCTGCATTCTTTTTGCCACACCGGCCGTATCAAGGGTTCCACGAATGATATGGTAACGTACGCCAGGCAGGTCCTTTACACGTCCTCCACGAATCAGCACTACGCTGTGTTCCTGAAGATTGTGTCCGATACCCGGAATGTAGGCTGTCACTTCGTTCTGATTGGACAAACGCACCCTTGCAACCTTACGCAGTGCTGAGTTTGGTTTTTTAGGGGTAATCGTTTTAACAACCGTGCACACGCCACGCTTTTGTGGGCTGGAAACATCGGTGGTCTCCTTTTTCAGTGAGTTGATGCCATGCTGAAGAGCCGGAGAATTGGACTTTCTTGTTACCTTTTCTCTTCCTTTTCTGACCAACTGATTAAATGTCGGCATTCCTTTTTCACCTCCTTTTCATTATTTATATTTACTTCACCCCTTCCGGGATGAGATAAAGCAGTAGTTCCATTTTCCCCTTTTTCTGCCCGGTATATCCGGAAACAGGCTTTGTATGGGGATTAACACTATTCTTCCATTGTTATAGCCGCAACAGCGGTTCCGACATCAATTCCGCAGGCTTTACCCAACAACTTCATGCTTTCCGCCCTGTGGACAGGAATGTTTTTGTTGTGGCATGCCGCCAATACGCCGGCAACCAGGCGCTCATCCGCATCCTTTGCCACATAAACCGCCTGAGCCCGGTTAGCTTCCACAGCTTTCATGGTTTGCTTAAGCCCTACGGTTTTCATGCGCTGCTTTAAATCCTCCAGCACGATGATGCCCCTCCGTTTTTTCTATCGGCACAAACCCCACTGATGGGATTATCCGCCAGTATCGCGCTATCTTAATCATGCGCTTACTTCTTTTGTTTGCAGTGCCTGAAAGCAGTTAACCTGCGCAAGCAAAAACAGCATGAGAATTCCATGCTGAAATCAGACACTGAAACATTGTATACCGGAACCAGAGCTTTGTCAAGAAATTTGTGTGGTGCTGTTTCCCATATTGTGGTATTTGCCATACTGGTGTATGATATATAGGATAAAACCATTGAAGGCGGAGGTATTCATGGGTAATAAAATTAAACCTATTTATCTTCCAAAGTTTTGGCGGTCTGTACTCCATTTGTTACTCTATTTTGGGATTGAATTCGCGTTAATCATCCCCATTGTTTTTTTTGTGGGGGTAATATCCGGAATAAGTCGGATGGAAAGTGCAAATATTGAAGAAATCATGTCGTTTTTTTCCAACTCTTTAGTTAACGGGATCCTGACTATTGCAATTTCAGCAGTATTTTTGCTGATCCTCAAAAGCCGTTATTCCTTTGAGGCCAAAACTCTTTTTTCACGCAGATATCTTTCAGCTGGGGTTATTCTTGCAGCCGTTATCACTACAGTCGGCGCTGCTATTCTAACCTCAGAGGCAGACAATTTTATGAGTAAACTGATACCAAACTGGGATCTGATGGGGGCGGGAGTTTCTGAGATGTTTAATGCTTCGCCCTGGTGGCAGAACTTTCTGGGTGCTGTGATCATTGCTCCGCTGAATGAAGAATTTATTTTAAGAGGCTTGTGGCTTCGCGGTTACACCAAACATTACAAGCCGTGGGCTGGCCTTGTCATTTCATCCGTCATATTCGGCGTAATGCATATGAACCTTCCTCAATTTGTTGGTGCCACCCTCAGCGGGCTTCTGTTGGGCTGGGCTTATATCAAAACAAAATCAATTGTACTGCCAATATTCATTCATGCAGTACATAACAGTATTGCTCTTTTTGGCGGGGTTGTATCCATCCCCGGTTTTTCCGTTGAATCAACCACCGGATACCAGCCTTTATGGTTTGATGCCTTGGGCTTGATTCTCGTAGTTGTCGGCATTTATCTACTCAACAGGCTTTTGAATGCGGAGCATAATAAAATTATACACCCCAGGCCAAGCGAGCTGGCCATGGAAACCCAGGAGTAATACAGATGTTTGCTGCGTAAGGTCATTCAGAGAAATAAACCTGGAGGGATAATCCTCCTTTTAAAACTAAAGTTCGTATGCGGATTACCGTTTTTTCCCGAAGAAGTTGACGAATTATACAGTTTTTGCTATCATGGCACTATAGAGTATCCCTCTTTTGTGTAAATATGTTCTTTTTATGTAAATTATGGGGTGATTTATGGTGAAAAAAGTACATTTCGTTTTGATTCTTCTACTGATTGGTCTTTCTGTTTCATTCTCCTCCTGTCAGGGGAGAAACACTCAAACCTTTGCGGAAAGCTTAAAAAAGACCGAAGATGTTCTCTCCGGGAAGAAAATGCTTCATCTGAGGCAGGTGATTGAGTATTACGACTCCGAGGGTAAACCCGTGCCGCGTTATTTTGAGCTTTTCGTGGCAAAAGGGATTCAGAAATCTACCGAGCTCGACAGCGAGGGCAATGAAATGCAGATTTATCTGGATAAACAGAATGAACACATCAGTTACGATCCGGTTTCCCTGGCCAGGCAAAATTATGAAGCCAACCCCCTTATCCTGCCGGATCTGGCACTTTTCGCAAAAGATAAAGCTCTTACGATTACAAAGGAAAGCTCCTATGAATATGCCGGGCAAAGCTGTGCCTCCTATATGATCTCAAATGGAAATCCACAGGATGATATCCGGGTGTATCTCGATGATGCAACCGGCTTTATTCTGTTTTGTGATGCTCCGCTGTTCTGCATCAAAACCGCCAGCATCGAGGTTATTCCGTACGATGCAGTTTATTTTAAGGTTCCATGAATCAGAAGAAAGGTGCTGACCGCAGATGAAAACGAGAAAACTCTTACTCTTTGTACTCATCATTGCACTTGCCTTTACAGTTCATATTCCCTCTTCCATGGCTGAGGCTACGCCACCAATTGCGCAGGGTGTCACTAAAAAGCCCGTGTATGTATACTGGGGAAAGAGTGAAGCCTATCCCATCATCGGGCTGCTGGGCGCCAATGAAGAAATTGATATTTATGAATATGATAAAACCTGGGTTTTAACCAAATACGAATCCTGGGTCACCTACAACGGAACTACGGTTGCCAACGGGTTTTATGGCTACTTGAAAAGAAAGGACGTCACTTGCGATCCGCCGCTTGAAGGGGACCAATCCGCCAAAGCCGATACCGGGCCGGGAAAACGAAAGAAACGCCCACCTAAAAGAAACAATCCCGGCGTTTCGGTTTCACCCGCTCCGACCACTGCCGGAACACCTGTACCCGCCAGTCCAAATCCCACGGCGACAGTTGAAGATTTGATGGAGTATGACTGGCTCATCCGCACGCCGGGGGTTTGTTCCCAAACCATTGATGTCGGGGACAACATGAAGTATAAAGCCCAGTTCAGCCTGATGGCTTTTAAATTCGGCGGATACTCCGCCAGCTCCCTGCCCGTTTTTAATGATGGAAACCACAACGATTACTGCGGATATTGTTCGTTCAACCTTGAACAGAAAACCCAGGATGTTTTGAATGACAATAATCTGAGTTTCCTGCAGGGCCTGGGTGGAGTTTCCATCGATGCATTCACCAATAACGGCAGGTTTTTCATCGATTCCCAAACCGACAACGGAACAAGAGCCATTTTCACTCTCAACATGATGGCCAACTCGACTATAAACCCCCAGATCAATGATGAATATATGGGAATCAGCGTTGGTGGAGAAATGTTCAACAGTACACAGATGCAGCCTCTTGATATGAGATTGGAGCCATCAGCCGGTGGTTATCAGCTGGTGCTGTTGAATATGAAGCCGGGCGGCGGCGACTTGAAATTTCCTGCCATGCTTGAAAAATTCCCTCTTTCAGATATCGATAAGGCAGAGCGTGAAAGGCTGAAGAAAGAGGGGGAGGAAAGAATGAGGCAACAATCGAAGGAACTGCTTGATAAAATTCTTGAAGACTGGCGGAATAGATTAAAGACCAAATTTGATGATGAATCGAATCTGCCGAAAGAGGATGGCGAAGTTGCTACCGAGGAGGATCCCCCGGTTGTTCCTTCGGATCCGTCTGATAACGATACAGCACCTGGCAAAGAACAAACACCCGTTCCCAATGGCTCGGCCGATAGTGAAGATGTTCCGCCGGAAGAAGGTGCAACCTCTGGCGGTTCCCACACGCTCGCTCCGCTCACAGGTGGTGGTACCAGTGAAAACGTCGATTTTTTCCCGGGAGATAACTAAGCTATCTGGAAAGGAGTCTGTATATGAAACAATTAATAAAAATTATTCCATTCATTCTGGTATTTATGCTCCTGTCCGGTTGTGGCAGCTCTATCAAAAACAGGGAAGAGAAACTCCCCGGCCTAGAAGAAAAGAGCCCGGAGAAAACAATCACTCAGGAGGAGCAAATCTTTTCAGACCAGTTTCAAACCGTTTCCGAGCTGCCCGTCAGCGAGGAATTTGTGGATCTGCTCTACCTGAATTCTCTGACAGAGGCTGAACCACTTGTGCTTCCAACCCCTGAGCCCATAGATGAAACCGCTATCCTGGAATCCATTTTTGGTGCTAACAAGAGTTGGCCCGCTGAGTACCTTGCTCCGGATATGCCTGCGTATACAAAGGGTGAAATCGTAAACTGGATTGCGACCGACGGTGAGCAGTCCATCGACATCGTCATCAATGGAACAAACGAGCAGGAGCTGGAGGAGTACCTGCTGGAGCTTGAGAAAAACGGTTTCTCCAAAGATTATGACACCTACAGCAAGGGGCTGTTTACAGTGGAGGCCAGTTTCAATTTCGGAGGTAAGCTATGGATAAGTTCCTATCAGCAAACCCTGAAGAAATGGCCGCAGGATATTCTCGGATTTGTGCCTCCACTGGAGAAGGGGTTACTGATCAACATGGATCTTACCGGAGAAGAAGCCGATATTGTCTTTGGATACCTTAGCTATATTGATTTGACAAGGGAAGAACTTGATCAGTGGATAAGCACCCTTACCAATAGCGGTTTTGAAAATGATAACGATCAAATCGTCAAGTACAATGTACAGTATAAGGGAAAAGAATATAAAGAATTCAGTATCTCTATTGAGAGCATGGACGAAAAAGAATGGTCTTTGTATTATTATTTTGAAAACAATTAGATTGCGGATACGCTCATAATCCGTTCATCAATTTTACGAACTTTATTGATATACATTTAACGCTATTGGCGATAGAGTTCATGAATCACCAGAAGCTTCTGATAGCCGTATTTAGCCTAAAACGAAAACGGGCGGTGGCGGAAACCAAGCAAAGTGATTTCTGCTGTCTGTATCGTTGACACTATTAACCATCGATGACATAATAATCTTACATGATAAATTTCCTAATCCTGCTAAAACAATATTGAATTTGAAAGGGAGGTATTTTTCAATGAAAACCAGAATCCTTTCCATCCTGCTTTGTTTGCTATTGATAGAGACACTTTTTTTACCCATATCTGCTTTTGCCAGCAGTGATCCAAACAATGGAGACTGGAGCAGCAAGTCCGTGACCCTGTCGAAAACCGCTGAAGCAGAGCTCATGGTTCGTGTGGGTGATATCGACGCATGCAACGACGAAAGCGTGGTTGAAGAAGGAGGCTACAATCCATTCAGTGCAGCGGATCAATTTGCTCATGATTACCCCTGGGAGGAAGACCCTTCCGACCCAAAGGGAACCGATCGAATTTATATCGGCAGCAAGGAGACCGGAAATTCGTCTGACGGTTATACGGATAGCTATTATTCATGGATTAACGATGGTGAGCCTTATGCCTGCGCAAAGGGCGCGATGAGCATTACAATGGATTATGATGCTTCTGGTATTACCGTGAAAAACGCACTGCTGCAAATTTGCGTAGATGACTTTCAGGCATTAAGCTGGCAAAGCCACTTTAATGTTACCCTGAATGGCAAGGACGCTCCCTTTATCGCAGAGCTGCTGAACCAAGTGGACCAGACCGGTCCTACCAGTTATATCACATCGGCAATCATTCCCTCTGGTTTTTATAAGGAAATCGCTTCCGGAAAGCTTGTGATCACCATTGATGAGACCACCGGTGTAGGCGACGGGTTCGCAGTGGATTTTGTCAAGCTGCTGATCAATTATAAAGAAAGCGTCTTCACAGGTCATTTCATCGGCACTGTTGGAGGCAGCTCAAAGGCGACGGTTCGCCTTTTAGGTACCAGTACCACCATCACCACCGACGAAGGAGGAAATTTCTCCTTTGATGCCGTTCCGGGTTTGAACGCGGTTCGTGCCTCAGCAGAAGGTTATGTCGAGGACTATGATTATGGCATCGTGTTGTCCTCCGATACGGAATGGAGTGCCATACTCGGGCTTTCCGAAGGGCAGGGAACCCCGGATATCGATTTCAGCAAATTTGCCGCAACCGATGCCTGGACTGAGGCTTCCTCCTGGGCGACGGCAGAGCTTCAGAAAGCATCTGATTTGGGCCTGATACCGGCTGTATTGATGGGCGCCGATATGACCAAGCCCATTACCCGTGCGGAGTTTGCGGCCATAAGTGTGAAGGTTTATGAAAACCTGGCGAATACAAAGGCTCAGCCGGTTGCCACCAATCCTTTTACCGACTGCAGTGATGCTGAAGTTTTAAAAGCCTATAACCTGGGCGTTACCAATGGAACCAGTGCCACCACCTTTACTCCGAATCAGATTTTAAACCGGGAACAGGCGGCAACCATGCTCACCCGGGTTTATAAAAAAGTTTCCATGGATGGCTGGACCCTGGCAACCGACAGCCAGTTCACCCTCAGCTATGAAAAACCACCTGTCTTTGCAGATGATGAATTGATTTCAGGCTGGGCAAAGGACAGTGTGTATTTTATGAATGCCAATAAAATTATCAATGGCGTCGGTGGGAATAAGTTTGCCCCGAAGAACACCACTTCAGCCGAAGAAGCCACTGGTTATGCTAACGCTACCCGTGAGCAGGCACTTCTGATCGCTGCAAGAATGGTGGATAATTTGAAGGACGATGTGGATTAATCTGTATAAACCTGACTGATTTTTAACGAACGCATTCAGCGGCATACTGTTTTTAACAAAACAGATATTTTTACAGTCAAATGCGGAAGGAGAAATTCTCCTTCCGCATCATTCATTTTCAGCCCATCCTCAAGGAATTCTTCTTAACCCTTAGCGGCGGTTCCAGTACTGGGAAAACCATTGTTCCTTTATGGACTAAATCAACTGGAGCCTTTGGAATTCAGGGTTTGCAATGTTGAACTATCCACTCCGAACAAGAAAGCCCTACATACAATGTGTCCTGCCGACAAAATCCATGCGGATTATCGCGGTGTTTGCCGCGGTAAAAATTTTGTTGTAGCTATTGCAGGAGATTTCCCTGAAAGCTGAGATATTGTCCGTCCGGCGAGTTAAAACCAATCCCAACGTTGTTTCCCGCCACCGTAACCTCAAATGGTACGTCAAGAAACATGTCGTTCTCCTCCACTTGCGTTTCCAATGCCATAAATCCTACATCAGTCATGATGAAACGGAAGGTTCCTTTTCCGCGATAATCCACCTTGACCAGCGGTGCCAGGTCAATCTCATTGTCGGCAGACTGTTTTTCGGCAGCAGCCGGTTCAAGAGTAAATTCCGCCTTTGATACAAGTCCAAGCATCCCGGTGGCAGGCAAGCTGCCTCCGGCATCCTTTACCCCGATGGACTGCAACATCGCCTGACCTTTGAAAACACCATTGGTGCTTTCAGCCTGCATTTCAAAAATCATGGTGCAATTGGTGCCATCCTGTGCGATAACATTTTCCACTTTATCGTTGATCTCTATCTTTGCCCCGTCGGTCTTTGCCCTGTCGGTGGCCAACATTTTTTGTTCCTCGATTGTGATATGGCAGTTTGCCTGTACACCGGCGGATCCCTTCCGCTTTACAGTAGCCGTGGTATCACCTTTTGTAACAGCTGTTACTATACCATCGCTGGAAATGGTGGCAACTCTTTCGTCCTCAACTGCCCATATAACATCTGTAACAGCTTGTTCTGATGCGTTTAGGCATACAAGAGAAGCGGTTTCTCCGACTGAAAGCAGTAGCTTCTCTGGCTGGATACGAATAGTCTCTTCCTGTGTGGAGGCAGAGGTATAGTCGGATGGCTGAGACATTGCCGTACCATTGTCTTTTCTGCAGCCTGTGAGCAGCAAAAGTAGTAAGAGCAATATGGCTAATTTTTTAATATCATCAACTCCTGTATAATTTAATAATTGTCAGGCTTTCACTCAAACGCTTTATACTCATCGTCTGTGAGCAGTGATATTCACCATTGCTTTTCCTGCTCGGTGTTCATTCTCTACGGGTGAATGGGATCATCTGCTTTAGACGGCAAGATTGATCTAAATCATCGCACGATAATACCCTTTCCCGTCTTTATATAATCCATTTTACATCAGGTATTTTTATACTACAATACCCAATTTCTGTCGGGCCAGGTTTTCAGATTTCGGATATATTCACCGATTGCTGAAAACCTCTTTTCGTATTTTAACCAATGGTATAATATTAATATTACTAATAGTAAAGATAGTATCTGTTTTTCTTGATAATATCCGATAAAATAGAACGTAGAGAAAGAGTGTGGGAAACATGATATTAAATGAAACCATTAAAGCTTACCGTAAAGAGATGAGAATGACCCAGGAACAGCTGGCTGAAGCCATGGGTGTAACCATAGGGGCTGTTTCCAAGTGGGAATCGGGGCTGTCAAACCCGGACATTATGCTGCTACCTAAGCTTGCAAAGCTCTTCGGAATTTCTCTGGATGTACTGTTCTCGTTTCAGCTCATGGATCATTCAGCTGATGATCTTGCTGAGGAGATCAAAACTTTACGTTATGAAAAACAATATGATAAGGGAGCAGAAGTTGCTCTCAACGCAATTCGCAGATATCCTAATCACTTCGACGTTATCTTCCAAAGTGCGGCACTTTTTATGATGCAGGGGGTTGAGAGGAGAAATAAGGAATCGCTGGAAAAGGCCATGGAGCTCTACCGACGCAGCTGCCCTCTGGTCGGGCAGAGTCATGATGAACAGATCAGTGAGCTGTCCATTCAGGTAAGCATTGGTGAGATTTTAACTTATCTTGGTAGAACAGAAGAAGCCTATGAGCATTTAAAAAAGTACAATTATTGTGGTATTAACAACAGCATCATCGGTATTCTATTGTCACAGGGAAAGAATCCACAGGAAGCATTTCCCTATCTCTCGGATTGTCTGCTGGAGCATATCGCACAGTTCATGCGCTGTTGTGTGGGATTTGCAAATACATATCTTGAAATGAAGGATTCCAAGACTTCATGTGAGGTCTTAAATATGATGTATGACTTTTCCATGCATCTTAAAAAAGGCGATCAGGTTTCCTATATTGATAAACTTCAGGTGATTCTTCTTGCGGGCTTGTCTCAGATTTACGCCGGTGGTCAGCAATTTTTAGAGGCAGAAGAATGTTTGACGAAGGCATATGAGCTGGCAAAAAAGTTTGATGCGTCACCGGATTATAATGCTCAGAACATTAAGTTTTATAAAGGGGAAAAGCAAATTTTTGGTGATGATACAGGAGAAACCGCGATGGAAAGTATAGAAAGAATTATATCGCTGGAGGAAAGCAATACTGAATTTCTAAAAAAAACATTGAGTAACATAGCAAATAAACTTAACAAAAATTGACAGATGCCAATAAAGGGGAAGCGCCATGTGTAAAAAAAGAAAGAAAGAGGATACAGCAGCACAAAATCAAGCTGCCTTGCAGTTAAGTCATAAACTTAAAGCGCAGTTTATGCACAATAATCATATCAATTTTGCTGGAGCCCTGCTTGCGACGTTATTGTCTGCGGCAGTAAACCTAATCATATCCTGGTTATTGCAGCAGATTATTGATGCGGCAACTGGAACTAATCAGGTATTTAATCTGTTTCAGCTTCTTATCATTAGTATTAGTCTTGCCCTTGTACTGATAGCGGTTTTAGTTTTGGACCAGAAAACCAGTCCCCGTTTTGTAGAGAAGGCAATGGTCCAGTATAAAAACATGGTATTTTCAGAGATATCTAAAAAGAGTATCAGCTCCTTTGCAATAGAAAATACCTCGGCGTACTTATCAGCATTATCGAATGATTCTACGAGCATTGAAAAAAACTATCTCGCAAAAGTACTACCGCTGATTCAGCAGATTGTTATGTTTACCAGTGCCTTTTTAATGATGCTCTATTACAGCCCCCTACTGACACTGGCAGCAGTTATATTGTCCCTATGCCCTGTGATCGGCTCTATACTTTCAGGAAACAGACTGGCGGACGTGGAAAAAACAGTATCCGAGAAGAATGAAGGTTTTCTTGGATCGGTGAAAGATATGCTGACTGGATTCTCTGTGGTAAAAAGCTTTAAAGTTGAGAAAGAAATGATGAAACTCTTTCGCGCAAGCAATGAAGAGGCAGAACATTCCAAAAGGAAAAGAAGACAGATTGAGATTTTTATCCAGATGATTGGAGGGGTTACAGGAATTGTTGCACAGTTCGGTGTGTTTTTATTTGGTGCCTATCTTGCCATACAAAGCCAGGAAATTACAGCAGGTGTGGTCATTATCTTTGTACAGCTGATGAATTTTGTAGTCAGCCCCATTGGAGAAGTTCCACAGATTCTGGCGAACCGTAAAGCCGCTCTGGCTCTGGTAGATAAATTGGCCCTCTCATTATCGGAACATGTGGAACAAAAGGGTATCCCTGTAGGACGGACCCTGAATAAAGCTATCGAGCTGGAACATGTAAGCTTTGGGTATGAACAGGAGCAGACTGTTCTAAATGATATTTCCATTCAATTTGAAGCTGGGAAAAGTTATGCTTTGGTTGGTGGTTCCGGTAGTGGAAAGTCCACGCTGTTAAATCTTCTTATGGGAAGTTATTATACCTATCAGGGTGAGATTCGATTTGATGGACAGGAATTAAAACAGATCAATCTCGATTCCTTATATGATTTGATGTCTATGATCCAGCAGAATGTGTTTGTGTTTGACAGCAGTATCCAGAATAATATTACGATGTTTAAGGAGTTTAGCCAGGACCAAATTGAACATGCCATAAACCAGGCAGGTTTATCAGCTCTGGTTGAACAAAAAGGGATGGACTATGCCTGTGGAGAAAATGGGAATGGTTTGTCCGGAGGGGAACGGCAGCGAATATCCATTGCCAGATGTCTATTAAAAGGAAGTTCTGTTATACTTGTAGATGAAGCAACAGCTGCACTGGATACAAAAACAGCGTTGGCTATCACCAACTCCATATTGGAAATCGGAAATTTAACAAAAATTATTGTAACCCATCGATTGGAAGAAGCAATTTTAAGAAAATATGATAAGATTTTTGTTTTACAGAATGGAAATCTGACAGAACAGGGTACTTTTGAAGAATTGATAAAGGAAAGAGGATATTTCTATTCCCTGTATATGGTATCTCAATAAGGCAGTGCCTGGCGAGTGGCCGGTTTAGATGTTTGGTGTTCGTGAGCGGTCGATTCAGGTGTTTTTGGATTTGGTGGGTTTGTGTGGTCAGGCTGGATGTTGAAAAAATTTTAAATGTAAGGGCACGTATTATGGATAATAGGAAAGTTAAAGCTATTACATGCGCTGTTTTGGCGGCCGTATTTTATGCGATAAATATGCCCATATCCAAGCTGCTGCTGACAAGGATTGAGCCAACGTTTATGGCATCATTCCTTTACTTCGGCGCAGGGATCGGTATTGGAACAATATATCTTCTGGGCAAGAGCATGCGCAAGACTACAGAAGAAAAACTCTCACGAAAAGATCTACCGTTTACGATCGGGATGATAGCACTCGATATAGCCGCACCAGTATTCCTCATGATGGGTCTTACAAGCGCGACTTCGGCAAATGCATCTTTGCTGAATAACTTTGAGATAGTGGCCACCTCGATTATTGCTTTGTTTGTGTTCAAGGAAGTGATTTCTCCGCGTTTGTGGGTGGCGATTTTGCTGATCACACTCTCGAGTATGCTATTGTCATTTGAGGACGTGTCAAGCCTTCAATTTTCATATGGTTCAATATTTATTCTTGCCGCTGCAGTATGTTGGGGTTTGGAGAATAACTGCACAAGGAATATCTCATCGAAAAGCACTTTTCAGATTGTAATGATCAAAGGGATATTCTCAGGGGTTGGATCATTCATAGTTGCGTTGATTCAGGGGGAACATTTCCCACAGCTTCTTTATGTAGCTTATGCCATGCTATTGGGATTCATCGCATATGGGTTGAGTATCTTTCTATATGTCAGAGCGCAAAAAGAACTTGGAGCGGCAAAAACAAGTGCATATTATGCAATAGCACCGTTTGTCGGGACATTGCTATCTTTTGTTATTTTGAGGGAATCGATCAATGAATACTATCTCCTTGCTCTGTTTATTATGCTGGCAGGCTCTGCGCTGGTAGTTGCTGACACGATAATTATGAGTCACTCCCATTTACATACTCACGCCTTTGTACACGCGCATGACGGAAGTACGCACAGCCATGTTATTGAACATTCACATACACATAAACACTACTTAATGAACAATAAACATTATCATCAGCATAAACGTGATGAAAAGAACGTCCAGGAATAATTTCTGTTATTGACGGCAGATCGTGGGAGGTTCTCGGTAGCGCTTCTATTCCTTGCCTATTGATTGTATCACTGATATAATATCCAAAAGCTTGATTATTATAGAATAATAGAGAGGGGCAACGGTTTGATTATTGACTTTCATACCCATTGTTTTCCTGATGAAATCGCGGCGAATGCGGTTCCCGCTTTAGCAAAAAAATCAGGTATTCAGCCTATGTCCAGTGGAACGGTGGATGGCCTGAAAAGTTCCATGCAAACAAATGGTATTACACATTCGGTGGTGCTTAGCATCGCCACCAAGCCGACCCAAACCGAAAAAATCAATAACTGGGCGGCTGGCACACAGAGAGATAACCTGTTCTGCTTTGGGAGTATTCATCCGCTTTATGAGAACTGGAAAGCTGAGCTGAAACGAGTCCGGGGGCTGGGATTGAAGGGCATCAAATTTCACCCTGAATATCAGGACTTTTATGTGGATGATGAAGCAATGTTTCCCATCTATGATTATGCCTTTGAGCAGGGCCTTGTGGTTTTATTCCACGCCGGTGGGGATTTGGGGTACATACCGCCTTTTCACTGTACTCCCGAACGGCTTGAGCTTCTGGTTAGCCGTTTTAAAGGTGGAAAAATCATTGCCGCACATATGGGAGGCTTCAGCTATTGGGATGAGGTTGAAAAACATCTTACAGGCAAGGATATCTATTTGGACACCTCCTTTGCGGTAGGCGTCATGGAAGATGAACAGGCAAAACGAATGATTCGCAGCCACGGATATCAAAGGATACTCTTTGGCAGCGATTCACCCTGGAAGGATCAGGGTTGGTCTGTACAAAGCCTTCGTGGGCTTCAGCTGAGCCAGGAAGCAGAGGACGCAATATTTTTCAAAAACGCAGCAGGGCTTTTGGGTATTATATAAAAGCAACCTTCCGGATGAAGTATTCCGATACGGTTTGACCCGGGTTGAGATGCAGACGAAAATCCGGACTTGGAGCATGGCAGGAGGTATTCCTGTATTCGTGTTTCTCTATCGGGTTTGGCTGAATGCGCATGGAAAAGCTCCGTACGGACTATTCCGTGGTTTGAAGCCTGAACTGAATCAGAAAGCCTTCACCAAGATGAACTGTATCATCCAGGCTAAAATTATCAACATATTCCGCAATTATACTGTCTTCGTTAACAATGAATCCTTCATCATTGATGAACTCATCAAACTTCTGCCAGCAGGTTTCCTCGTCCTGAGCAAATACAAAACCGGTATTGCTTTCAGGATCAAACTGCTTGAGAGAACTCAGGGGGATTGAACTATTCTCTTCATCATCCGGGAGCACCTCAGTTTCCTTTAATGATAACTCCAATGCAGCCTTTCCTGCATCTGTTATCATAAAATCCATATCCTTCCACGGTAATCGTTTCATATTGTTCCCGGCCAATAGTTCTTCATATCGTTCTTTATCTTTAACGGTAATATATCCGTTATTGTACAGCACAATGATATTCTTCTTAACAGCCTGGAGTTTCACGTCCAAGCCGTTTTCCTCCTCCATCCATTCCTTGATCTGATGCGCTTTCAGCGGACATGTCCTTTCTTCGATTTCTTCAGGGCTTTCGTCCCAGGTGCCATTCTCTTCATCGCTTTCGTCATTTTCCTCGCAGCCTGAAAAGGAAAGCAGGATGAACCGAAGGTTGATACTATCATCTGTATAGCCCGTCAAATCGACGCCTGCAGTTTCTTCCTCCGGTGGAATTTTTAGAGCATCTGCTCCTTCATCTGTGAGAATGTATTTTGCGTCCCTGAATTCGCTATCATTTTCATAGCTGATATAACCGCCGGCATACAGACCAAAATACAGGTACCTCTCTATTTCATCGATACTCAAATTACATTGTTCACCGAGGTATGCATGAATACCTTCCAAAGTATCATATCCATTGTTGATAGCATCAAGTATATTCCATTGATTCTGTTTCAAGAGATTAACACCTCCCAGTCGTAAGCATAGGAATAACAACCGGTATAATTTCTGCCCTAAATGTTGCTAAGCCCATATTCCCTGATATTGAATTTTTTTATCTCTTCCCTGAAATCATATTCCTTCATCCTGTCGGAAGAGGCTTGCAAGACCTCGCTGGGCAGATCACCGCGGATATGGACTTCCACACCTTCGCCAATGTTAAAGTAAAATGCATCATCGGCATAAAAGAGCTTAGCATAATACTGTCCGAACTGAACATTCGTCTCAATCACCGAACCATCCCTGTAATCTCTTAATGATTCGTAATTTTTGAAGAAAATGCCGTCACAGGTTGAGATGAAATCGTACTCATAGGTATCGGTCCATAAGAATTTCTTTAAATTGAAATCAAACAGCGCAGCTTTTCTTTCACCTTTTTCATATTTTTTCGTTCCCCACGAAATCATGAGCTTATCGGAAGCAAGGATATAGTCATCCATAATTTCCTGCAGTATGAAAGGATTTGCCCTTTCAGGCCATGGTATCGATGTGTTCTGTCCGGTTTTTAAATCATATTGATTGATCGTATATTGGGTTTGTATTTTCTTATCTTCGTTCCAATATTTATATTCCAGTATGTAATATACATAATTCTCTTTCTGGTATATTGAGCAAACCCCTCCATCCATGAGCTTTACACAATCTCCATCCAGATGATTCATATCCATACGGAATATCGCTTCATCATTATATACACTCAAATCCAGCTTTTTCTCCAATTGTGCACCACATATGAAAAGCTGATCATCTGCTAAAAACCCGGACTTCAAGCTTGCATACTTTTCTTGGAAGCAGATTTCTTTCACTTTCTCGCCTGTTTCAAGGTCAATAAAAACCAGATACTGTTTCCTGACCATATTCTCTTTTCTGACATTAATAATCGGAACAAGGTTCCCCCTGGTGTTTGATGGAATCACACGGTATTCTGTATTTATCCGCTCTGTAAAAGCCCATAAAATTCTGCCGTCCTGCGGATCCACGCAGAAGACAAAATCAGCGCCGGGCTTAATGGCCGTAACAAACAGCGCTTTATTGTTAAATGAAAATATTTTTTTATTACAATCGGTACCCATCAAAAATTTCTCGGTATTGATTTTCCAGATGATCCTGTTTGACGTTGTATGATATCCTGTAATTGTATTATTGCCCCAAAAAATAACGATGTCTCCAATCGACAATATATCCTGAACTGCTTGATCAAGCTTAACAAACGACTTTTGTATGTAATTGATTCTTTTGGCTTCCGATCTGACTTTTTCCTTGCTTTCGGGTTTTGATTTGGGTTTGTTTTTTGTCTCTTTTTCCTCTTTTACCGGCTCTGTTGTTTCATCTTTCTTTTTCTCACTGCAATCAGATTTCTGAATATAGCCTTTTTTAACCTTTTCTTTCGTCAGTTTATCAGCCTCAAGCGCTGCCTCTTGCTCACTTCCGAACACTTTCTCCTGGCATTGCCCGGCGCTGCCGATTTTACCATATCTCACCTTGAAGCTGTTTCCCAAAACCTCGATTTCCCAAAACTTTGATGATTTTTCATCGATAAATTCATAATACTCTTTCATAATAATACCTCTTTACATCAATGATAGAGTTGTTTTATTATCGTTTTTTCTGTAAACAGCAAGACTTCCCCGCCAGATTCCGGCATAATCAGTCATCCTGTTGGATACCAGTTTTGTGAAAATAGCAGTGAAATTAATTTTAATATTATACCAGTAACAGGCAAAAAGCAACAAAAGTTTGTCCTGGTATCAACCCTTATGGATGAGGGGAAATTGTAAAACAGTGACAGAAACAATCTGATGCGTTCTATAACGGTTGGTGTCTCCACCATTAGCACCATAGCATACTTCCATCGTCAGGATTATGTTTATGATCCCGGTTATGAGCAAGATTTTCTACTTTTAAAAAGACAATCCCATTAATTTATTGTATAATTTAATTATATCGATTCGTGTCGAGTTTAATCAAAACAATTAAGCAGAGTGGCGTATGAAAAAGTTTCTTTCAATCATTTTAATGGTGATCCTTCTGATGAGCCTGTGTATGTTTACCCCCGTACAGGCAGAGGAAAATCAACCGAAAGCACTTCCCGAGGTCGGGCAGGTCACCTGCTAAATCATTAGCAGGCTTTCCAAACCTCACGAGACGCTTTTAGAGATAGGTTGTTAAAATGAGCCAACATCAGCATATCAAAAATGTAACAAGGTCCAACCGTATTCTGTCCTATTTCAAACTGGAGTTATGGGCTCTATCATTGATAACTGTTTCAGGCATACTTTATAACGTCGGCATGCTTGCCGGTCCCTATTTTGAAGGGCTGCTGGCGCAGCGATTGCTGGACATTCTTAAGGGAAATAAAGATTTCTATTCCATGGTTGGTCTTGCTGTTACTTACCTTGCTGTCATCCTCATCGTACAGCTTCTGCGCAGCATAAAGCGGTTTTATGTGAGGCGCTTTGCCAATAATACCAGCCGAAATATGCGCCATATACTGTATAACAGCCTGGTTAACCTGAGTAAGGATGAATTGGAAAAGGAGAGTCTTGGCAAAGTGATGACTAAAGCCATATCTGATGTAGATGCCTGTGTGGAGGGAATGAGGAAGTTTACCACAGAGGTTTTCGATACCGGTGTAGTGCTTGTTGCTTATCTTTCTTTGCTTTTCTTTTATGACTGGCGACTCACGTTAATTGCATGTATCTTCACACCCGTTGCATATTTCATTGCCGGGCGGCTTAAGTCCCGAATCACATATTACAATGTGGAATACAAAAAAAGTGCAGATAAACTGAATAATACAACCATGGACAGAATCTCAAATGCCATCACCTACCGTATTTATGGCAGCGAGCAAAGCCGTGACACAGCTTACGAATCCCACCTGAAGGACTACGAAGAGCGTGCTGTTTCAGCAAATATATGGGAAAACACCCTGCAGCCGCTATATAATATTATATCTATGAGCGGTGCTGTCCTGATCATTTACTTCGGAGCAAAGAACACCCTGGGGACAGGATGGACCAGTTGGGATATCGCTGCCTTTACCACCTTTCTTTCCGCCTTTACAAAGATGGCGCTGAAATCCTCAAAGGCGGCAAAGCTGTTTAATTCAGTGCAAAAAGCACAAGTATCATGGGTAAGGATTAAACCGTTGATGAAGGAATATGTGGAGCCGAATACACATACCTCCATTGATTTTTCAGAGCCTGTAAAGCTTGTTGTATCCAATTTATCACTTCGCTGGCCGGGAAGTTCCTGGATACTAAAAGATATTTCTTTTTCTGCCTGTCCGGGACAGATCATCGGTATGACGGGGCCCATTGCCTGCGGCAAATCCACACTGGGCAAGGCATTCATTGGTGAGCTTCCGTATGACGGGAGTGTACAGGTGTGGGGACGGGAATTATCCGTTCTAAGTGACTACGAACGCAGCAGACTGGTTTGCTATATGGGACACGAGCCGGAACTGATAAGCGACAGTATTGGGGAAAATATCCGACTGGGAGAACAAAGGGACATTACACCTTATCTTCAAGCAGTATGCCTTGACGAAGAAATAGCACAAATGCCTCAAGGTGCTGCCACTTTCACAGGCAGCAGCGGCATAAGACTTTCAGGCGGTCAGCAGGCACGGACTGCCCTGGCCCGTACTATTTATAACGCACAGCATATTTTAATCTTAGATGATCCCTTTTCAGCAGTTGATAGAATAACAGAGAAAGAAATCTTCAAAAACCTGCGAATGCTTACGAAAGATAAGATTGTGATTCTCATTTCTCACCGTCTGTACCTATTTCCATCATTTGATAAAGTGCTGTTTCTAGACAACGGTACAGGTGTATTTTCTACGCATGAGGAATTAATGCAGGTAAATGGCGCTTATGCAAAGCTGTATAACGCACAGGTGGAAGGAGTTGAGCAAAATGAAGAATGAGAACAGCCTGAAATCAGTTGTGTACAAAACAATTTCATCATCCAAAGCGATCACTCTTTTGACTGTGTTTATTATAGCAGGCGCGATTGCAACGGCGCTTTTCCCTCCGCTGATTTTAGAACGTATAGTCAATCTCCTTACTTCGAGCAAGCAGGTTCCGCTTAATCTCGCTCTGACTTACTTTGGGCTGCTTGCCATTTCAGGACTATTTGAGTCGGGACAGAATATTATGATTACGAAGCTTGGACAAAAGGTCGCCCATGGTTTGCGAAGTGAAATGTGTGCAAAGCTTCAGCATCTTCCCGCTGCCTATTTCACAGGAAATGAACCCGGTAAAATCGCTTCAAAGTTTGTGAACGACGTGGGTGCGGTAGATTCGATGTTCACCAACGGTATCATAAGTATGTTCACCGACATTTTTAAGGTACTCAGTATTCTGGCAGTAATCTTTTATAAAAGCAAAGGTCTTGGTTTAATGATGATATTGATAACACCGCCCTTATTTGCCTTGACACGCCTGTTCCAAAAGCGGATATTGAAGGCACAGCTTGCCAATCGCATCGCCATTGGCAAGGTAAACAACCATGTACCGGAGACTATTGGCAATATTCGCATGATTCACACCTTTTTCCGCCAAAAATACATGGAACAGAAATATGATGATTACATCGAGGAAAGTTATAATGCTACAGACAAGTCCAATCTGTACGATTCCATTTATTCTCCAATTGTCATTTTTATCAGTTCATGTATCATCGCAGTATTAATGATATTCGCTGCCTTAGACGGGCAAGTACAGCAGTTCTTCGGCATGACTGTCGGCACAGCTGTAGCTGTTATTGCTTATGTGAGCAAGGTATTTGAACCGCTGGAGAGTATCGGTATGGAGATTCAGAACATCCAATCAGCTGTTGCAGGTGTAAAAAGAATTAATGAATTTTTGCAGGAGCCGGAGCGAAAACAAACGGATTCTTCCATCACTGAGATGGAACTTACCCCAGGTGATGGGCCCTATATTCGCTTTGACCATATGAGCTTTGGTTATGATAACGAAAATACATTATTCAGCGACCTGTGCTTAACGGTAGAAAGGGGCGAAGCAGTCACCTTCACAGGCAGAACGGGTGCAGGCAAAAGCACCATCTTTCGTTTGCTTCTTGGCCTGTATAGTCCCGATGAAGGAAGAGTGCTTGTTAATGATGTAGATGCCGACAAAATCCCTGATGCACAAAAAAGAAAATTGTTCGGTTATGTGGAACAGTCCTTCCATCTGGTATCTGGTACGGTTGCAGATCAGATTTCTCTGCTCGACCCTGAAACCAGCTTCACGCAGGTAGAGGATGCCGCAAAGTTGGTTGGATTGCACGAGAGTATTTTGACTCTTTCAAAAGGATATGACACACCGGCTGAAAATGCTGCCTTTTCACAAGGTCAATTGCAGTTGCTCTCTATTGCCCGAGCGGTGGCCGCTTCTCCAAAAATTCTATTGCTGGATGAAATCACAGCGAATCTTGACAGCCATACCGAGCGTCGTGTTCTGGACGCGCTAAAGCGTGCATCCCAAGGCAGAACCGTAATTTCAATTTCCCACCGCTTACATGAGATTACTCAAAATCATCGAATTATACAAATTGGAAATTAAAACATAGAGCCAGATGTGATTTTTTTATTAGAATGAGGATTTAAGAAAGTGGGCAAGTATGAACATACAATATAAGGTTTTCACGAAATTATATGGTTTACTTGATGTTCTCTATTTTTATTTTTTAAGCAAAATCTCGCAGGCGTTGTCCATGCTTTGAAGCAAATGCTCCTTATCAATTTGATTCAGATTGATATGGAATAAAAGCTGACCATGGATCATCCCGACTAAAACTTCGCTGATGATCTCCGCTTTCGCGACATCATTGGTACATTCATAAACCATTTTTGAAAGAATCCCGCCTATGGTTGGCTGTTTTAGCTTAGCAACAATATCTTCCGGCGGAACACCCGGATTATTTGTAAAGGCGAGCCTGAATGCGTTGGGATTCTCCAGAAAATAAAGGATATAAATCCTTCCGGATTCCTTTATTTTATTTATTCCTGTATGATTTTTACTCTGAATAACAACCTGTAGCTTTTCAGCAAGTTCATCCAGTATGTCAACGATTACGTACCATAACAGGTGCTCCAGGTCCCGGAAATAATTATACAGGGTCGCATAGGAATACCCTGCCAAATCGGCAATTTTTCGAACGCTGATGTCTTTCATATCTTCCTGCTTCATCAATGCTTTTGCTGCATCAATGAAATACTTCATCATACGTTGCTTTTGTAATTCCTTCTTATCCATGGAAATCCCCTTATTCAGTAAATTCATTTGCAAATGCTTCGATTGCTTTCATATCCAGGCAATCCTTACTTTCATTAATTTTAGCGATTTTTTTGACTACTAATTTAAATAAAAAATTCAATTTACTGAAATCATATATGTAGCCAAAGTAACCGAGGGTTCTTGCTTTTTGAACAAGTTTTTCCGGGAAAGAGGCGTTTAACTGCTGATCAAACTGGTCTTTATTGCCACAGCAAAGGAACAAGCCCATTCTCTTCGTCAGTAATGCTTCCAGGTTTCCATTAGCGAAATCCATTACTTCCTTTTGAATCTTCCCTGCGTAAATGGATCCACCCAGTAACACACAATCGAACTCATGAACATTCGCCTTTTCTCCTTTTGAGAGATTAACTGCCGTACTGTTTTTTATCAAACCCTTCAGTTTGAGTGCAGCCTTCTCTGTACAGCCATATTTGCTTCCATACGCAATTAATACCTTCATTTTGAAACCCCCCATTAACATTCGCGTAGTGTTAATCTATTTACATAAAAATAGATTCCTAAACTTGATTTATCAAGGGTTTCATGTTTTTTTGTCACAAAAAAACAATGACCCCCTCTTTTCTGGTATAATTGAGTCTACCACAACACCAAAATACCGAAAGGAAGTGTCATTGTTTGAACTCAATTATATCATTTTTAGTTACATATAATCAATTTTTGTTAGCACAAATCCAAAAATTACTTGTGTTTATCGCGAAACATATACCTCTTAAGCCTGCAAAGGAAACTCAGAGCCCAGCATATCAAAAGTTCTCAGTGGACAAACTCCCTATCGTTAAAAAACCTGAAACACTCAATTTCATCCTTTTACTTGATGACTATAAGACTAAACACGGTAAGGAACTTAAGCCTGTGATTTCTCGCAGCGGTAATGCGGTTCCCCCTGACACCATTTGCCATCGCTGTAGTGCACCCCACAATTACCTGTATGATAATACCGGTGGACGTGGTCAGTTTTTATGCAAAGTTTGTGGACTTAGGTTCAGTAAAGATAAAACAGACTTCAAAATCGGTGCCTTGGTATGTCCATACTGTGGGAATATCCTTGTCAAGAAGAAGGACCGTAAGCATTTCAACATTCACAAATGCGTAAACAAAAAGTGTTTTTTTTACTTGGATTCCCTCAACAAACTATCTTCAGAGCAAAGGGTTGAATACGAGAAGGACAAGCACAAGTTCAAACTTCACTACATCTACCGCGAATTCACCATCGATTTCTTTAAGATGGATTTATCGACAATGCCTAAAGGCTCTGTCAATCTGACTTTTCGTAATTTTTCTCCTCATATCATGGGACTTTGCCTAACATACAATGTTAACCTTGGTCTATCTACCCGCGCTACTGCAAGAGCCTTGTGGGAAATTCATCAGGTTAAAATCTCCCATGTTATGGTCAGCAACTATGCAAAAACCGCAGCTGCATTGGTTCAGCCCTTTGTCGATAATTATGATTACATGCCCACCAATTATCTTGCTGCTGATGAAACTTACACAAAGGTCAAAGGCGTTCGGCATTACGTTTGGTTTATCATGGATGCCATTAAAAAATCTATCCTTGGGTATCAGATATCCAATACAAGAGATGTTGGCCCCTGTATCTTCGCCATGCGCATGGCCTTTTCCAAATTTAAAGAGTTTCCGGGAAAACTCCTCAAGTTCGCTGCTGATGGGTATTCTGCTTACAAGCTTGCCCAACAGCAATTTATGCTGCAAGGTATGGATTTCAACCTCATCCAGGTGATTGGCCTTACCAATGATGATCCAGTATCTACTGAATATCGATGGCTTAAACAGATCATTGAGCGTCTCAACAGGACATTTAAATTCTCCTATCAGGTGACTAATGGATATGGTAGTGGGGAAGGTTCAAACACTCACGTTGCCCTCTTTGTGGCATACTACAATTTTCTCCGCCCACACTCCTATTCCTACTGGAAGCCTCTAAACTCAATTCCTGAACTCGAATCTATTCCTAATATGCCTGCCAAATGGCAGAAGCTCATTGGGCTATCTCAACAATTCATTCTCTCAAAGCAGAGTGCCTAGTAGCGTTTATGCCGCGAAAGCCTCTTGACAATGAGTGCCGGCATGTTAGGCTACCTGCCGGGCATCACCCCTCCAGAGCCCTGCTCCTGGTCCAGCATGGTGATGGCCTTGATGCCTGCAAACATGCCGGCGGAGGCTCATTGTCAAGAGGACCGTGGAATAAATGCGGACCACACGCGCTTAATCGGTATATTTTTCACTTTTCAAGGTTCAAATTAATGTTTTTACGCTCTTGTCGCGGTTTTCATAAGTTACTTTACACTATCTCTCTTGATACACTGGTTTAAGGAGCGCATTTCGCTTCTTATACATTTATTACCCAAATCTATCAAACAGTGACCAAAACCGGGAGAAAAATTTTCAGTCGCTTCAGGTTTTTCAAAGAAATAGGAATATCCTTAATCAATACTCTCAAAACGGTATAATTCCGCGTTAAACCAGATGCTTATTCAGCAGGAAGTCTTCCTGGTATGCTGTTTTTCCTGTTTCTGCAATGGTCTGTGCCACCTTTTGCAGGTCCGGATCCCTGAACCAGGGGGGCTTTCCTGCCGATGACAAGATATCCGCAGATGCTGCATTCCCACATGGTTTCCTCCTCTTTTTCAAGACCGTCAAAAGGGAGCAAAGGAATAAATTTCATCAACACCAGTATAAATTGCCAATCAAAATAGAAAACTATTGATATAACGAGGCCTGAATTTCCCACCTCTTAACGTATTTTCAGCTAAGGGCTGAAAAACGTGTGGTAGTGGGTACCGATTGCCTTAATCAGGCGGTGTGTATATCTACCGCCTTGATATAGCTGTGTGTTGCAACTGCTTGCGCAATTGCTTCTGTTGCTGTAATGTGTCAAATCTATTTTGAAAGGTTTTCTTGAAATGAGAGTCCTTAAAAAAAAAAGGAGACAGGAAGAAAAAAGCATAGATTCGCCAGTTAAGGCCAAATTATTGGGTAAAAAACTGGATGAAAATGTTGCGATCATAAAAAACGAATTAGGCAATTCCAGCGACCTTTCAATCAATATTTCTGTTTTGGATGCTAATGGGCTGCATTACGCTGTTTTATATATAGATAATCTTATTGACAACAGCAGTATTAACAGCTTATCTATTGAACTGTCAGAAATGTTTAAAGCTAAGGATGCCTCTAAAGCACCAAAAGACAGTTTTTCCATTCTCTCGAACTTTTTATCCGGTTTCAGGGAAACAGAAGAAGGTTACGAATTTGATGCTTTAATTCAAGATATATTGTCAGGAAACACCATTTTTTTATTAGACGGATACGATAAATTTCTATCAATCGATACATTTATGCCTAAAGGCAGAGATATAGCAGAACCTACAACACAAAATGTAATAAGAGGCCCGAGAGAGGCCTTTACTGAAAAAATAAGTGTAAATATTTCTCTGGTCAGGAAGAGAATTAAAAATAAAGCATTAAGGGTTGAGAATTTATCTGCGGGAACCATGACGAATACACAAATTATGCTGATGTATATTGATAAGGTCGCCAAAAAAGAAATCGTTGATGAAATTAAACGACGGCTTGACAGGATCAAGATTGACGGGATATTAGACAGTGGCCATATTGAGGAATTGATTAAAGACGACAGGTATTCCATATTCCCGGAGTTTTTAAGCTCCGAAAAACCTGATTCGGTGGCTGCCGCACTTTTGGAAGGCAGAGTTGCCATTTTTACCGACGGAACTGCATACGTTCTGACTGCTCCCGCCATGTTTATTGAATTTCTTCAGGCAAGCGAGGATTATTACCACCAGTATATGGTCTCCTCAGTTATCCGCATAATCCGTTATTTGGCTTTATTACTTACCCTATTCGTACCGGCAGGCTACGTATCATTAGTTAAATTTCATCAGGAAATGATTCCTGCACCGCTATTAATAAGCATAGCGGCACAACGTGAAGGCGTACCCTTCCCAGCCTTATTTGAAGCCATCCTCATGGAAGTTATATTTGAGATTTTAAGAGAGGCAGGAATAAGATTGCCACGGGTTATCGGCCCGGCTATTTCCATCGTCGGCGCCCTTGTATTAGGCCAGGCTACGGTAGAGGCTGGGATAGTATCCGCTGTTATGGTTATCATAGTATCCATTACTGCCATTTCAAGCTTTGCAATTCCCAATTACTCTATGGCTAATGCGATAAGAATTATCAGATTCGCTTTTATGTTTTTGGCAGGGATATTTGGGCTTTTTGGCGTCTTCATGGGATTAATCGCATTAATCCTCCATTTATGCAAGTTAAAAACAATTGGCATTCCATACATGGCACCTATCGCTCCCAAGACAAAATATGCGATGAAGGATTCCATACTCAGATATCCAATATGGATAAGCAAATCCAGGCCTCCAGGAGTCAGCGCAGCTCAATCGCCAAGAGTAGACGAGGATAACCCCGTAACCCCAAAGCAAAAAGAATCCCAGGAGTTCAGGTGATATCATGAAATCGAAAAGAATTTTTTGCACTCTTATAATATTGGTGTTTTTAAATGGCTGTATGGGCGGGCGAGAACTAAATGAACTCGCAATAGCTATTTCCATGGGGATTGATAAAGCCGAAGATGGTTATTTATTAACCTTTCAGATTTTGAATCCTAAAGCAATCGCCTCAAGAAGGGCGCAAAACGAAGCCCCGATTATATTATATACTGAGACCGGAAAAGATTTATTTGAGATTAAAAGACGCATTACGGAACAATCTCCACGAAAAATATACAATTCGCATCTAAGAACTGTCGTTTTCGGTGAGGATATGGCAAAAGAAGGTATTCAACAAACACTTGATTTTTTTGTCCGTGGTCACGAATACCGTACTGGCTTCTTTTTTCTTGTAGCAAAAGGAACAACTGCAAATCATATTTTAAAGGAACTGACACCTTTGGAAGTAGTACCAGGAATTGAAATCTATAACTCTCTTAAAACCTCTGAGGAGTCATGGGCTCCAACAAAGACGGTTAAGCTTTACAAACTGGTCAACGACCTTATCTCTGACGGAAAAGACCCTGTTTTGACAGGCATAAAGCTTTTTGATCCTAAAAACCCTATACATTCTATTGAAATACTAAAACAAAGTGATCCCACTAAACTAATGGTATCCAATTTAGCGGTATTTCGAGATGACAAGCTGGCAGGCTGGCTGAATGAAGATGAAAGCAAAGGATATAACTACATCATGGGGAATGTTAAAAATACCGTCGGGGAAGTAAAATACGATGATCAAGGCCAGGTGACTTTCGAGGCTATCAAAACAAAAGTAAAAAGAAAAGCAACCCTGTTAAATAATAAGCCTGCCATAAACGTTGAAATCATGGTAAAGGCCAATGTCGTGGCTCAAACAGGAGAGTTGGACCTGACAAGTGAAGAAATCATTGAAAAAATAAGTCGTAAGGCAGAGGGAGATATAGAAGATGTTTGTAACGCTGCGCTTGAAATCACAAGAAAGGATTTTAAAACTGATGTTTTTGGTTTTGGAGAGGAAATACACAAAAAATATCCAAAGCTATGGAAACAAGTCAAAAACAATTGGAATGATGAATTCGCCAGGCTTCCGATAAACGTTAAAGCTCATGTTCAAATAAACGGTTTGGGAGAAAGTACTAAATCTGTCTTTTCAAAAGGAAATGAATGACGTGGCAATTGTATATATTTTGCTTGTATTAACCTTTACAACTACATTATGTTTCATAGAAATACCTAAAATACTTCAAGGAAAATCAAAAAAAGAGCTTTGGAGCTTTTTAGCTATGCTCTTATTGGGTACTGTTCTATGCATACTAAGAAGCCTTGATGTCCCCCTGCCCAATCCATCAGACTGGGTGGCATGGGTATACTCACCTGTTTCAAATTGGTTGAAGGGGTTTTTGGAATAGGATTGAGAGGGTAAAAAAATGAGTAATGTCATTATTTCAAAGCGTCAGTTCATAACTTCAATGTCAGGTTTTATGTTTGGCAGTGCTCCTTTGCTGATTGCATCCAGTGTCGCCTCTTTGGCAGGGCCGGATTCGTGGTTGTCGGTTATTATTGCGCTGTTGGCAGGCTTAGTGGTGGTTTGGATCAATAGCTCTCTGGGAGGCTTATATCCTGATAAAACATTGGCGGAAGTTATCATACTGCTGCTTGGGAAATGGTTTGGAGGATTGGTAGTTGTAAGCTTTATCTTTATAGTCTTTCTTACTGGTACCCAGATCACATGGTATGTGGGAGATTTTTTTACAACGGTGTTTGAACCCGAATATCCTCCTATTTCGATTAATCTTTTATTCATCGCTGTAATGGCAATCGCTCTCTTATATGGTCTGGAAGCAATGTTAAGGGCCAATGAAATATTTTTTATAATTGCCTTTCCATTTCTGATTTTTTCGATGGCCATGCTGCTGCCGAGTATTAATGTAGACAATATGATGCCGATACTTGAAAAGGGGTTCGCCCCTGCGTTGAAAGGTTCAATCCCATTGTTGAGCTTTACCATTTTACCTATTATAGTTTTAAACATGGTATTCCCGGTAAATACAGGAAATGTTAATGAAGCTAAAAAAGCTATGCTCAAAGGCTATTTGTTAGGAATGGTAACTTCTGCTGTTACTGTACTGGCGACTGTTTTAACCTTGGGAAGTACTGTGACTGCGAATTTACGTTTCCCCCTTTATATGGCTGCCAGAGAAATCAGCATAGGGGTAATCTTCTCAAGAATTGAAGCTTTAACAGTTTTTATCTGGATAGTTACAAATTTTGTGGCTGTATTTTTTTATGCATATGCTTTATTAGTTGCTTTATCCCAGTCATTAGGGCTTAAAAGCTATAAAACATTGGTTATGCCGACAGCATTAATCGTTTCTGCCTATTCCGATAACATTTATAAAAATGTTCCATATGAAATCCGGTGGGATACGCTGGTCTGGACTCCGCTCATTTTTACTTTCGGGTTTATACTTCCTGCCGTACTATTGATTATTTCAAAATTTAAGAAAGCTGGTCAGAAAAAGCGAATGAAAGGCTAAAAGGATGAGTGAAGTCATCATATCCAAGCGTCAGTCAATGACGATTACTTTAGGTTTTACAGTTGGTACTGCCCCACTTTTCATTCCAACCAGTGTCGCAGCTTTAGCAGGATCGGATGGCTGGCTGTCTGGGATTATTGCAGCTTTATTTGGGCTGCTGGTTCTTTGGATGGATACTCGTTTGGCAGGCTTATATCCTGAAAAAACACTGATTGAAACTATCGTGCTGCTGCTTGGAAAATGGGTTGGAGGGTTCGTAGCTGTTTGCTTCACCTTTACAGCCCTTCATACAGGTACTCAGGTCATATGGTATGTGGGAGATTTTTTTACAACAGTACTGATGCCCGATTTTCCCCCTTCTTCTGTTAATGCTTTATTCATCGCTATTATAGCAGTTGCTCTGTTGTATGGCCTGGAAGCATTTTCAAGAGCCGATGAGATATTTTATCTTATTGTTTTTCCACTTTTCATTTTAGCCATGCTCATGCTTTTTCCCAATATAAAGGGAGAAAATCTGTTACCGGTACTTGAAAATGGAATAGCTCCTGTCTTAAAGGGTACAATTCCATTGTTGAATTCTATCATTTTACCAATTATTTTTCTAAACATGTTTTTCCCGAAGAATACAGGAAACGATAAAGAAGTAATAAAATATAGACTTAAAGGCTATTTGCTGGGAACAATGTCCGCTTTTCTTGCTGTATTGGTGTGTACTCTTACTTTTGGGAGTACTGTAACTGCGGATTTGCGCTTTCCACTTTTTGTGAGTACAAGAGAAATCAGTTTAGGAGTAGTTTTTACAAGACTTGAGGCTCTGTTTGTAATTATTTGGATGATCACAAATTTTGTATCTACATTTTTTTATTTTTATGCCGGCATCGTTGGTTTATCTCAGCTATTAGGGCTTAAAAGCTATAAAGCATTAGTTCTCCCATTATTGTTAATTGTTTATGCTTATTCTGATACTATCTATAAAAATGTTCCGTATCAAGTCGAGTGGGATACACTGGTTTGGACTCCTGTCATTTTCACTTATGGGCTGATACTGCCTGTCTTACTGTTGATTGTTTCGAAATTGAAGAAGGCTGGTCAGCAAAAAAATAAATGATGTGTTATAAGTTTATTTCACCTTCACTATCAGATTATTGGCAACCAGGTGTATGTGTATGATATACAGGATTGCCGTCAGGATGATAACAAGAGCGTCTTAAACAAATAATTGTGAATCAAATCGAGATGCGTTATCCTTTTGTGGGATAGTGTCTCACTTATGATAATATCAAGAGGAAGTTCACCGGAGATTGCCCCGGGCGGAAGGCGAGGGCATCAGAAGCCTCATCCGTTACAATTTTTTCTGCCTACTTGAATTTTGGTATGAAAGGATTATAATGTTAGTATCTGGTTTGTTAAATATTTATCAATGTGTTCTATTCAATAGAACCTGTTTGAGAACGTTCAATCAATGGCGTGCCATCCGGCGAAGAGAATCATCGCCGTAAGGGGGATAAAAATCATGAGAATCCGTGAGGCAAAACAGTGTATCAAGGAAATCTATCTTCACACCGACAGCGTATCGGCACTGATCAGTGAGCGGGGCGTCGGAAAAACCTCTGCCTACAGGCAATGTGCCGAGGAACTCGGCATCGGCTATATGGGCCTTTACGCTGCAGCCCTGGAAGGCCCGGACTTCATGGGGCTTCCCGACAAGGACCGGGAAAAAGGCATCACGCGTTATCTCGCTCCTCAGTTTCTGCCCACCATTCAAGCTGTCAGTGAAGGGCTTTACCCTGATAAAGGGTTGCTCGTTTTGGAAGAAATTAACCGAGTGCCCAGTGACACCACCTCTGTGCTCTACCCCCTGCTGCTGGACAGGACAATTAACGGGCATCGTCTTGCACCAGGCTGGAAAATTGGTGTAACCATGAACCCGGATACAATGAATTATTCGGTCAGCGCTTTGGATGACGCCATGCTCGACAGGTTTGTCGCCATTGAAATCCATGCCAATCTGGAAGATTATCTGGAGTATTCCCTCGCGAGCAACCCGAATGATGATGTTTTAGCCTTCCTGCAGGCTTTTCCGGACATGCTGCTGGTTGTTAAAAAGTCTGCCGATTCCACCGCCCTTTCAAAAGCACCTACACCCAGAGGCTGGTCGAAGGTTCAGGAGCTTTTAAACAACTGTAACCTGGACAGCAGGCTGATGATGGAGCTGGTGTCCGGTATTCTTGGCCCCCAGTCTGCCGCCTCCTTTTACGGATACCTGAAGACAAGGGACTTCCGTATCCCTCCCGTGAAGCTGCTGTTAACCTCCTTTGGTGAAGTCCGGCCGATCATCGTTGAACTTGTTGATAAAAACAGGCTGGACTTGATGAACCTCCTCATCCGGAAGATGATCAACGAGTTTGAAATGAACGCTGTTCACCTGAAGAATATGAATGATTTCATCAACTGCCTGCCACAGGAATTGAAAGTGCTGTTTTTCAAGCTGCTGGCAACAAAGCGGTCGAATGATTTTGAACAGGCCTCTGAAGCCCTTGAAGCCTTCCCCGAAGTGATTGATAAAGTCATAGACCTGACGAGGATGTGATGGCATGCAAATACAGGATGTTATTTTACAATTGCTTTTGAAGCAGCCGTTTTACGGATATGTTGCCTCCCTTGTCACCCCCTGTGAGAGCAGCAGCATACCTGACATCCTCCTGGATGCCGCATCTTCACCCAAGCTTTTATATAACCGCGAATGGTTTGAAGGCCTTAGCGGGCAGCAGGCTATGGGCGCCGTGATGCATGAGCTGCTTCATCTTGTTTTGATGCATCCCTTCAGGCGCGGAAACCGCGAAAAGCTTTTATGGGCTGTGGCCTGTGACATGGCGGTAAACGAGTATATCTCCCCCTCCATGCTGCCTGGAAATGCCGTTACTACAGGCAAAATTGCCAGGGAGTACAGGGAGAAAATTCCTCCCCTTGAAAGCGCCGAAGCTTATTATGAAATCCTGTTGGAAAATAACGGTAATGTCAGCTTTATCGACAGAAAAAGCGAAGTACAGCTTGTGCTGAAAAGCGGATTGGAGCTGAAGGCCAAGCCCTGCAGCGAGGATGACAGCGCCGAGGTGAACAGGAATGCGTTGAAAAGCATGATTTCAGAGGTTTTACAACAGGCGGAGGCCGAAGGTGAAGTTCCTGACGGCCTGCAAAAGCATATCGTGGAGGTTTATTCATCGGCTCAAATGAATTGGAGGATTATCCTGAAACGTTTTCTGACGGGAAGGGGCAAGGTGGCCATTCACAAAACCTATAAAAAAGAGTCCAAACGGTATGACAACCTGCCCGGCAGCAAAAGAACCGTCGGAACCAACGCGCTTTTGGCAGTTGACGCCAGCGGCTCCATCTCCGACAAGCAGGTTCAGCAGTTCCATTCCGAGCTGTATGCTATTTCAAGGATTACAGGAGCATCTCTTTATGTCACCCAGTTTGACACCGAATGTACCGCAGCTTCTCCGATACAACAGTATGTGCGTGGCAGGGAAAGAACAAAAAGCGGTGGAACGGATTTTCGCCCGGTTTTTAAGTTGGCCGATCAAATGCGTATACCGCTTTTGATCATCTTTACCGACGGGGACGGGACAGCGCCCGAAGCCGCAAATCAAAAGGTTCTTTGGGTTTTAACAAAGGGTGCAAAAAAGCCAGCGTCCTTTGGCCACTGTATAACCTTTGAAAGCAGGGAATAAAAGATGACAGTCAAATTCTTTATCGCAGGGGGAACACTTAAAATACACAAAACAGCCTATGCCCAGGAAATGCTCATTCAAAAGAGTGTGCTGCGTTCGCTTCTATGCTGGCGATCTGCAGGGGATTTGTCCAACCAGCATCCCCTGATTGATGAAGCGGATAACGATGGAATGATCACCATCCACTTCAATAATACGGAAGCAGTGCATCTGGGAGAAGATCCCGGCGAATTGCTGGGCGCACTGAAAAAGAAATATCGTAAAAAAGTAAAGGGCAGGATTACTTGCAGGGGCTATATGAGCTCCTTTACCATTTCTCTGGATTCAGATGACGGTGAGATTCAGTATATCATGTAATTATATAATGCCTGTCTTCTCCTGAAATGAATCAAGTCGGGCTTCACAGAAGGTATTTTGCATAATGATCGTCGGCTGCATAGGCTGCACAAAGTGCTTGATGAGCTTCCATCAGGGCCCCCCTTGTGCGCTCAATCGCTGATTATGCTATTGGACTGAAGCAAGTCTCTATAGTCCTTCAAATAATCAATCTGTAAATCGTATGGGCTATAAGTGTTCTGTTTCATCAGATAAACAACATAGATATCATCCTCATAGAAAACCTTGAAGTTGCGGGGGTACATCTGTTCGAATGCTTTTGCCCAGTAATATGCCTGTGACTGAATCACCGCGCGCTGATAATCGTAATCCAGGATATTTCTCATAAAGGTAAAATCTTTCGCCGCATATTCCGGTGCCACCCTAACCTTTCCATAATTGTAATCCTTCAGTACTTCTTTTTCAATGAAGAAGAAAACATAATCCGTGGTAAAGTAAAATTTCTCCTGTTTTCCATTGACCATATTCACAAACTCGGAAAGCTCCGTATGCCTTCCATGATCAATAACATCATAGTATTCGTCGGTGGGTGATACGATAGTGTAAGAGTAAATCGGATACGTTTCTTTGACATTTCGCAGCACATACACCGGTTCATTATAATAAGCCTGGTATACCCCAAAAAAGTCATGATACCAACCCATATTGATGATTAAAATGATCACAAGGGCACAGTTTGCCAAAGACAAGAGCCTTGTTATGGTCTGCCAGGATCGGCTTTTCCAGTAGGCCATCATGCAGAAGATAAAATCAACCGGGAGCACATATATCAAACCTTCAAGGGGCTGCGCAAAGGCTGATATCCTGCCAACTTGAATCAACTCCGGAATGCCCAATGGCCCAGATGCGCCAAAGGTAAACAGAATCATCATTGTGAGAGTCATCGCAAGGTAATCGTGCCCATTGTTCTGAGTTTTCTTCATCAAAAGCATGATGAGAGCACATAATAAACCGATACCCAAACAGACAAACAACCATCGGGTTGGTTCTCTGCCGTGCATTGCGCTAACGCCGAAATCAAATATGGAATCGTAATAATATTTTATAATCGCCTTTACTGACATCCTGGAGTGATTCGTTTCATCCTTCACAGTTGTATCCGGTTCGACTCCTGAAATCGGTTCCTCGCTTTCTATGGATTCCTCATTTTCTACAGATTCTTCGCCCACCGTTGCAGACAACTTGTCCTGGTAGTCCTCTCCCGATCCATGCCACTCTTCGCCGGACATCACCGTCGTTGCCCAGTCAATGGATCCCTGAAACGGAATACCCTTCGCCAGTGATAATCCAATCGGTGTTATCGCTATCAGGGCTCCCATCAACCCGCTGAACATCAAAGGAATAAAATACTGTTTCCTGAATATCCTGGGGATATATGCCAATCCTATCGCAATCACCAGAAAAGCTGCGGCTATAGCCGTATAATAATGATAGTTAATGACTAAAGAAACACTGAGCATCAGAAGAAGCATCTCCGAGCTGATATATCTACGGTTGACATAAGCATTCAACCATAATAAACCGCGTTTTTTTGATTCCCCTTTGATCTCGAACCTTTGAGGGTTGGTATGCAGATACCGAAGCATGAAGTATGCCAGGCCAACAACTGCAAACATACCGGCTTCCTGGGGAAGAGAAGCCGCATAACGGCCCTGATTCAGCATTAGGCTTGTGATCAGGATTACAGCTATTGGTGTATATTTTCCCGTGAAGATCTCCTTTGCCAGGAAATATACGCCCAGAATCAATATAATAAACTGGTATGACCCGGCATACAGAAGAATTTCACGCAGGTTATAACCGAATATAACGCGAATGAAATAAATCATGGCATGCATGCCAAAGGGATAGATTCCATCAGGAAATAAGGTGCCCTGCTCCAGTTCATAAATCCAGGATTGGTGCACTGGTATATCGGAGGCCTGATAAGAATGATAATGCATCACATTGTGTGTAAAAAACCAACCATTATAGATGATAATGCCGGCAAGCAGTATCATCTCCAACCAATGTTGCTTGAAGTGCTCCCAAATCGTCCAGCTTGATATGGATCTGTACATTTTTTTCAGCCAGTCTGTCAGAGACTGCCAAATATATCGGAATAGCATTTCTTCCTTATAAGCGCTCCAAAGACTCCCCACAAAGCTTTTAATGCGGGATAAACCTTTCTTATCAGAGTAATTCCAGATAATTAAAAGATACACGACCAGGTTGGAGCCAATAACCGTCCAACGGTTACAGATATTCAGGATGCCCAGCAGCAGTACCAGATTGATCTGAAGAGCGGCCTGCGTGATGACGCAGAACCAAAAGCGGTAGCCCCAGGTCCTACCCTTCAGATGCTTGTTCCACACGAAAAGAGGGATTAAGAAGTCCCGTATGATGAAGGCTATAAACACCTGAACCAATGAAATCACATAAGCACCAGTATCAACAATCACTTATCTTCTCTCCTTAATTATTGACGTAAAGTTTGAATCATGTCTTTTAAACTCAAATATTCTTTACGGATCAATATCAAATATAAACTGCACCCGGCAAGATAAACAGCACCGCCGGCACAAACCTGAATTAAAAGCAGCAGCGGCGGGTTTATCGGCAGGCCGGAAAGCGCATAGGTTACTGCAAACTCTGCTGAACCACATAACAAAAATGGGAGAAGCACCTTCACCAGCTGGCCGAAGCTGTAAATCGATCGGATGCGGTACATTTGATAGGCACACACTGCCAGTTCAACGATAAGTGTTCCAATCACAGCCCCGGAGGCCCCATAAACCGGGATAAGGATCAGGTTCAAAACGAATTTGGCTGCAGCTCCCAGGGTTACCGATTGGATGAATACCTTCTCCTTTTTAAAAGGGATCAGATATTGTGTCTGCACAACACTGTTAATGCTCATCGGAATCATTACGATGGCAAGCTCCATGGTTAAGAGTATTGTCGGCGAGAACCCCGGTCCCAAAAACCATGGCATAAATACTGTTGAAACACCGGCAATGCCAAAGCAAAGAGCACAGCTGACAAAGCTGTTGAATCGAAGAGAATTCCGCATTTTTTGCAGGCCTTCCTCTGCTTGTTCCCGGGCAACGAGACCGGATATTCTAGGAAGCATGACCGCATCCAGGGCAGAAAGAATTCCCTTGGGCAGGTTAATCATGTATTCAGCATAGGTATAAAATGCAACAATTGCAGTACTGCCGGCCATTACACCGAGCATTATCCTGTCCATCCAATGGTACATGCTCAACGCCAGCAAGGGGATAAACAGCTTAATATTCGGCAGGATATGGCCTGCGATATCCTCTCTTCGGAGGGTGACTCTTTTTACCTGATGCAGTAAAAAAGGAATCAGCTGCAGCTGCTCGAACAAAAAGCAGGCTGACATGATCCCGGTGTAGATCCACAAATCCGATTCCGAGTGCACAAAGATAAATACACCTGCGATGATCAGAAGCCTTGCGATGACACTGCGTATCGTAACAATTTTAAATTTTTCCATCCCGTAGAAAAACCAACTGACATCAAATAAAGCAGACCCTACATACAGCAGCTGTAACCAATAGATCATCCTGTTCTCGCGGAACACTGTGAGGATCAGCAAAGCAAATATCAGAATGGATAAAACGGAGGTGATCAGCTGCAGGATGAAAATACCCCAAAACACCCTGCTGCGCTTTTCAAGGTCATCCCTGCAGGAAGCGATGCTCCAATTCCCATAGTTATCAAGACCCAGCTTTGCAAGCATGATAAAATAACAGGCCACAGTGCTGGAGAAAGCATACAGCCCCACCTGCTCGGCACCCAATACGCGGGCAACGTAAGGGGTTACAATCAGGGGCAGTATTAAAACGGACAAACGGTAGATCACACTATAAGTATAATTTCTCTTCTCTTCTGCATTCATTTTATTCTTTCTGCTCTCTATAATATGGTTCAGTTATTTATTTCCCGTCAATTTTGATCCGGGTATGCTTTTCAAATGCAGTCGGTGATATCACGATATCCCCGGCGAATATGACGACATCGGTCAGCATGGGACATTTCCTGAAGGCCTGATGATTGATGGATAGAACCTTTTTCGGTATTTTTATAAACTTAAGTTTGGAGCACCCATAGAACGTACGAATATTGATTCGCTCCAACGGGTTCGGCAGTTGGAAGTAAGACAGTGCCTCGCAGTACAGAAAGGCACCTTTGCCTATACTCTCCAGAGAATCTATCTGAAGAAGCGCAAGGGTTTCAAGCTTATAACAACCGGAAAATACATACTCTCCCAAGCGCTTCAGGCTGGTCAATACGACTTTATGAAGGTTGCTGCAGCCTGCAAAAGCACCTTCATCAATAAGCTCCAGGATGCTGTCGGCTCCAAACTCTGCTGCAGAAAGGCTGCTGCAGCCTGCAAAGGCATAACGCGGAATTATACGTATGGCTACCGGAAAAGTGCTGCTGTTCTGCATATTCTCGTTTCCAAGGTTTCTAAACAACAATTGTCTTAACGAAACGCAGCCCGCAAAGGAGTATTTTCCTATTTGCACCAGTGAGGATGGCAGGTGAATCTCTTCCAAAGCCCTGCAGCCTGAAAAGGCATACTCACCAATTTTTGTCATCCGGCTTCCCTTTTCAAGAATAACCTGGCGCAAATTGCAACAACGCTGAAAAGCATGTGCTTGAATCTCCACTACAGTATTCGGAATCCGGATGGAAATCAATTGCTCGCAGCCATAAAACAAACCTCTCTGAACCACTGTGACACCAGCCGGGATCACAATGTTTCTCTGCTCGCTGTTCATCGATAATTCCAATGCACTTAGCTGCTGGTAATGTCGGGCTGATAAAAAGGTTACGGTCTTTTCCCGCACTTTTTCCACAGGGTATACCCTTTCCGGTTTTATAGGCTTTAGAGGTTGGCCTTTGGACATCCGTTGTAAAACATCGCGAAGTCGTAAGCAGTCTCTGATGATGGAAAGCTCCCTCCGAAGCCATCGAAGGGTAATCCTCATCATAAGCCCCAGTTTCTTCAGCTGCGAAAGAATTGTCCGAACAGGCGCTGTTACAAAGTACATCACAATGTAAATCATATAATCCAGCCACATAAAATTGATTTTGGCCAAATGTATCATTCCTGTATAAAACTCCTGTTTCAGCTTCCTATCCAAGAGCAGTAAATCCAGATATTTCATGCGAAGCCTTTTACAATCCTGAAGCAAGGTCCATTCATAATCCATATGATCTGAGGTTATTATCGTTTCGCACAAATAGTCTTCTGAAACATGGACCCTGTAGTTCCTGCTTAATCGAAGGATCATATCCAAATCGCAATAATTTACGAATTGTCTGTCAAAACCACCCGATAGCTGAACGGCTTCAGTGGAATAAATCACCTGGGCTGACATTTTTATCGGAGGATATACAACCCATCTTGCCGGATCCCGGTCAAGGGTCTCAATCAGAGGGGTTATGGAAACACTGGCTTTTCTCTCATCCCTCAGAAGACCATTCGCACAGGATGCCGCTGCCTCCGGGTTTCCCTTCAACTGATGGATCTGATATGAAGCCATGTCCGGATCCCACTGATCATTCGCACTTAAAAACGCGATGTATTTTCCCGTCAGGTTTTCAAGCATATGGTTGCGAATTTCAGCCATGGATAACGACTGATCCAACTTTAAGTATTGAACCTGGGGATATGAGGACAGATCCTCCTGAAGTCCAAGACTGTATGCGCTATTTTGCTCGTTCGCGTCCACCACGGTAACCTGAATCGGCGAGTATAACTGCTGAAGAACACTATTTAGTGTATTCAGGAACCTTAGGGAGGTATTCTTTTTTACAACGATGACGACATTCAGCAATGCATTTGTCATAGTCCACCCTTTAAACCCTTGCGGGGAAACAGGATTACTTTTCTAACCCCATGATTTCTATTTATTTGCACATGACCCAGGCTATAGTATCCCTGATGGTCTGTTGCCGAAAAGGTGTTTGCAATCCCGATCGCCTGTTGTGATCGGGGGTCAAAAATTCCAAAGCACAAAAGATATGGGGTTGTATTCCATTCTTCCGTGGGCAGTTCGGCTTCAAGCTCAACCGGCACGTCCGGCATCCAGAAGCGTGTATCTGTATTCACACCGTATTCGTATAGCTGCGAATACTTTGTATCCCGGACAGCTATTTTCACATCAAATCGATGATAACACGGAGAAAAACCCTTATTGCATAACCGGATACCGATCTTGATATGGTTTTCCCTTGTAGTGTGGGCAGAAAGCTTCACCTCCTGGATGGTAAAGCGATAACCCAAATGTGCTGTGATGTATTCAAACGCGGTTTTGTTCTGCCACAGGGGATCCGCAGAACCGGATTTGGTGGCTTTCCATTTGTCCAGCACCTGCTGATCATATTGGTCGTGCAGGTAGGATATTCTCATCTTCCTGAAGCTCTCTATGGCCGGGGCTGCATCATTATACACGTTATCATTAAAAACTTCACCACCATTTGAAACATATCGGCACAGTTCGTTCTGAAACTCCAGTTCATCCTGGCGCACCCATTTATCTCCGTACTTTTGTGAGTCGCAGGCATAGATGACACCATAGGTTCCAAAATCAGTTTCGGAGGCCAGCAGCCCATCATTGAACAGGGAGAACCGGGCTTTTTGACGCTCCAGGTAAGCGGTTTCGGAATTGAGTGGCCGGTCGGTTCTAAAGACCATTCTCCAATAGCTGGGGCACCGGAGTGCAATTTGCGTGTCCCCCCCACTGCAGTCATACAGCTGTTTTGCCAAACGTGTGATATACCTGTCGCTGAGATAGCGGGAATTGTGCATTTCTCCCCAGCTGCCAATAAAAAGACCCTGAAGAATGTAAATGCTCCGGGTATATTCTTTCAGAGCTGCCGACAGCTGCTCCATATGCTGTAAGATATCACCGATATCTTTCGGCTCACTGAAGATACCCTTGCCCTCCCAATCGTAAACAAAGCGTAAAATCAGGTGCCTGCCTTTAGAGGTAAAATACTGCAGGATCTTCCTGATGTTCTGCAATGCTTCTGCCGACAGGGGCTTATCATTAAAATGCAACAGATTAATCTCTACAAGACAAAGCCGATGTCCTGGGTCGATCGCAATCTCATCAAGTGCGGTTCCCTGATCCTGGCAGGTGCTTTCCGCATAAAAACGGAAGATGGAATACCATCCGCAATAAGGGTTGTTCAAAGCCTCTGCTTTTTCTGTTCTCGGCAGGGGAATCCATTTCACTTTATTCGCTTTCCCAATTTGCGGCATAATCATTGACCTTTCTATGAAATATTGCCCTTCTGCAACCCTCTTTTCACCCTGATAACCACATTCATGATGCTCAGCGGCATGATCAGCATATACGCAAGCTGCTTCAAAAGCCCCGTATGCATGCTGACTCCAGCTGTTCTTTCATACATTATGGCCGGGGTCTCACGAATCCGAAACCCCAATAGCAGCATTTGAATGATCATATTGGCATCGGGATAAGTATAATCAAAATTTCCAAACCTGGAATAATACAGAAAGGCTTTACGGTTTAAAGCCTGCAGGCCTGAGGTCGGATCGGTGATGACCCGGCCGGTGAAGCTCTGAATCAACCACGAAAACCAGGAAAGTGAGCACTTTTTCAGCGCAGATATCCGATAAGCCTCGCTTCCCTTTAAGAATCTGGACCCAATGACGATATCAGGCATGTTGCCATCAGAATCGGGGGTTCTGAGGCATTCATACAAGCTGGCTATGTTGCTGACGCTGTGCTGCCCGTCGGCATCCAGCTGAATAACATACTCATAAAGATGTCTCGAAGCGTATTTGTAACCAACCTGCAAGGCAGAACCATAACCCAGGTTGAAAATATGCGTGATCAGCAATACATCATAAGACCGTGCAATCTGTTTGGTACGATCACCGGAAGCATCATTGATGACCAGAATATCTGCAAAGCTTCTGATCTCAGGTTTGCACAGTTTATCAAACAAGCTCTCGATATTTTTTTCTTCATTATAGGCAGGAATAATAATCAATACCTTGTTCATGCTTCTCCCGTCCCCTCTTTCAGTCGGCCATCGCCAGTAAATCTTCGAGATCCTCCGGATGATCAATCTTTTTTGTCCGGGCTCGCTGTGCGTAATTTTTCCGTAATTCCGGATGGTCTATCAAGTGCTCCAATTCACGAACCAAATTGTCGACATTTAACGCAAGCAGGACCCCATCATAACCGGGCTCAATCTGTTCGGTATTCCCTGTACAATCTGATGCAGCAATCGCTTTCCCTAACACCTGGGCTTCTTCAATGGCAATGCTCTTTCCTTCAAAGCGTGATGCCTGCACATAAATATCGGCTTGCTGCATATAGGGATAAGGGTTGTCCTTTTTCCCCATCAGAATAAATGAATCCTCTACTCCATGCTTCCTGATTAACGCTTCCAGATTGGCTCGTTCCATCCCCTCCCCTATGATATACCACCGTATGCGATAACCATCACGAATCATTCTTGCTAAAGCTTTGATGGCAATATCGTAACCTTTCTGATAATGCAAGCGGCCAACGGTCACGAGGCGTATTCCGTCAAAAGCATCCGTGAACCCTTTACCCTCTACAGCCTTCTTTAAAATTTCCTCCCTGTCCAGCAGATTCCGAAACAATCTTACCTTATCCCTGTATTGCGGGTAAATGCTGGAAAACTTATCTCCCACCGCATTGGAGACTGCATAGATCCTGTCCATCTGCTCGTAGCAACCCTGATCCATAAAAGGTGTGTACCCGGCCATCTGATAATCGATATGGATGAAAGCTGCCTTGTGGCGGGCGGTTACTTTTTCTGCCAGAAAATATGCAGCCGCTCCTTCAATATAGGACACTGCCAAATCGTAGTTTCCTTTCATGGGTTGTCTTCCAACCGCAAGAAGCCTCCAGAGAAGCTTATCGAGTTGCAGCTTACGGCCTGTCTTCCTTTGCTGACGGATATTTTCTATCATATGTGGGAGCAGACGAATGCCTGTAAATTGATAAAAAAACGAAGCCGCCACAGTGCCTGCCTTTCGAAGATATCCGGAAAACGAGAATAGGGAGCTTTTGCTGAAATTCTTGTTCAGCACATGAACGCTCTCTGGTACTCGTTCAAACAGCTCGCCACAGGGGAGAATGACATAAAGAAAAAGTTCATATTTCGCCATTGAATCCAACCTTTTCAGCAGGTTAATCAAGGCTGTCTCCGCTCCGGCCTGGCCCATGGTGTTGATGATAAACAGCAATTTCTTCTTCATTCTCAACCTTCTCCATATTCTTCTGTTCTCCCAGGAAAGTCAGACTTTGCACGAGAGACTTCTCCGCCATGACGATTTTCTTCAGTTGAACATTCTCATCATTTAGCAGGGAAACCTGCATGGCAAGCTCCTGTACTCTGGCAGCCAGCTCCGCGTTTGTCCTGTAGCAGTTAAAAATACCATAGAATACAAGCATGATGGAGATCGCAAATATGATCGATGGCGGATACTCGACCGAAAACAAGTCTGAAAGCAGGAATACCAGCCGGGGAATCAGCCCAAACAGGATGATGATCATTCCCCCTATTATCCAGAACAAGCTTTGCTTTTCCGTCATTTTGCGTACGATATTGGCCTTTCTGGCTATGTAGATAAGCGTAATGCCTGCCAGGCAAACTAAAATTCTAAGTCCTATCGACATGCAATTCATCCCTTCCTTCCGCTTACTTGATTGTTGTTGCCTGGGTTGCAGCAGAAGCAGTTTCAGTTAGGAGCTCCGCCCCTAAAGCCCCGGTATATACATTGTAAACATCTGCCTTTGGCATCTGTTCATTTACCTGTTTAATTAACGTACCCCTGCAAAAAATAAGGTTATCAATGTTCCTTTCAATCCACCGCAGCCTGAAAAACGAGAAGGTAAAAGCCAGAAAGGCTGCAGCTGTAAACCCTGTCCCATACCATATGGCACTGAACTGAGATGCCAGCACAGAGCCTGCAAGTGATACACCAGCAAAAATTATACCATTAATCATGGCACCCGTACGGTCATCGAAGTAGTAAAGAAATAACAGCTCGGAATACATTAAAAACGATATAAAAAAGCCAACTGCCAGCTGCGGATAAATCTCCATGGTTAATCCTGAGAATCCCATCGTCGGCAAAATACCAATCGCAATAAAATAAGCAACCACCGATACAAGAAACTGAAGATGTACGAGAGAGAGCAGCTGGGAGGAAAGCCCCTGGAACATCCTCTGTTTTGTTTTCTCAATGGTTTCCAATTTACCGCCAATCACGGCCTCCATATAGCCCCGGTATCTTTCATGGAAATGCATCTCCACTCGGGAGATAAAAAACACACTGGCCGAAATATTTGTAAACATGGCAAGGGAAGAAGCCATATCATAGGGTTGGTTGCAGACAAAGGTGCTGCGAACCACCAGGTGCCAGGGCTGTGCCCAGAACACAAAATTGTGAACAAAAAGCCCGAAGGCATAGAGGAAGTTTGAGGCAATCAGCTTCCAGTATATCCTGTAATAATGAAGCACCTCTCTGTATTTGCAACTGTTTGCAGGGAAATACCGCAGCACATTGGAAAGCTCCAGCGAAGCTATCAGTAAAAAACCCAGGGATAAGGCCAATAACATGCTGTAGGTAATGGTAAACCTGAAAATATAGTGAAAAAGCAGTGATAATCCAAGAGTCAGCAACATGGAGCAGATAAAATAGACAGAAATCCTTTTGTATTGCTTCAGGATGGAATTATACACCATCGTGGCAAAGGTCAGGGTACACCCCAGGTACCCCATAAAGGCGGTAAATATATAATAAACTTCTATTTCTCCCACCACCACTGCGTAAATGCAAAAAGGAACTGCCAAAAGAGTGGAAAGGGTCAGATTTGTAATCGTTCCTACATAAATGCAAGGCCGGATGTCCTCGTATCGCCGCTCGTAAATCCTGTCAGTCTGGTACTTCGATAAAACCGAATTGAAGGGAGCTGCAGTTAGCAGAGAAAAAATAAAGATATACAAAATGCTACAGGAAAAGGTTTCTCTCTCTATATAGCCAACCGTATCAAACTGCAGCAGCTTGAACATTGCCAGTAAGCATCCGATAACTGCCAGCATTGGTGCGATGGTATAGGTAAAGCTGAACCCAACACCATAGAGGGACGAGGTTATGGTTCGCCTGCCGAATATTTTATTCAGTTGTACGCCAATGCCCGCCATTTCATGCCCGCCTTTCTGTTCGCTATAAACAAGCCTTCATCTTTGGAACAAAGGTTTGCTCCGAATAATCCACATGACTCATTTCTGCCAGAGTTTTGTAGATTTTCCGGTAGGTTTCCTCCATGTATACGCTTTTATATCGGGCCATGAGCCGCCGATATCCGTTTTCACCCATCTGCACGGCCATCTCGGGATGATTCGCCAGCTTCAGGATCGCATTTGATATTTCCGAGATATTCATCACCGGTACTATAATCCCTGCTTCTCCGAAGAAATCACCTTCGCCATGGATTAAACCATGACAATTACCCACATTGGTGGCGATGCAGGGCTTTTTCGCAGCAAAGCCCTCCAGGATTGTCAGGGGCTGACCTTCACTGATGCTGGTCAGTATGGTCATATCCATCCTGCCAATATGGTCTGCAGTACGAATTTTTCCGGTAAATACTATGTTTTCTGCTTTTAACGCGCTGACCAGCTCATGACATTCCTGCGCATACTCGGGATTTTCGTCCTCAGGTCCCATAATCCACAGCTTTAGCCGGGGCTGCTTCTTATGGGCATAGTAAAATGCGTTTATCATGGTTTTTACATCCTTAATCGGTGTGACGCGCAAGATTGCACCGACATGAATGTGAGGATCCCCCGGGTCCTTCCCTGGTATATCTGCATATTGCTCCACGTTGATCCCATTGGGGGTAACAATGGCCTTCGAAAGGGGACATCCCAATTCTATCTGGAGGGACTGTGCTGTCTGAAACAGCGATGTGACTAAATCTGCAAAGTAATATGCCCCTCTGGACATCTTGCGGAACTGTTCAATCCATATGATTTTGTAAATGCTTTGAACCCATTTCGCCTTAATGATTTCCTCTTCACGTTCCCGGGTGTAAATACCATGTTCACTGATCAACAGCCTGGCCTCCGGATAAAGGGACAACGCCTTGCTGCCGATAATGCCTGCGTATCCGGTTGATACGCAATGATATACATCTGCCTTCGGTGGAATGCACTTCAATGCAAAGAATAATGGCAGATAGATAGAGCGCAGGGTCCACAAAAAATCCGAAAAAGTAATATTCACGTACTTCTTCTTGTAGCAATCCTTTGTAATGGATAAAAATTCAGGGCTCATCAGGATATTGTTCACAGAAATATTTTCTCGTCCGAACAAATGAAAAACCGTCACCCAGTCCACTTCTTCACCAATGACCAGGCTTCTCAGTGCTTCCACTTCGCGTTTTTTCAAATGAATCCGGTTTCGGGGGCCCTTGTTGTTACCAACCCAGTCCACATCCTGTAAATAGACCTCATGCACCTGTGTCAGATTGTCTGCCAGCTCATATGTAAACTTACCGCTGGTGCTGCGATCGGATATCACTGTAACCAGAAGGAATTCAATATTGGGGAACAGCCGGATCATGTTGTGGATCCAACTGGATACACCACCGACAACATAAGGATAACAGCCTTCTGCAATAAAGCATACCTTCATGGCTCTTCCTCCTCTGGCAAACTAAATTCAGGGTTACTCGGCAGTATGGTGTTATTCTTCGGTTTGTGCAGCAGGTTATCCTCTTTCAGCCCAATTTTGACGTTGGAATCAATAGCCTTTATCAAATAAGTGTTCGCTGAAATTCTTGAAGCTTCTCCATGGGTCACGAAATCAATGCTTTTGTCATAACAGTTCAGGATGAAATAAGCCTCTTCATCAAAATTTCCAATACGAATATCAATTCCCGTCGGATGGTATTCATAGGTAAAATCCAGAGCAAGAAAACGTCTGACACGCTTTTCAAGCTCAGCCATGGAAACCATGTCAAACCCGGAATACTCCGTGTAATAGGTTTTCCCCCTGGACCAGCTCAAACTCAGGTTATGCCATTCCTCCGTGCTATCCTGTGGAAAGATTACCTGTTGTACGTCCACCTTCATATTGCTCATTCCCAATGAGTTTTGAACAGCGAGCATCCGCAGATCATCCAGGGTTTCATGCTGAAACCCATCCAGATTGAATTTCACAGACAACACCTCCTCCGTTAAAAAGCCAAGGATTTGATCCCCCTCTTCATAATCCGACATGACCAGGCTAATCCGGTCTAATAGCCTATTATCCAATTTCCCCCTGATTTCGTTATTGCTGAAATCACCCGTATATAATGCCGTAAATGGATAATTGGGAAGGTGTTCTCCAAAAAAAAGTGCGTTTTGATCGATAATCTCATTCAAATCCACAGCAGACACCTGGTTCAGCGAAAGGCCGACTTCACCGGGCAGTTTATGGATTTCCCTCAGATAAAAGTCAAGATAATCCTGACGGGGTCCGATCTCATCCCTGTAATCCAGCTGTGAAGCAGCAAAAAAATTAAAGGAAGTGCCATAATTTCTCAAAACCTGAACCATGTTCGGCCACAATATATCTCTGGCCAGGGCTTCCGAATTTCTGCTGTATATCTGTGTTATTGCGGCTTCGTTTTCGTTTGATAAGTACGGATAGCCGGTAATCGAAATGGTTTGTGCATTGACAATCGGGTACAGATAGCACTCCGATTCCTGCACCATAAAACCCGTCAGTACGCCGAGCATAGGCATTCCCTGAAAAATATCACTGTTCACTGCAAATATGAAGGAACGATTGGTTTTGGTTCTCCATAAAAGGGGTGGTAAATCCTTATTCTCTATCCCAAGCGCGGTTTGGTTATCAAAAAGCCCAACCGCATACACCTCGTAACCCGCTGATAATTTGTAATAGGGTATGTGAACGGAGGTATCATCTTTGCTTCCGTAAAAGTCGCCTTCCCGGTATATTCTACCCTCTCCTGTCATAAAACCGGGGAATATTCTGAAGCCATCTGCAGAAGCCTTCGGCTCAATCAGCTCTGCTATACCAAAAAAATCAGCCAGTGCTTTACTGGAGTTGAGTTCCTGATAATCCGGCAGCTTCGTAAATAACATCGTTTTTTCGCCCTCTGATAGAGTCAACAGAGTATCGCTGTCCTTTGCCGTAAGTTGAATATTTCCGAAAAGAACAATGCGGCAGTCTGTAATATCTTTTTCGTCAGGTATTTCAGTATAGATTCTGAATAAATACTTATGGTAAACGCACCATTCCATCAACAGTCTTGTCGCTGCTTCTTCCCTATCGGAGGCTATTATCGCCACAGCCGTTTTATTTTGAAAAATTCCGTCCTCGTCACCTACTCTCACCGTATCTTCAAAAGCCATGTTCAGGCAGTCTGCTGTGAGGGTGTCTTTTTGCCGTATATGAATTTTTTCCGTGTTCATATCTTTGATCATAGCCTTGTCCGTATTCGAAAAGATCCCTACGAACATGAACATTACAAATACAGTTATAAACAACATGATAATTGTCGAATAGATTTGTCTGGATAACATATTATACTCTCATCCTCAATAAAATTCACTTTATCTCTGCTCAATGTACATTTGCATTAGTTCTGCCACCTCATTATCAGCGGTGATCTGTGAGCTCACCAGCTCATTCAGGCATTTATAAAATGCACTGTAATGATGCTGTTCAAAAAACAAATGCAATTTAGCCTTGTAAGTATCGAGCATATCCGGGCGATACTGACCGGCCCTTGAGCTCCATTTTTCTGCCATACTGAAATTTCTGATGGAAATAAACATATCGGTCATCCGCAGGTAATGTGTTGCAGTCATATACCACAAATTGTAGGTAAAAAGGTTTTCAGCCACATCATCCAGGGTGAATATATAAGCTTCCTGCTCGACACCGGATAGGATTTTCAGGCTGAGAAATTCATAGATATAGTCAAAGGTCAACAGATTCATTTCTACATCTTCAGGGATTTTCTGCATTTTTTCAATCATGTCTTGAGCCGCAGAACGCAGTTCGGATAAAACATCCATGACCATTGTGGCAACATAATGAGAGGTCTCGGTATCCTGGCTGTTCATGGCAGCAGCAATGCTGGAGATCTTATTCTTTACGTTGCTGAGCATCGTATTTAATAAGAGTCTTCTGAGGCTTGCTGTATCGGATATTGCTATTGCATCATGGATGGGCACGTAATTCATTTCCGCACTGATATCAGGGGGTAAAATTAATTTTTCTCTCTCCTGGCTGAAGCTAACATCACTCATATCCACATTCTGATTACGGATGAAATAGTTGATCATGAAGCTTAGCAGCAGATATACAGCGCCAATTAAGGGTACGATAAAGATAAACCATGACAGCAATACTGCAGTGCTGCGTTGTTCCGCTTTTTGAAAGAAGGATGCAGCAAATATCAGTATGGCCAAAAGGCTATTCACTGTTAATATAATAATAACCGGATAAAGGCCTGCCGTATTCATCGTTACTCCTTAAAGCTGGTTTCAATCATTTGAACTAAGCTTGTTTTGTTTTCAAAGTAATTGGGTCGTAATATTCTCTCTCTCCAGACGCTCCTTTACATGGATGGACTCGTTTTTATTGGTGTTGGTTAATAAAATTGCCAGATTGCCGTCAGGCCTTTCACCAATATAATCGGTTTCCCGGAGTAATGGGTGTATCTTGTCGTTAACTTCCTTTAGCGACAGGTTTCCTCTTTCAATAAATAAAATACAGGACTCTGCATAGCCATTTTCTTCTGCACGTTTATAGATACTCATCATCTCTTCAAAAGCTGTATCCTGCAAAATCGAAGTGTCGGGAATGTACCGGCGGTAGGCCAAAGCATCCAGGTAGTTGGCATCCCGGACAAAAACAGAATACACCAATGCCCCCACAACGGTGAGCAGATTTGCATAATACAAAGTCATTTTTTCATACGGAAGGTTCCAGAGAAAAATGACGATTCTCATGTTACCCTCGTCGCTGAAAAGAGAACTGGCCATCATGGGCAGAGAGCTATCCAGCGTGCGGTTTGTGTATACCTGTCCTGACCTTAATATCTCAAAAATCACCCCATATTCATCTATAAGAAGGGTTTTACCCAAAGACGCAGCCTTACTGTCTGACGAGGATACCAAACGACAGTACTTTTTATTGGATATCAGGTAAATAGAGACCCCCTCTGTCTCCATGATCTCTTTAATTGTATCGAGAGCAGCAAACAAAATTTCTCCCTTTTCTGACTTTTGCAGCTTTGAGGTTATGCCATAAATGCGGCCGATACTTTCTCTGCTGCTGATGAGCTTATCTGAGTAATAATCCTTTATTTTAGCGTTGCTGGAGTTTATCACTGAAATATCTTTCAGCTGATCTTTCAGAAAATTAACTTCTTCATCCATTTCATCCTTCGTTTCCTTGAATTTGTCCTTTAAATGGCCAACGGATAATCCAACAAGAAAGATTTGCACAATCTGAAGGTATGTATCGGCCTCTATCAGGAAGGAAACATTTGTTGAATGAAGCACCTGGCTTAAGGTTAAGCCAATGGCGCTGAGCAGGGAAGTAAATATTGCCATCTGTCTGCCATACATGAGGGCAAAGAGCAATACATATAACAAATAAAAATGAATGCTGGCAAAAAACCGGCTTTCAATGGTGCCATGACTGAACAGAAAAACCAGTATAAACATTACAATACCTTCCACAAAAGGCAGAGCTTTATGCAGCAGGCGGATAAACGAAGACTTATCTCCGTTTGTTTCTATGGATTCGCCATCTTGCAGAAAACGCTTTTTGTGGTGATTAATGTAAGTGATTATTGAGGGGATCATTTCCTCCCATTTACAATTCAAGCTCAGCGGAAATTCGCTGCGAAATCTCTCATTGGACAATATGAATCTTTGTTTTAATCCCACGGTTTGATCGACAACCTCAACATCCTGTATACAATGGGTTTTAATCACCTGTGCGACCTTATCTTCTGTGACCTCTTCCATGGAAGAAATATGATACAAATGATGTTTTCTCTCCGGTGCCTGTATCAATAAAAAAAGTGCTTCCACCGCATCTTTTACACACAGGCCGGAAAATACCCTTTTGGCATTGATGCGTAAGCGTACGTTCACGATCGCTTCAACACACATTCTGGAGAAAATGTCGCAGCATCCGCTCCTGTCTTTCGGAATTCCATACATTTGGGATAACCTTACAACCGTAACCTCCATCTGTGCGGATTGTCCATAGTGAAGCGCAAGATCTTCGCCCTGAGCAATAGCCATACCCTTATAGCTGTTGGGAGAAACGGGCATATTTTCTTTAATATCAACAATATATTCATCTTCGAAAACTATCTCTGAAGAAATATAAACAAAATGCCGGACACCTTGAAGTGAGACAGCGATGAGGATATTGCTGAGATCTGCTGTATAGCTTAAAGCAGTGTCATTGTTTTCACTGTTCCAATGGTAACAGGAATCATACGCACCGGAAAAAAGAACTACATCCGGTCGACAGCTCGCAACGATTTCCTTGATGCTGTCACTTTGATAGTCAAAAACATATTGTTCAAACACGTGAAGCGGCTTCAGAAGCTTCTTGTTGCTTATCAGTGTATAAATATGCCACTTTTCAGTGTGAAGCTTTTCAATTAAATGATTTGTTAAAGGATTATAATCTCCTATGATTAAAATATTTGGCATAAAGATTTATTTTCCCCTTGGTAACATTTCTCTGCTGCGCTTTTTTCCCTGCAACCCAGGCGCAACAGAAAAAAGTGCTCCGAAACCTGAAAAATTAATGCATTTCGGCACTTCAGCACATTCACATCCCCTGGAAATGGGAAAACGAAATTAGCCGAAAGAATATATTGACCTTATTTCAAGAATCCCCCACAATAATAGTTTAGCATAAAAAAATTCCATTGAAAAGAGGGGGTTTTTGTCAAACTTTCTGGTTCTGAGCATAGTCAAATTAGCATTATTGCCTTATTACCAATGATTTTCATTGATGATGGTCATATAGTAATTTCTCATCCTCACCTGAGCTGAATCAGGAATAAACCGGGAACCAAACCTTTGTGCGGCATGCGATAGCGCGTTGACATCCAAAATAGTATAAGATATGATAAAGGAAATGTTGTTCATTTTGATTGGTTAAATTCATCCTCCAGCAGTCGATTTAAATGGGTTCTCATCTGCATCGGGTTTGATTTAATGCTATACAGAGGAAGTTTATAAATGAAACGAAGTTTATTGGGCTATAAGGTTTCAGAAGTGAATGCGGTCCTGGATGCTCTCCGGGAAGAGAACGAAGCATTAAATGCTGCTATAATCACGCTCAAAACTCAAGTTAAAAATAATGCGATCGAAAAAAGTGCGAAGAGCATTTTATTGGAAGAAGAACTTGAGCAATGTAAAAAGAAGTTAATCGTTCTGAATCAAAAAATTGATTTGCTTGAACTGCAAAATGAAGAATACCTCATAAAGATTGAAGCTTTGACCAATGAAAACAAAAGCTTAATGAAGCAGTTAGCCGACCCTCATTTATCTAAATTTGATGACTGAGAATGTTTTCCGACACTGGATAGTGATTCGTCAATTTTTGAATCAATCAAGAGCTTTATCGTAAGCGAGGTAAGGTAATAAAGCTTCAGGGACAGTCCGGCAGACAGCCCCCATAGCAATAGCTTCCAGTGTAGGCTCCCTCTGAAATTCAGGTATTTTCCATGAAGAATCTCCTTTTCATCTCGCTACAATGATGATACCCGCTAGTTACTTTTCTATCTCAAACAGCTTCATCGCTTTTACGTTTCTGCTTCTTTTCTTTGCCTTTAAAAAAATAGCTCTTGCAGATACCTTCCTGATTTTGCGGTTATTGTTGAGAAAAATCATCAGAGTCAACAGCCATAGGACAGGCCAGAGGAAAAAGCATCTTCCTGCTTTCGGATAATTAAGATGCATTTGGTGATGAAATTCTCTGACATAACCCAGGATTGAGGTGTCTGTGACTAATACCATTCTATCCTTGGCTGACCTCCCGAACTCTTCTGCCTCTATTATTTCTTTAATAAAATCCTCAGTCACTTCCGATGATAGGGAATCAGGCTGATAAAAATCGATTTTTGTTTTATCAAGGCCCAGATAGGTGGCACAGACTGCCGAAACTCTGTCAGAAAACCCGGTCAGTCCACACTCCTTCACCAGCTTACTATAGATTTGACGCTCTTCTTCGTCCATCTCCCGATTCCATAATACGACCCAGTCGCAAAGGAGCTTTAATCCAAAGCCTGCCCTGAGAAAATGCTGAAGCATATGGACCAGCAGGTAGAACGCATGAAACGCTTCTCCCGGAATCGGAAGCGTGCTGCCTATAATTTCTTTATATTGCTTACTCCTTTGATAATCGATGACAAGCGTTTCCAAATAGTCATTAACCTGTTGATTGTCAAAGGGCTCTGCCAGCATGGTGTGTACTTCAATTACAACGCCCTCCCTGGAAGCGAATTCAACATGATGGTTGGAGTGCTGCTTATCCTTCATCTTATAAGCATTAGCCTTTAATATCTCAAATGCTTTATCCTTATCTTTCATGTTTCCAAGCAGTATGTCCACATCTCCTGATTTACGAAGCTCGGGAACCGGATACAAGGATGCCGTTCCCACTCCCTTCAGTAAAATAACCGGAATGCCCTCTTTCTCCAGCAAATGAACAATATCATTCGAGATATAGAGCAAACGATAGTTTTGCAGCACTATACTGCGGCTTACTTTTTTCACCTTATCAAACAGATCAGTGGGAAGACCTTCCGTTTCTGAAAGCACATCATATAATAAAGACAGTACTCCATGCTTCTCGGCCAGGTTTATCATCAAGCTCCATTGTTTTTCCGTTAACCCGTTATCATCTAAGGGTTCTCCCTTCGGTGAGCCGGTAAGGGCCTGCTTTAAGAATGACAACAAATACAATTCCTCTATCAGCAAACCGCTTTTCATTTCAATATTCCTTTCTCTTTCAGGTATGCTTCCATTCCATTCTCTATTAACTGATCAAGGAATTCGTTCACATCCGCCAATGCTTCTTCCGGACCAATGCCATACTTTCTTTGAAGGAGTACCGATAGCTCCTTTACACTTGATCCCTTTTCAATCCTTTCCCATAGAATAGCTCCGCATTCATTGGTTGCAACGGGTCTGATATATTCCTTCCGCTGATCGGCTTTAATAATCCAATACATGCCTGCAGCATGTCTGATGAGATAGTTCAGTTTATTTGCCATCATTTCTCTCCATCCATGTCATTCTTCCCGATATGAAACAGGCGCAGAAGTCTTCCCCCCAGCTTACAAATTCGAAAGCGCAAGGTTGGGGGTATAAGCCAGGCTATGCGATACAGGCGATAGAACGGATTTTTTACGGATATTTTCCTGCCCTTGCGAATAAAGGCCACCAGAAGCCCCTTAATCTGTTCTTTTCTGATGGGGCCTTCAATGGCCTCCTGGTTGTCTCCAACAAGAAAGACTCCTTCCGGCTTTACCTTCCAAATTCGATGCAGAACAAGAATACCTTCATCTCTCCGAAATAAGACCACATCTCCACGCTTTAAGGTCTCCGGCTCCACCCTTTTGATGATCACCGAATCGCGTTCCGGAATTAGCATCGGGTACATGCTGTACCCTTTCGGCTGAATCTGAATGACCTCTCCCTGTTCCAGCAATTTTAATATGTCAGTTTTTCTCTCATACATAAATTTTCCTGTTCTGTCAGACATCTATTGAATGATTAAAGCGACAAATACAGCTTTTCTTTAACTCGTTTATGGCACACAAGTTCCCAGAGCGAAGAATTGTGTCCTTCTTCGACACTATTTTTAACTTATCGTAGCATTTTTCTTGTGTAAATGCTATAATAATCAAAAACAATTCATACATCCATGCTATAACGGCACCAAACAATTCATGGATTAGGAAGATAATCATGAAAACAGCAGAGGGCTTTTCCTTATATCAGATACAGGATTCCTATTATTTACTGCCATACGGTCAAAACATTACCCTTTTCCGGGGAGGCATTCAATTAAATGAAACCGGCCTTTTGCTTTGGAAAGCAATTGAAAGCGGAATGTCAGAGCCGGAGCTGTTTCAGTATCTTGTCGATCATTATCAGGCAACCGAAGCTGAGTATTCAGATTTACAGAAGGATATCGAACAGTTTCTCAGGCAGCTGCAGGACGCACATCTTATTCAGAACGACATAGAGCCTTCGGGTTGTACGATAAGCATGCAAATCGGCGGTCTTGTTATCGGTTATCAAGGGCCCGAAGATCTCCTGCACCCAAACCTTCAAAGCTTCCTGTGTGCCAGGGACAACCCGGAGCAGTACTGGAAGGTGCTTTTTACGCCACCTGAGCCGGTATTTAAGGCAGAACGGATCATTAAAACAAGGGAGCTTGAAATTTTAGTAAGCAGTAAGGCTTATATCATCATCCCTGCTGATTCTTCCCTGATACCGCAAATCACTGTTTCCCTTGATGGCACCATGGCCTGTTTTTACTGCAAAGCCCCCTATGACAGCAAAACGCTGATGGATCAGTTATTTCACGCCTTTCGTTACCCCTATCTCATCTATGCACAGAGAATGGGCGTATTTGCTCTGCATTCCGCTTCCATCCTCTACAACAACAAGGTGTGGCTGTTCAGCGCGTCCTCGGGCACAGGCAAGTCAACGCAGGCAGATTACTGGAATAAGCTGTATCAGACACCCATCATCAACGGTGATTTAAATTTGATTCACTTTCTCAGGGATGAGCCGATTGTATCCGGTCTTCCCTGGTGCGGTACCTCAGAGATATACTCCGTAGAGTCTTTTCCCCTTGGCGGCATTGTTCTTCTGAAGCAAGGTGCCACGAATACCATTCAGCCATTGCCAAGGGACAAGCAGCAGTTATCTGTCGCTGCAAGGCTCATATCACCAACCTGGACAGCAAAGCTGTTGGATTACAATCTCTCCTTTACCGGGAAATTGATTGAAAAGGTTCCTGTGCTACGGTTTGTCTGCCGGAAGGAACCGGAGGCTGCGGAACAGCTGCACCAATATATTGATGAATTACTATCTAAAGGATAATGCAAATGGGAAATATCATTCGTCACGCATTCAAAAGAATAAGAGAAGGAATTCTTCAGGATATCTGGGAGAGCACCCGATGGATGTATCAGTATGCCAGACGTTATTGGAAGCAAATGATTATCTATACTCTGATTGGTCTTTCCGGTACCGCAATCTCGTTGGTATCCAGTTTACTGTCTAAGGATCTGGTTGATATTATTACCGGTCATCAAACCGGGCTGCTGATTAAAACCTTTTCCCTTTTTATCGGTTTTTCAATCGGTAATGTCATCATCAGTCAGATCTCCGGATATCTGTCCGTTCGTATCAGCTTAACAGTTGATAATGAAATTAAAAAGGATATCTTCGACAATATTCTGTTGACTGATTGGGAACCCATCTCAGCCTACCATTCCGGGGATCTTTTAAACCGTTGGTTATCAGATGTTTCCGTTATCTCCTCAAGCGTCTTAAACTTTATTCCCTCACTGATCATTAACATTGTTCGTTTTCTCAGCTCCTTCATCATCATTCTCAACTATGACTGGAGCTTTGCGCTGTTTGCTCTGGCAGGTTTTCCGGTCAGTCTCCTTTTATCACGGACTCTGCTGAAACGCATGAGAAACAATAATATGGAAAGTGCAAGGATGGGCGCCAGAATGTCCGGCTTTAACCAGGAGGCATTTTATAACCTGCAAACCATCAAGGCCTTTGGCATTCTGGATCTCTACAGCGCAAAGCTCAAACAGCTGCAGGCTGATTATATGATGATGCGGATGCGTTTTCAGAAAATGTCGATTACAACCTCCGTCATCATGTCTGTTGTCGGTATTATTGTCTCCAATGCCTGTTACGGCTGGGGAATTTATCGTGTATGGAGCGGTGCCATCACGTATGGTACAATGACTATGTTTCTCGGTCTGTCCGGTTCCCTGACCGGTAATCTGAATACACTGATGTCAACCATCCCCAATGCCATCTCCATCACCACATCGGTCAAACGGCTGCGTGAGATTCTTGATTTGCCCAGAGAGGATTATTTGGATGAACCCCTCGTGGATGAACTATATCAAATATCCCGCACTGAGGGCATCTCCCTTTCTATACAGAATATCGATTACGCCTACCGGAATGGAACCAGGGTATTTGAAAATTCCTGTTTTCTGGCTCAGCCTCATGAGATTGTTGCTCTTGTCGGGCCGTCCGGTGAAGGCAAGACAACAATGCTGCGAATTCTACTGGCCTTACTTCATCCCCAGTCAGGTCAATGCCTGCTATATGCCGGGAGCACTCCTGACAAGCCTATCCCCCTTACACCCGCGGCAAGAAAGCTATTCTCCTATGTCCCTCAGGGGAATACCATGTTTACAGGAACGATTGCTGAGAATATGCGCAATGTTAAACCAGACGCTACTGACGAGGAAATCGTCGATGCCCTGAAGCTTGCATGTGCCTGGAGCTTTGTAGAGAAGCTTCCCGAAACCATCAACAGTGTCATCCGAGAGCGTGGCGGCGGTTTTTCTGAAGGACAGGCCCAGCGGCTTTCCATCGCCCGGGCTTTGCTGCGCAAATCACCGGTTCTTTTTCTGGATGAAGCCACCTCTGCATTGGATGTGGCTACCGAGCGAAACGTATTGCGGAACATCATGCAAGATAATTATCCCAGAACCTGTATCATCACCTCTCACCGGCCAACGGTTCTGGAGATGTGCAGCAAGGTCTATGGAATTCGGAATTTACAATGTGAGGAATTAACAAAGGATGAAATCAACAAGATGATTAACGATTTTTAGTTTTCCGTTCATTAAAAAGGACCGAAGTCATTATTGAATGACCTTGGTCCTTTTTTATTGAATGATACCAAAATTTATGTAGTTTATTAAACTCTATGACATCCCTGTGGTTCTGGCCAAATTAAGAGCTATGACCCAGAATTAATGTTCATCAGAAATAGTTATACCTGTTAATAAAAGACCTGACTCAGATTCTACCGACAAGTTGCCCAAACCTATATTATCACTCGCATTTTGCCAGTATGCGTAACTTATAACAAGC